>DAOTYT010000337.1:0-2038 GCA_034434615.1 Anaerolineae bacterium | reverse complement strand
AGCCGGCTTATGCGCGCATTCTGGCGTAAAGTCAAACGCACCCCGGGCCTGCCGATCGCGCTTGACCTGCGTTTGCGCGGTCTGCACGGCGAGGTTCGCATTCTGTTCGAGCTATATCAATGCGTCGAGGGACGCTGGCAGCGCATCGACCAGTGGGAACCGGAGATGAACGTGATGAGCGGTTTCATCTACGAAAACTTCACCTACGCGCTGTACGGCCAGCAGGCAGGAGAGACGCCGCGCCAGTTCCGCAAACGCCTGCGCGATGATTTGACGCAGGCTTTAGTCGCTATGGTTGTTCAGGGGCCGGCGGCAGCCCCCTCCCCAGAGCTCACCGCCGATACCGCTCAGCTCAAGACGGTCGAACAAGCGGCGGATACGCTCCCTGGTTAAGGCTAGGCCGCATTCCTCGAATCAAAGACCCGTCAGCATCGATGCTGACGGGTCATCGAATTTACGGCGCTGCCAGGCCGCTGCTACTGCGGCGTTGCAACGACGACAGCCTGCGGGTTGTTGGGCGTGCCGATCGCGGCGATGAAATAATTGACGCCCGAGAGCAGGCGCGTGCCGGCAAGTTCGAGGATGACCGGTTCCGTCGCGCCGGCTGGCACGATCGCGATATCATAAACGCCGGCGCCGACTTCGCGCGTATCGAACCCGTCATTATCGCCCAGCGTTCCCGGATAACCCAGCGCCCCGATCAGCAGGTTGCCATTAGCCCTTACATCGACGACCGGCGCGCCCTGAATGGCATGGAACACGCTGACGCGCGCGCGTCCATCGGCCAGTTCGCTGTAATCCTCATTCAAGAAGTTAAAGCGAATGCGGCGGTCGACGGCAAGGATGCCGGTCGCGGCAACCGTCGTGCGCGTCCCGGCGTTGATGCGACGGATGACAGCTCCCTCCGGCTCGCGGCCCGTCGGGACGACGGCGAAGCGGTAAGCCCCTTCCGACACCTCCACCCAGTCGCTGACGACGCCGAAGGTCACGCCTTCCAGCAGCAGTTCATCGTTGACGTAGACATCCACGGTGCCACCGTCGGGCGAGAAATGCGCCACACGCACAAACGAGCGGCCGGCATCGAGCATGCGCTGCACGGAAGGCGGGATGAGCACCCGTTGGGCCACATGAACGATGCCGTTGGATGCGACCTGATCGGGGTTGCGAATCTCGACACCATTAGCGGTGAAGACACCGCGCTCCAGATTGAAAGTGACCGACTCGCCTTCCAACGCCGTTTCGATGGTCGGCCCGGAGGTGAGATTGCGGAAGAAATACTGGCCGGGCAGCACATGGAAGAGCAAGATGTTGGTGAGCGTCTCGCGATCTGCCAGCAGGTCTTCAGGCGTCAGCCCCAATTCTTGCAGCGAAGCGGCGATCGCCTCATCGGTGGGCGCCAGCAGCGTGAACGGCCCCTCGCCGCTGAGCACATCGGTCAAACCAGCAGCTTGAACCGCAGCCAAAAGCGTCGAGAAGCGCCCGTCATTGGCGAGCAGTTCAGGAATGCTCGGGCGGTCTTGGGCGAGGACGGGCACCACAGCAGATAATAGTAAAGTTACAACAATAGTCAAAGTGATCAACTTGCGCATGGATTGGCCTCCTTATAATGCAACGAGACAGATTTTTTAAAGCCGGAAAGAGCGCAAAAGATAAGGAAGTTCATATTTTAGCACGGCGATCGATCGGAAAAAAAGAGGCCTGGAAATATCTAAACGGCTGTTAACAATCGCCGTTTTCGTCACGCTGCTTTGGCTCGTCGGACGGCGTGGGCTTAGAGTCTTCATCGAATGCGGGCGTATCCGGTGGAGGGCCGGTCAATGCATAGATCAGAATGCCCAGCGAGGCCAAAAAAAACGACCCAACGACGCCGATCGCTTGCAGGGGGCCGAAGATCACTTCGACGCCCTCCGCACGCAGATGGGATCCAAACCCCAAAAAGTCCGCGAAGCCTGCCATCGCTCCGAAGACGAGGCCGGTCAAGGTCAAACGAATGCCGACCTGCTGGGCTAGGTTGGACGGGCGGCCGGCGTAAAACGCA
>DAOTYT010000336.1:0-1698 GCA_034434615.1 Anaerolineae bacterium | reverse complement strand
ATGAGCGTTTGGTCGGCGAACAAGACGATCTTTTTCTGCTGCTCACCGTGAACATTGACCGCGCCGGAAGCGCCAAGAATGGTATTCAAACATGCGTGCATGATCTCATGCGCAATGATCTTGGCGGCCAGCGCGATATCGGTCAGCAGCGCGGAAAAGATGCCGCGTGCGCCTGGATAGCGCCGCTGCTGCTCAGTAATATGGCGTTCGATCGTGATTAATTCGGGTATCATAGCAAGCAATTTCACCTATTGACGAGCTTAAGTACATTTGAAATGATCATAACACGAAACAGGGCGCTGCTGGTTAAAACCGGCAGCGCCCTCTGGATCTTCGGTGGCTTCAGCCGTTCGCGTGAATCAGCGAGGCCACGTATAGCGGACGGTGTAGGTGATGATGGTCTCGCCGCCGGGTGGCACTTCGGCGCGAAATTCGATGGTATTGGCGTTGAGCTGGGTATAGGGCATCGATGACTCGAGGATCTCCCAATTGCTCCAGCGGAACAGGTTTTCGGGCACGCGGATCTCGACGGTCTGGTCGTCTTTGCGATTGCGCAGGCGGATCTCGTAGCTTTCCTCGAGGATGTTGTTCGCCAGCAGGTTGAAGCGCGTCTGGATGCGTTCACCGACCAGGTCGAAGGCATTGCCAAGATAAATGCGGACATCTTCGCCCTGCGGCGTGTGGCTGATGCGATTTTCGCCGATCAACAGCGCGGCGCCGTCGATATCCTCCTGATAAACGCGGATGCGGCCGGCTGGCAGGTCAGCGCCGAGACCGTTATCAGCGTCGGTCGTAAACTCGAGATAGGTTTGCACCGAGGTGACGCCGGTTTGCCCATAGTACTGATCTGCGATCGGTCGCCCGCCGAAGAAGGGGGTGCTGGCATCGTATACGTAGAAGGTCGTCGCTGGCACGCCGGCCCCGCTGACGAACTCCACCTGTTTCGTCTCGTTATCGGCGACGGTGACTGGTCGCTGAATCTCGTAAAGTTGGTACTCGAAGAACTCGCGCTGGGCGACCTGCGGCATAGCAGGAACAGCCGTCGGCATCATCATATCCATCTGAAGGCGCACTTCCAGTTCAGGCAAACGAGCGACATCGCCCGCCACCAGTTTGACCACGGCATCGGTATAACTGGCGCCGCTCGTGTTGGTCAGCGTGATCCAGCCGTTGAGGTCCAACGAGCGGTTATCCGCCCCCAGCAGCACGACATAGTCGGCCGTCCAGTTCATGCCGCCGGCCAGATACGTCAGCTCGACCTGCTGCGAGCCGGCCGCCGCGCTTTGCAGCAGCCAGCGCAGCGTGGGCCGGGTGATCAGCCCGCCGGGCAGATCGGGGAAGCGCACATCGCGCACATTCTCCAGGCTCAGCAGGATGACTTGTCCGTCATCAGCGCGCAAGATGATCTCGCCGCCGCGCCCGCTTAAAAGCTGGCCGCTGAAGAGCGTCCCATCATCGGCGATCACTTCGATGCGTTCGTCAAGATAGCGCTGAAACAAGGCGGAGCTGCCGACCAGATCGTACAGGTAGCTCTGCTCCAGCACCTGAGTGCCGGCAGGATCGGTCAGCGAGCGCACCTGAACCGAGGTCGGGTCGATGCTGGCAGCCACATCGGTGAAGTTAAGGATGTTCAGGCCCTCGGCCAGCGTGTAAGTGCGCCGATCCTGAACCAGTGCTGTGCCCTGATTGTAAATCGTC
>DAOTYT010000335.1:0-1579 GCA_034434615.1 Anaerolineae bacterium | reverse complement strand
GCTCGGGTTGACGGCCCGATGAGCGTGCTTCTCATCCCCGCGCCTCTTGACCCTCATGTGCATCTGCGCGGGATGGACTGGTCACATAAGGGCACTTTCGCCAGCGAGACGGCAGCAGCCCTCGCGGGCGGCTATTGGGCGGTGCTCGATATGCCCAACACGCCGCCCGCCACCCTCACTGCTGAAGCGCTCGCCCGCAAGCGCGCTGCCATCGCCGCGGAGGCCGTCTGCGACTGGGGGCTGTATTTCGGGGCAGGCCGCGCCGTCAGCGGCGCGCGGTATGCCGAGGTCATTCGGCAGGTTTGCGGCCTAAAGCTTTACTGCAATGATACGACCGGAGACTTGGCCATCGATGACCAGGAACTGCGCCATGCCCATTTTCGGGCATGGCCACCTCAGCGCCCGATCGCTGTGCATGCTGAGGGCGAGACGGTTGCCGAAGTGCTCGCGCTGGTTCGCGCCCATCGAGTTCCGACGCACTTCTGCCACATCAGCACTGCAGAAGAGATCGACCTGCTGGCGGCCGCCAAAGCTGACGGCCTGCCGGTCACGATCGGCGTGACCCCGCATCACCTGTTCCTGACGGAAGATGACCTGCCCACACTGGGGGCATTGGGCCTGATGAAGCCCCCGCTTAAAACACGTGCCGATCGTGACCGGCTGTGGGCAGCGATTGATGCGGGCATCGTCGATGTGATCGAGTCCGATCACGCGCCGCACACGCTTGCCGAGAAAGCCGCGACGCCCGCGCCCTACGGCGTTCCCGGCCTGGAGACGACCCTTCCGCTTTTGGGGCTGGCGGTTCGTGAGGGCCGGCTCACCCCATTACAGATCGTCGAACTGGTAGCCGAAGCGCCGCGCCGCATCTTCAAAATTGGCGCGCCCGCCGCAACCTACACCACGCTAGACCTCGGCGCGACTTATCTGATCGAAGCGCACAACTTACGTACAGCCTGCGGCTGGTCACCATTCATTGGGTGGCGCGTCTACGGCCGCGTGACCAGCGTGACCGTGCGCGGCCGCATCGTCTTCGATGGTGAGCGCATACTCGTACCTCCGGGAGCGGGACAACCGGTGGAGCAGGCCGACCTATGATGCTGGCACGCCGGCTGCTGCTCGCGGTTTATGCCGCGGCCTACACGGCCGCACGTCCGCTGATCTTCCGGCGGCCGCCGGAAGCGGCCCACGAGGATGCGCTGCGACTGCTCGCCCGCGCTGATGCCACGCCGCCTCTGCTCGCGATGCTGAGCGGCCTCAGGCGCGCCGCGCTGCCGCGCTGTCCGGTCAGCGCCGGGGGCGTTGACCTGCCGTGGCCGCTGATAGTCGCCGCTGGTTTCGTCAAGGGTATGGGGTTTGACGATGAACGCGCCGCCCTCAGCGCGGCAAAACGGGGCGACAATATCATGCCTGGCTGGGCTTCGCTGCCCGCGCTCGTTGGCCCGGTCGAGTTTGGATCGTTCACCCGCCTGCCGCGCCTCGGCAATGCCGGGACGGTGCTGTGGCGCGAGCCGGCGTCGCGTTCACTACAAAATCGCATCGGGCTGAAGAACCCGGGCGCGCGGGCAGCCGCAGACTTTCT
>DAOTYT010000334.1:0-7473 GCA_034434615.1 Anaerolineae bacterium | reverse complement strand
TAGATTTGAATAGATGTGGTCTCGAGTTTGTCGATCAAGAAATTAACCTCTGTCAACACATCTACCGGCGATGTTGCCGCACGGCCAAAACCATTCTTTTTGAGGCTAATTTCTGAGACACAGGATAAACCACAGGTGAAAACCGAATCCTCGGCTTCAGACTGGTCTATCGTTTGGCATAAGTCTAAATAGCGAATTGTTTTGGACACATGATTTCCTATCTGCGCATTCTGCACGGTGCTGCGCCTGCTTGCGCTGGCTCAATCGATCAAGAAATTAAGAATACGAAAGCGCGAAAACACGTCTCCATGTCAGTATCGCCACAATGCCCAGCAACGCGTAGATTGCGGCAGCGACAATTAGCGTCAGGCTAAAGCCGTATAACATCGAGAGGATAGCGGCCAGCACTGCGCCTGTCCCCGAAGCGAGGGCATTCATTCCCCAAAACAATGGAATACAGTTGGGATTCGTTTGATGGGCGAGCCTCAGGCATGATGGGAATGGAATGCCCAAAGCGAAACCTAACGGCAGCAGCACAGCGATGATGACCACCATCGTCACAAAAATCGGCAGCTCCAAAAGATAGTTAAGGCTATCTCTCGTGACGATGAAGAACGCGACCCAAGCCGCTACACCGGCGCAGCTCACAGCGACTGCAACCGGCAGCTGCGCAAGCCTAATGCGTTGGCTAAACCAACTGCCCCAAGCCGCCCCAACCAGTAAACCGCTCGTCGTCAATACGAGGGATAAGACCGGATGGCCGACGAAAACCTGAAAACGGCCCAAGATAGCGATTTCGAGCAGCATAAAAGCGATACCTAACCCTGCAAAATAGAGCGCCGAAATAATTTGCATCCATTCGTGCGTGCGAGTGCGCGGCTGGATCCAAGAAATACCGGCGAAATAGGCCAATGTGATGAGCGACGTAAAGATCAGCAAATTTTGCTGATGCCGGGGCACAACACGCTCAATATTGTAAAAGAAAGGACGATCGTCACTCGTGGGAAACACGTTGTAATCTGTGTTTTCTTGAATGTAAGCTGCTAACGTCACTGTGCCTTCGCGTAACATACGGAGCGGGTCCTCATAAACATGGGGAGCATATAAGGGAATGAGCTGGCGCAGTCTGCCTTGATCGACGATGGATGCTGTCAATTCGCCCATTAATGGGGTTCGGTCAAGGATAAAGACTGAAGTGCGCACAGCAGGGTTAGCGGCTTGCTCTGCTGTAAGGAGCAGGACGTGATCGAGCGCGGCATCCAATGCCATGTTCTCTCGTTCTTCTAACATCGTGAGCGCAGTCAAAAGCAGGCGAACGCCCTCAAGAGCGTTATGGGTGACGATCGCCACTCGTCCAGAATCGTTTAGGCGCTGCCAATAAGCGTGTAGGGCCTCTATCGTGAAAATGTAATTCTCAGCCAAGGCCGAAGTTCTTGGTTGCAAGGCTTGGCTGTAAACTAAATTGAGATAGATCAGATCATAGGGTTGGCTGTTTTGATGAACGAAGCGGCGCCCATCAACGACGATCGTGTTTACTCCGGGCAGGTCCAAAATGCCACCATTGAACTCACCGTGCGCGCGGGTGAGGTCAACGATCGTGCTGTTTATTTCTACAGCTGTAATGTCCTCAATGCCGCTTAAACGTGCGGCAAGAATGTCGTAGCCGGCCCCAGCGCCTATGATCAGCGCATTGCGATATTCAGCTAAGGTAAAGGGGAGGCTGGCTGCGCTGCGCCGTAACCATGCAAACCTGTTTTCCTCATCGTTGTTATTTGGGTTATAGCGCAGCATGATGCTGCCCGCACCTGCATCGGTGAAAACATATCGCAGACTGGGATCGTCGATTTCGACCAAATCGACCTGAGCGAAAGCGCCCCAGCGCGTCTCAATGATAGATGCTTGTCGCCGGGGATCCTGTAAAACTGTGATGAGGGTTTTATCGGGATGCGCATCGGTTATGGAGAGCGGCCGGTAGTCCACAAATCTAAATTCAATATTGGCTGCAGCCAGCAAAGCCGCGAAGCCAGTTAGAGTCAACAAGTAAGAGCGCTGCTTGATGCCCACACCCACCAACAGGCAGTATCCGGCAAATGCAGCTACCCCCCCCAATAGAATGATCGTGCCGAACGGGCCAAAAACAATTAAAAGACCAAAACATGCCACAAAACCAACGACGGCGCCGCTTAAGTCAGCCGCGTAAATCACAGCGCTAGCTTTGCCGTAATGTCGATAGATCAGCGCTGTCAGCCAACCGATCAATAAAAATGGGATGATTAAAAATACGATAAGTTGTGCCGACAGCGCGCCAGTGGTATGCTGCATTAATGCCCAAGCCAGCATCAGAAAGCTGAATGCTAAGATTGGGCTGCCAACTTTCAAAAGCCCTAGATAGTGTTTTTGTCGAAGATAGCCAATTGCTGCGCCAAGGCCGGTTCCCATCACGCCAAGGGCGACAACCACAAATACATAGTTGTAGTCGAAGATCAGGGAGAATATACGCGTAATCGCTACTTGCAATGCGAAAGCGGTTCCAGCCAGCAATGCGATGCCGAGCAGCAAATAGAAGGTTCGATCCTGCTCAACCACAACAAGCTTCTGAGCCGGCTGATCAGTAGTTGGCGAAGAAATCATCCCTTCAGTCCTGTCAGTGTAATTCCTTCGATGAAGAACCTTTGCGTGAAGAAGAATAGAATAATCGTCGGCAGCATGACGATCACCGCTGCGGCCATCAAAAGGTTGAATTCGGCGCTGTACACACCGCTAAAGGCGCTAAGACCAATCGCAACGGTGAAGTTAGGCGGGGTTTGCAGGTAGATCAGCGCGTTGAACAAGTCGTTCCAACTTGCGATGAACGTAAAGATGGTTACTGTTGCCAGCGCTGGTTTCATTAGTGGGAGGAGCACATAAACCAGCGTCTGCATTCGATTAGCGCCGTCGATACGCGCTGCTTCTTCGAGTTCAACTGGGATCGTAGAGAAAAACTGGCGCAGAAGAAAAATAAAGAAGGCATTACCGAAGAAAGAGCGAATAAACAATGGCCAAAGCGTGTTTACCATTCCCAAATTGACAAAAATCTCATAAACCGGAACAAGGGTGACAGGGAATGGCAGCAGCAGTGTTGCGATCACGACGAAAAAGAGAATGCGCTTACCTGGACTGCGCAGACGCGCGAAACCGTAGGCCGCTAGCGTGCACGAAAATAAATGCCCAGCGATGCTAAGACCGGCGACCATCGCGGAATTCATGAAGAAGCGCACGAAATTTACGCCCGAGATTTCTCGCGTGAGTGCGAGCTGGTAGTTGGCAAACCTTAGCGAAGGCCGCGTTTTTAGTGAAGTTTCGTTTATCATCACATCGCGCGCGGATGTGGCTGCCTGCACCGGAACCACGAGGCTCATGCGTTGAGTTTCTCCTACCAGCCCGACGACTGGCCCCGTACGGCTTATATCGACCAGCGGATCATCGGACGTGATGCGACTAAAGTCTCTAACGCGCAGAGAAAAGCCGTTGACATTCTCAACTAAGGTTTCTCCCAGCTGGTTTGATTGAATGAGGTGAATATGCTCGTTTACATGCGCGGGTTCCATGATTAGCGCAGTTCCGAGATTCTGCGAACTGGAGAGAATGACTACTGGCTGAGGCGCCCCATCCTGAGGTTGATATACTCCTGTCCTTAAAACACTTGCTCTGAACACAGAGGGTTCGGCGTCTATCAAGAGCATTGAAAGCGGAACTGTGAAAGCATATTCCCTGAGCGCATCAATCGACATGACAGGACGCCACTCAGCCTGCTCGATGAGAATGTATTCTTCGTCGCCAACTGTAAAAACTTCGATAAAGGTTTCGCCGACGGCCTGTGTTCCAATTGAGACTAAATCGTTCGCGAAAACTAACCGCATTTGCTCCGTAGCATCGGCCGAGACCACTGTAATGGTCTCGAATTGCGGACCCAGCGCGATATAGTCTCTCGCGTCAGTCTCGTCCTCGCCTACGAGCGTTCGCACCTCTACCGGCGCAGAAACATCATCGATGATGAAAGTGTGCCGTCCACGGGGTCCTTGGTTGAACTCAAACAGGGAAATAATTTCAATTTCCCGCAACGCTTCGGCAGGAACAACGATGAGATCATCCCCATGTGCGCCTAGCGCAACAACCGATTCGCCCTGCCATTGACGAACGTTTAGATTAATCCCATCGATGGGAGTTGAAGTCGCACGGCCCGCTGCATCACGCGGGATGAGCATTACTTCCGTGATATTCTCAACCGCAACAATCGGGGTGTAACGCTGACGCCCAAGCCGCACCACATCCTCTATGACGCCATCCTCATTTGGCGCTTGCCATAGATTAATGAGGGCAGTCGTCTCACCAGCGGGGGTGTTGATCCACGCTTGCGGGAACCAAATGATGGGCGTTGTGAAGATTTGCCAGTCCGGTTTCAGACTGGCTGAAACCATCCAGATGACTGGGAACAACATGAAGCAGGCGCCCAGTGTAAGCAAAAGATAGCTGACACCAGCCTGCAAAAAAGCCTTAATTTTGTAAGAAAGTGCTGCTCTCATCGTTAACGTGCCTCGGTCTCATAATAGACCCAGTACCTGGCAGAACGCATCACTAGCAGCGTGAATACGAGGATAATAAGAAAAAGGACCCAAGCTAATAGCGACGCGTAGCCCATGTTCACAAATTGAAAAGCATTACGGTATAGGTAAAGCATGTAAGTAAGCGTAGCGTTATTCGGCCCACCATTGGTCAAAACGTAGGCAGCATCGAAGGCTTGAAAGGCGCCGATCAACCCAACAACCAAGTTAAAGAATATGGTGGGGCTTAGCATTGGGATAGTTACATAGCGAAAGCGTGCCCATACACCCGCGCCATCGACGAGTGCCGCCTCATAGAGGACTCTGGGGATCCCTTTAAGCCCAGCTAGGTAAATGATCATCTGCCCGCCGATGCTCCACCAGCTCATGATGATGATAGCCGGCAATGCCCACGTGCTGCTCGTGATCCAGCCCGGGCCAGAGATGCCAAACCAACTCAAGATAATATTGAGCAGCCCGAAATCAGGATTAAATACATATGACCACATAACGGCAATAGCAACACCGCTAACGATCGAGGGGAGAAAGAAGATAGTGCGCCAGATGTTTACGCCTATCAGCTTTTGCGATAGCAGCATCGCCACGCCAAGCGCAATGGCAGTTCCAACGGGAACACTGCCGAGGACGTAAATGACCGTTACGCGCAGTGACTGCCAGAACAGCTCATCATTGATCAGGCGTTCGACATTCTCTAACCCAGTAAAGCGCGGTTCATTTAAAACGCGATAATTCGTAAATGCTAAGTACATTGAACGAATCATCGGCCATGCCAGGAAGATGAAGAAGCCAATTAGCCAGGGGAGAATACAAAGATAAAAAGCAATGGCTTCCTTGCGCGCCAGCGGAGTCATCTCCATCTGCTGGCGCTGTTTCACGAAACTGTCGGAAAAGAGCCTGCTGAGCATTTGATTACCTCCACGAGAAAGATAAAACTATTCGTGGCTCCTTAGGAAGGATGCTGTAGCCATCTTCAACAGGCATCTGCGTTTTCAGACTAATATTCGATGGAAGATAAAGCTTCACTTGCATAGGCTGAAGTGGCCAGTCCAGATCGCGTTCTACCACAATTTCACCCTCGCCATTTGCAAATGGCGTCAACTTCACTGTGATTGGCCCAAAGCGTGTAGGAGTTTTTTCGACATACACGGGTTGATCTGCCACAACCCATTCTTGAGGCAACCCTTTGAATAGGCTTAGAGATTCTAAGCTTTCGAATACGAGCAGATTCCGCACCAAACGTATAAACTCAGCCGATGCCCAATTATGAGGCATATCCCCAGTGAAGAGCCCGTGATGGCTTTCCGAGAAGCTTTGCTCTTCCCGCCAAACAAAAGTGGGCGCAGCATGGTTGGCAAAAGCATACAAATAATCAACTGCTTTTTCAGGGTGCCCGGCATACAACCAGACATGCGCTGCAAACGAGGCTGCGTAAGTCCAAACGGCTTGATACGGCTGCCAGCCTGTATTTGCCGGAATACCCTGCTGTCCATCAATGCTTTCAAACAACGCGCACAGATCCTGAACGAGCGGATCATCGGGCGCGAAAACCTCTCCCGGATAGATGGATTGACATAAAGCCCATGTTCCACTCTGTGGGACGAGATGATGCCACAAGGGTGGGGTGCCTTCATAACCCGGCTGCATGACATGAGCATCATCATAGGGCCGCCACATGGGCAGAAAACGATACCCCTCTGGAGAAGTGCGCATTTCACGCTGAGCATGCTCCCGAAAATCTGCCATCAGGCTGTCAAACTCACTCTGAAAGCCTGCCGCATCTTCTTGAAAGTTTAAGATGCGGGCCGCCCGGGCTGCTTCTTTCAAACCAACCAGTGTCCAGAACGTGGTCGTAAATTCAGCGCGCTTCCCCCCCAGGCCTCCATCGCCAAACGATGCCGGCAGCAAGCCGCGCTCGGGATGGGAGGATGGCAGCGCGCGCGCTTCTTCACGCAGAGACCGTATATGAGCGACAGCGTTCCGAACGACAGGCCACAACTCGCGCAGCCGCTCCCAATTGTTTGAAAGCTCAGTTTGACGGACGAGCGTTGCTAGAGAGATGCTCGTTTCTTTAGTATGACCAGGATACTGAACAATTGAACCATCTTCTCGAACGCGGCGCAGAACAGCATCAATGCCGCGGTCGGCGTCTGCCGCCAATCCCAAATAGCGAACGGCTTCGAGCATAAAGTGACCATCGACGATCCATAAGCCGCGATAACAAGTCGCCCCGACCTGAAATTCTGCGAGTCCATCTTTGATTTCTCTCGCCTGCATGATATTGCGCGCCGAAGCAGTGAGCAGTGCCTTGATGCTGTCGTCTGGAACATCGAGCGCTAGTGTATTCAGGCAGTATCCCTGCCAAAACTGGCGGTTATCGATAAGGGCTTGCTGTGCCCAATCATAAGTTAACTCAGTCAAGTCATCTTGCGCAGTAAGAGGAATGATTAGGCAACCCTCCAGCCCGTCTTCAGCGAACCCGAGCGGGCTTCGGAAAGACGACTCGTCAGAAAACCCTGGCGCAAAGTGCGGCGTCAAGGGCTGGGGCGCACTAATGAAGCTAACCTTGGCTTGCGATGTATCGACCTGTAAAACCTCGGACGAAGCGGTTGGCGTTTGAGCGACATAGAGCGTTTGCGTTCCAGCAGGCGAGGTATTCAGACTAAACGAAACCCCGTGTTGCTTTACGGTAAGCCAAAGAGCTGTCACGAAACCGCGGCTGTTCTGGTTCGGTTCAATCTTCCAAAGGACGACGTCGGCGCGAAGACCAGAAGCTGTTTCATGACCGAATGTGTTCATGATGAGGGTCGCTTTGGGATATGCCATGCGGGTAATGACGACCGGAATTTTAGGCCCTTCAAGTTCCTGAGCAAGC
>DAOTYT010000333.1:0-2133 GCA_034434615.1 Anaerolineae bacterium | reverse complement strand
TTCAAATACCTGTTTCGCTTCGCCTTTCGCGCCGCTGATGTCTTCCACCTCGAGGCGCTGACCGTCTACGTGGAGCGAGTGCTGCTGCTGGTCGTGTCGCTGGCTCTGCTGTTCGGCGGCTACGGCGTCGTCGGGCTGGCGTGGGCGTTCGTGATCACCCGCGTCATCGACCTGCTGATCGTGCTGGCCGTCTACAGCCGGGCGCTCTTCCTGCCAACGCTGCGCTTCGAGATCAGGCTGTGGCCGAACATCGTCCGTCAGAGCGTGCCGTTCATCCTGACGGCGGCCGTCGTGATGATGCTGTACAAAGTGGACAGCGTGATCTTGGCGCTCGTTCACAGCGATGCAGAAGTCGGGTGGTACAACGCCGCCTACCGGCTGATCGAGGGCCTGTACCTGTTTCCAAAGATCTTGAGCAGCGTGCTGTTCCCGCGTTTATCAGAAGCCTACCGCGACCAGCCGCGCGTGACGCGCCTGTACACACGTGCGCTGCGCTATGTACTGGTGCTCGCGCTGCCGCTCACGTTGGTTGGCATTCCAGCCGCCGAAGCGATCATCGACCTGATTTACGGCGCGGAATATCAGAATGCGGTCATCGCCCTGCAGATTTTGCTGCTCAGCCTGATCTTCCTGTTTATCTACGAGATCAGCTTCGCTTTGCTCGGCGCGATCAGCCGGCAGCGCATCTTTTTCTATTTCTCGGCTGTTGCGCTGGCGCTCAACATTGGGCTGAACATCATCCTGATCCCGCCGTTCAGCTATGTCGGAGCGGGCATCGCGACGGTGCTGGCGCAGCTCGTGTTCGCCGTGCTGATCGGCGTATACATTCACCAGATCGGCTATCGTTTGCCCTACCTTAAGCTGGCGCTGCGCCCGCTGCTGGCCGCGAGCGCGGTTGGGCTGCTCGCGCATTTTCTCTTGGACAGCCTGTTCGTGATCCTGCCAGTGACCGTGCTCGCCTACCTTGCGCTGCTCACGGTCACTGGGTACTGGGACGCGCAGGAACTGGCGCTGGCGCGCAAGGCGCTGGCACGAGCGCGCCGGTATCTTCCCGGTCACAAGCCGGTTTAGGGCACTAGGGCGATCATGACCGAATGGTTCGGCTCTCTGCCAACGACGGCGGCCGCGCTTTTACAGGGCGAAACGGTTTTGCTGGCCCCGCACAGCGACGATGAAGCGCTCGGCTGCGGCGGGCTGCTGGCGCAAGCGCCCGATCCGTCGCGGGTGCACATCCTGTATGCGACCGATGGAGCCGCCTCGCACGCCTATCTCACCCCACGCGGCCTTGAGGTGCGCGGCGAGCTGATCGAAACCCGCAAAGCCGAGGCGCGCTGTGCCGCCGCTGTTTTCGGCATTCCGTCCAAAAATCTGCATTTCCTCGATTTTCCCGATGGCGCGCTTCGCCGCCAACAAGCGCAGTTGTGCGCGGCGCTGGCCGCGCTGCTCGCTGCGCTGCGCCCGCAGACCATCCTGCTGCCGTTCCGCTATGACCGGCATCCCGATCACATTGCCGTCCATCGGGCCGGCATCGAGGCAGCGCGGTCGGCGGCGCTGCTAGAAACGGCCGTTTTCTACGAATACTTCATCTATCCAGAGTGGCGCGAGCTGCCCGGCGGCGACGTGCGTGGCTGCTTAGACGCGGCCGTGCTTGCGGCGCTCGCCCTCGATCGTGCGGTTGAGGTCAAACGCACTGCGCTGGCATGCTACGCCAGCCAATTCACGCACTACTTCCCGTGGCAGGCGCGCCCAGTCGTGCCAGCGCCGCTGCTCGAACGCAGCTTATCGCAGCCAGAGCTGTTTCACCGCTGCGATCCAGCCCGGCCGGGGATGGCGGCAGTGCGCCGCTGGCAGCCGCTGGTAGCCAGCGTCATCGCGCTGCACCGGCTGGCGCCGGCGCTGAAGCGCATTCGGCACGGCCTGTAAACCGCCGCCGGCCGGCAGCGAGCACAAACCGCAGCGATAGAGCGCTCTGGTTTGATGGAGGCTACCATCAGTGCCGGCGGTATGGTATACTGACACAATCTTATGGGGATGTAAGTGCTTCGTTCCAATTTCCTGCAATGCAGGGACACGCCCACACTTTCGAATGCAAACCGGGCCGCGGGCCTTCGCAAAATCTAGCGGCATTGATCG
>DAOTYT010000332.1:0-3366 GCA_034434615.1 Anaerolineae bacterium | reverse complement strand
GAACTGCCTACAGTGTGGAACAGGATAAGACAGGGCTCTGCCCCGTGCGGGTGGTGCAGCGTGAAAACTTAAACCGAAAGGAAGAACAATGCCGCTGTGGAATGGAGATGACGAGTTGTTCGCGCTGGCGCGCCGCGAGCTGTTCACCGCCGTCGTTGGCGATGTGATGGATGTGCTCGGGCTGACGCACCAGTTCCTGCCACATACGATCAAGCCAATCCGTCCAGATATGGTGACGATCGGCCGGGCGATGCCCGTGCTCGAAGCCGATGTATTCGGGGCGAGCGTCGAAAGCAGCGCCAACCCGTTGATGGCCCAGCCGTTCGGGCTGATGTTCCACGCGCTCGACGATTTGAAACGCAACGAGGTCTACGTGTGCACTGGCGCCTCCCCGCGTTATGCGCTGTGGGGAGAGATGATGAGCACGCGCGCGCTCAAACTTGGTGCGGTCGGCGCAGTGCTCGATGGTTTCTACCGAGATACCCGGCAAATTCTCGCCCTGAATTTCCCGACGTTCGGAATTGCCAGCTACGCGCAGGATCAAGGGCCGCGCGGCAAGGTGATCGATTTCCGCGTGCCGGTTGAGATCGCCGGCGTGTCGATCCGCCCCGGCGATGTGGTCTTTGGCGATCTTGATGGCGTCTTGATCGTGCCTCAAGATGCGGTTGAGCAAACCTTTAGCGAGGCGCTGGAAAAAGCGCGCGGCGAAAAACGCGTTAAACAGGCGCTTGATGAGGGGATGAGCGCGGTCGAGGCGTGGGCAAAATTCGGCATCATGTGAGTCATGACTCGGGGGTGTTCAGCTCGAACACCCCCGTTTGACCCGATCTGCGCTTATGGGTTGGCGAGAAATGTGGTGACGTTGAAGAAATTGTTCGCCTCATTGCTCTCCTGCACCACGTTGTTGACATCGACCGCGCAGTTGGCGGTCACATTGATGCCGCCAGCGAAATCGAGCCGGGCTGTGATGGCGACATCGCGCCGCTCACCCGGCCCCAACGCGCCGACCTCCGTGCTGAAGAACGCGCCCATCGGCGTGAAATTGCAGGCGACCGGAACCGAGGGCATCCCGACGGGGCCGTCATTGCGGACGGTGAGGAAGATTTGGAACGCCTGTCCCGAAACGAGCGGCCGGTCAAAACGGACATCGGCCAGCACTGCGTCTGGGAGGCCGCTGGCGGGTGGCGATGTTGGTGTTGGTTGGCCGGGCGCGGTCGTCGGCGCGGCCGGGGGCGCAGGTGAACGCGGCGGAGTCACTGCCGGCAGGCCCGTAGTATCGCCGGTCACGATGACGACGGTCGGTGATACCCAACCCTGGCGCCCATCTGGCAGCGCGATCACCCACCAGCCGGAGCCAGTGCTGCTGATCCCGACGACAGGCGCGGCTTGATTCGTCATCAATGCGCCGATAATTGGATAGGCAGTGCTGTCGCCAGCGCGGACGTTCGCATTCAACCGCGCCGTCGCTCGCGGCGGCTCTCCGACTGGCTGGACGGGAACTTGGGTAGGCGCTTCGGGAGGCGCGATGGCAGTGGCTTCGGGCGAGGGCATCTCGACTGGGGCGAATGGCGGGGGAACGTTTTCGATGCGCAGCGGCCCCACCCGAGAGATGACCCCTTCGCCGCTGCGCAGCAGAACGGTCAGGCGCAGCTCGTAGAGGCCGTCCTCAAGCACAGTCGTATCCCATACGCCGAGCACATCCTCCACGACCGGCCGCGCATTGGGCAGCGATACCGGCTGCCAGCCCGCTTCTTCTACCGGCGTCAGGTCATCGCTGAGCGGCCGAAACTCAAGGAAATGCCCGAACATATCCTCTAGAAAAGCCGAGCCGCGCACCTCAAAAGCGCCGCGCAGCACATAAACCGGCGGCGGCCATGTGATGCGAGCGTTGGGATCTGGCTCGGCTGAGCTGGTTTGGGCGAAGGCGCCTTGCCAGACGATCAACATAAAAAACAGCGCGGCAAAAACTGCCGCTGCGCGGGCGATCGTGTGTTTCATGCCTATCTCTCCCTGCAAGAAGCGCGTTAATCATGAACGGCCGACAATAAAATCATACTGGAAGTTGGCCGCTCGTGCTGCGCCAAGTTGCCTGCGATGACGGATGCGCCAGCTCCTTGGAGACTGATCTGGCTTTATTGGCAGCCAGCATGGCGCAATCGCTGATATAATTGTTGTAACGTATTTACAGACAATCAGGAGGATCAATGGCTGAAATCAAGACCGTGCCGCGGCACGCGCAGGTGGGCTTGTCGGAAGAACAGCTGCGCTGGGCACTCCATGGCATGATGCTGGCGCGAACTGTGGATGATCGATTGTGGCTGCTCAGCCGTCAGGGGCGCACGCATTTCGTCATCACGGGGGCCGGCCAAGAAGCGTCGCAGCTTGGCTGCGCGCTGGCGCTGCGCGTCGGGCACGACTATGTCGTGCCATATTATCGCGACCTCGCGCTCACGTTGGCGATGGGGCAGTCTCCGGTTGATATTTTCATGCATGCTATGGGCAAAGCGGGTGATCCATCGAGCGGGGGCCGGCAGATGTTCGGCCATTTCAGCAGTCGAAAACTGCGGCTGGTCAGCGGCTCGAGTTCAGTCGGCAGTCATCTCGTTCACGCTTCTGGCATCGCGCTGGGGCTGCGGGCGCAGGGAATAGACGATATCGCGGTGATGACGTGTTTTGGGGAAGGCGCGGCGGCCGAGGGCGCTTGGCATGAAGGCATCAGTTTCGCCGGAATTCATCAGCTCCCGGTCGTCTTTGTCTGTCAAAACAATCAATACGCAATTTCTGTGCCGCTGGAGCGTGAGCTGCCAGTGCCCGATGTCGCCGCGAAAGCCCCGGGCTATGGCATGCCCGGCGTCATCGTCGATGGCAACGATCTGCTGGCGGTTTATGAAGCCGCCCACGAAGCGTTGACGCGGGCGCGCGCTGGTGGCGGCCCCACCTTGCTTGAGTGCAAGACCTATCGCCTGCGTCCGCATTCCAATGCCGATGACGACACGAAATATCGCTCGCGCGAGGAAGTCGAGAGGTGGCGAGCGCGCGACCCGATCACGCGGCTGCAGCAGTATCTGCTGGAACACGACCTGATCACTCAAGATGAGATCGCCGCCTTTCAGGCGCGCATCGCCGCCGAAGTGGATGAGGCGATCGAGATCGCCGAGCAGTCACCCAATCCGGCGGTCGAGACGCTGTTCGACCATCTTTACGGCGATGAGGCTGAATAAAAGATTTTGGTTAGGGAGCATTTTTGATGCCTGAAATGACTTTTATTGATGCGATCCGTTCGGCCATGCATGAGGCGATGGCTGCCGACCCCGCTGTGATGGTATTGGGCGAAGATGTGGGCGTGAAAGGCGGCGTCTTTCTGGC
>DAOTYT010000331.1:0-8851 GCA_034434615.1 Anaerolineae bacterium | reverse complement strand
GACTTTGCGACGTACGGTTCATAGAACACTCCCCGTTCAGAAGCGTTTAATGTTCATACTTTAACATGAATATTGTAAGAATCCTTTAGCCAAAATTGGCTAAAAGCGCTGCTAACCGGCTAAACCCATGAACTTCGTAAATGATTTACAATCTTTACGAGAAGGTTTATCCGAACTCTGCACATCTCTTAGCCTCGCCTTCATACTCTCCCCTTACACTGGTGAAGGTTTACTTGCTGAGGAGCGCACTGCATGGATGCCGCATTGTTAACCGGGCGTGCTGACCTACACATGCACACCGATCTGAGCGATGGACTCGCCAGCGCCCGCGAGATGCTCGACTACGCCGCCGAGCACTGCCAGCTCGATGTGATCGCCATCACCGACCATGACTGCATCGAAGCCAGCCTGTGGGCCTGCGCCCAACAAGCTCAGTATCCTTTCGAGATTGTGCCTGGCGTAGAAGTGACCAGCGCCGACGGCCACGTCCTCGCGCTGTGGGTAACCGAGCCGATCCCAACCGGTCTCTCACTGGCAGAAACTGCTGCTGCCATTCACGAACAGGGCGGGCTGGCGGTGATCGCGCATCCATTCGAGCCGACGATCGCGCCGCATACGTTCCTGCGTTACCTTCGGCATCCACAGGTGTTACTACATGCAGGTATTGATGCTGTGGAAGTGCACAATGCGGGAGCCTTCACGCGCGGCTGCAATTGGCTGGCGCGGCGGGTTAACCGCATGGTTAAACTCCCAGTAGTCGGCAACAGCGACGCGCACACGCCAGCCTGCATCGGCACAGGGGTTACCCGCTTTCTCGGCAGAACGGCGGCCGACTTGCGACAATCGCTGGTGCTTGGCACAACATCGGCAGAAGGGGTACGATGGCCAATCACCACTTATTGGAAAATCTATATCGCCTCGCGACAGAAGAAGCAGAGCGCGTTTTCGGGGGCGAATGCACCCTCGACCCGCCCGATCCAGCTCTGAAGCTGGCGCCGGTCAAACGAGTCGCGATTTTCGCGGAAGCGTTCCTCCCTAAGGTTGACGGCGTCTCGAAGACCGCCTACATCACGCTGCGCCACCTTCAGCAAACCGGGCGTGAGGTGCTCGTCTTCGCTCCCGATATCGCCCCCCACGCCATCGGCGAAACCCGCGTCATTCCGCTGCCGTCGCTGGGCATGCCCTCGGTGCCAGAGACACGCCTGGCGCTGCCGCACCCTATGGTCGCTCAGGCACTGGCGGAGTTCAAGCCGGATTTGATCCATCTGTTCAGCCCAGCCGTCGTCTCAGTCAGCGGCATGATCGTCGGGCGCCAGCTCGGCGTTCCAGTCGTCGCCAACTACCAAACCGACCTGCCCGGCTACACCGAATATTACGGGTATTCGCTGTTTCGCCATGTCGTGCGCGACTGGCTGCGCTTCATTCATAATGGCTGCCATCTCACCCTTGTCCCTTCAAACTGGACGCTGCGCGAGCTGCGCGCGGCGGGTTACCATCGCATGCGCCGATGGGGACGCGGCGTTAACCGGCAGCGCTTCAACCCGGGACGGCGCACCGATGCGATGCGCGCGCGGCTGCTCGGCGGCCGCCCGGCAGATTCGCTGCTGTGCCTGTATGTTGGGCGGCTGGCGCACGAAAAACGCGTCGATCTGCTGCTTGATGTCGCCCGACTGCCCGGCGTCGCCCTCACCATCATCGGCGACGGCGGCCAGCGCTCCGAGTTAGAAGCGCTGTTCGCCGGCACGGGCACCGTCTTCACGGGCTATCTGTATGGCGACGAGCTAGCGGAAGCATATGCCAGCGCCGATGCGTTCTTCTTCCCTGGCGACCGCGAGACGTTCGGCCAAGTCGTGCAAGAAGCGCTCGCCTCTGGCCTGCCGGCCGTGATCATCAACCAGGGCGGGATCACCGATCTGGTGACGAGCGGCGTCAACGGGTATGTATGCCCGCCCGATCGCCGGGCCTTTGCCGCGGCCGCGCGCCGCCTGCGCGACGATCCCGATCTGCGCCGGCGCATGAGCACAGCCGCCGCGCAGTCTCCCCATCTTCAGCCATGGGAAGCTTTAATGGCGCAGCTCGAAACTTACTACGCAGAAGCCGCGGCGCTCAATGCGCGCGCGCGGCGCATTTATCCGCATGGGCCAGGCCTGCTGTCGCTCATCTTTAACCGCGGCGCAGCGCCGATCGGAACCAACTATGACCGCGTCTCGTAAGACCGTTGCGCTGATCGCGCATGACAACAAAAAAGACGACATGCTGCACTTCGCGACCAAACATCAAACATAAAGACGTGCTTCAGCGCTATAAGCTGATCGCGACAGGGACGACCGGCCGCCTGCTAAGCGAACAGGCGGGCCTGGAGGTGGAACGCATGCTCTCTGGCCCGGTCGGCGGCGATGCACAGATCGCTGCACAGGTGGCTGAAGGCAAGGTTGCGGCTGTTTTCTTCTTCATCGACCCGCTGGGGAAGCACCCGCACGATCCGGATATCAACTCGCTGCTGCGCATTTGCAATGTGCACGATGTTCCGCTGGCGACCAATGCCGCCACGGCGGACTATATCATCTCGGAGAAAGCGCTTTAGAACCCCGTCGTTTCCGGGCGCCGGTAGTGGACGAGCCGCTGAAGCGCCTTCAGCTCGTAAGGCCAGTCGTACCAGCTTAGTTTGTAGCGCCAGCCGCTCAGCCCGCGCAGCAGGTGGCGCATACGGCCATGCAGGCGCAGGTCAGTCACGGTCGGGTAATAGGCGTTGATGACAACTTCAAAGTCGCGCACACGCCGGCGCGTCTTATCGCGCACCCACGGCACGCCGGGGTCGCGGCGCAGCGCGAACTTGGCCCATGCCTCGCTCGCCCATTCATCGAGCGTCTCCGGGAAGCGAAAGCCCAGCCGCGTCGCTTCATCGAGCAGGATGCTGCCTTCCTGCGGCACCGGCGTGTAGAGGTACAGGATCAGCTCAGTCGCCGGGTTGAGCACCACTTCGCCGTGCTGCGTCGGGAAATAGCCGCCCCACACGATCGTTAGGCCGGGCAGCGCCGCCTTGACCTGTTTGCAGACCGGCACGGCCTGCCGAAGCTGCGGGCCGGGCATCACCGTGCAGGCGAGCAGCCTGGCGCCCGTCGTTCGCGCTCGCTCGATGATGTGGGACGCGGGATCGGCGATCAGGTTACCGTCGATGAACTCAACGTCATAATCTTCAGCGACCACAGCGGCGACGGCCAGCAGCGAGAGCGGCAGCCGCTGTTTGCCCGGAGACGTGCTGATCGGGTTGTAGAACAAAATTGTCTGGCGCATAATCGTTACCCTGCCTGCCGATAATCAATATTTTGGCAGCGCCTGCGCGATCGCGCAAACAAACCTGGCCATCAGCTTATCGAGAAGAGACCGATGAAACTCTGCATCACTACCGCTTTTGACGAGCATTATGCGCCGCTGGGCGAGCTCTGCGTTCGCTCACTGCACAGGTACGCCAGCGCTTTCGGCCACGATGTGCATGTTGACCCTTTGAATGAAGCCGATCTCGGCGGCGTTGAGATCGCCCCTGTCGATGCGGGCTCAGCGGGCAGGGGGTAGTTCATCACTATGACTGGAACCCTCTTGCCACCCGTGGGGCAAGGATTGCAGCGAGTCGTCGGGCTGTTCGGCGCCGTGATGATGGGCATGGGATCGATTTTGGGGACGGGCGTTTTCGTCAGCATTGGCATCGCCGCCGGGATCGCGGGGCCGGCGGTGATCCTCGCCATCGCCGCCGCAGCCTTCGTAGCCATTTGCAATGGCTTGAACAGCGCGCAGCTTGCCGCCAACCATGCCGTGAGCGGCGGCACTTACGAATACGGCTATCGTTACCTCAATTCGTGGCTTGGCTTCACGGCAGGCTGGACGTTCCTGCTCGCTAAAAGCGCCTCCGCGGCGACGGCAGCGCTCGGTTTTGCCGGCTACCTGCTCTATTGGCTGGGCGTTCCTGACAGTGGACTGCTCGTGCCGATCGCGCTGGCCGCAGTCGCAGGGCTGACGGCGATCGTGCTCGGCGGGCTGCGCCGCTCGAACGTAACCAACACCATCATCGTCTCGATCACGATCGGCGCGCTGGCCGCGTTCGTGGCTGCCGGCCTGCCACAGTTTTTTGAGAACGGGACAGCCAACTTGACGCCGTTCTTTCACGATGCCGGCGGCGGGCCACTGGCCAGCACCCTGCACGCCTGCGCACTGATGTTCGTCGCCTATACTGGCTATGGGCGCATCGCAACGATGGGTGAAGAAGTGCGCGAGCCGCGCGTTATCATCCCGCGCGCCATCGTCCTCACCCTGATACTGACGATGATCCTGTACGCGGCCGTCGCGGTCGTCGGCGTCGGGGCGGCCGGCGTCGATGTCCTCAGCCAGACCGACGCCGCAGGGGCTGCGCCGCTGGTGCTCGCTGCGGCCCAATTCGACAGGCCGGGCTTCATGGGGCTGGTGGCCTTCGGCGCGATCACGGCCATGCTCGGCGTTCTGCTCAATCTGATCCTCGGCCTGTCGCGCGTGCTGCTGGCGATGGGCCGTCGTGGCGATATGCCGGCAGTGACAGCTCGCATCAATGATGGCAGCTCAACGCCCTATGTGGCCGTCCTGATCATCGGCCTCGTCATCGGGCTGCTGGCGCTCTCAGGCAGCGCCCGCACAACGTGGTCATTCAGTGCATTTACAGTGCTCATCTAGTACGCCATCACCAATCTGGCGGCGCTGCGGCTCAAGCGTGATGAGCGCCTCTTTTCTCGCTGGCTGGCGTGGGCCGGGCTGGCCGCCTGCCTCTTTCTCGCTTTTTGGGTCGAACCTGTCATCTGGCTGGCCGGGCTGGGGCTGATCGCCGTTGGCTTAGGCTGGCACGCGGCTGCGCTGCGCTTGCGCCAGCGCTAGATCAGCGCGGGCGGTCGATATTCGCCAAATACCCCGCGCAGGGTGTGACAGATCTCCCCAAGGGTGACCTCGCCTTCAACGCAGGCGATGATGATCGGCATCAAGTTATCGCGGCCGCGCGCGGCCGCTTCTAAATGTGCACGCAGGTCGGCCACGCGGTCATTATCGCGAGATGCGCGCAGCGCCGCCAGCCGCTCGCATTGTGCCGCCTCAATGGCTGGATCGACGGTCAGGATATCGTAATGCGAGTCCTCCTCAACAGTGAAGCGGTTGACGCCGACGATCACGGCTTCGCCTTGTTCAACAGCGCGCTGATAATCGTAAGCCGCCTGCTGAATCTCGCTGTTGATATACCCGTTCTCAATGGCGGCCAGCGCGCCTCCCATCGCGTCAATATGAGCGATCTGTTCGGCAGCGCGGCGAGCGATCTCGTCGGTAAGCACCTCGATCAGATAGCTGCCAGCCAGCGGGTCAACGGTATCGGCGACGCCCGTCTCATAGGCGATGATCTGCTGGGTGCGGAGCGCGATCTGCACTGCCTGCTCGGTCGGCAAGGCGAGCGCTTCATCCATGCTGTTGGTGTGCAGCGACTGTGTGCCTCCCAGCACAGCCGCCAGCGCTTGCAGCGCCACGCGCACGATGTTGTTGTGCGGCTGCTGGGCCGTCAGCGTGCTGCCGCCGGTCTGCGCGTGGAAGCGCAGCTTCCAGCTTTCCGGCTTGCGCGCCCCGAAGCGCTCACGCATGATCTGGGCCCACAAGCGGCGGGCGGCCCGAAACTTGGCGACCTCTTCCAAGAACTGGTTATGCGCATTGAAGAAAAATGAAAGCTGCGGTGCGAACTCATCGACATCCAGCCCAGCAGCGAGCGCCGCCTGTACATAGGCGATGCCGTTGGCCAGCGTGAAGGCGACCTCCTGCACTGCGGTGCTGCCCGCCTCGCGGATGTGATAGCCGCTGATGCTGATCGTGTTCCAGCGCGGCACGTTCGCTTTGCAGTAGGCGAACAGATCGGTGATCAGCCGCATCGATGGGCCGGGAGGATAGATATAGGTGCCGCGAGCGATGTATTCCTTGAGGATATCGTTTTGGACGGTCCCGCGCAGCAGACGCTCCTCGACGCCCTGGCGCCGCGCCACGGCGATATACATCGCCAGCAGCACAGCAGCCGGCGCATTGATCGTCATGCTCGTCGACACCTGATCGAGCGGAATGCCCTCAAACAGGCGCGCCATATCGTGGATGCTGCTAATGCTCACCCCAACCTTGCCGACTTCGCCCAGCGCCATCGGGTCATCGGCGTCATAGCCGATCTGGGTCGGCAGGTCGAAAGCGACCGACAGCCCGCTCTGCCCCTGGCTGAGCAAAAAGCGGTAGCGCGCGTTCGATTCCTCGGCCGTGGCATAGCCGGCGTACTGGCGCATCGTCCATAGGCGGCTGCGGTACATCGTCGGCTGGATGCCGCGCGTGAACGGATACTCGCCCGGAAAACCGAGCAGTGTCTCATAGTCGTCGCGGTCGGGCGCCTCATCTGGGGTGTAAATGGGCTCCAGCGAGATGCCAGATGACGTTGCAAACTGAGCCTTTCGTTCTGGCGCGCGTTCCAGCGCCGCCCGCACCACATTTTCGCGCCAGCGCTTTTTTGCATCATGCAAACGAGTTGCGGCCATCATTCATCCTCGGAGGTACCAATTATAAGTTAGTGACGCTGCGCAATTCGGCATTTTTCACCCCTCACCCTCAATCCTTCTCCCTGAGGAGGAAGGGAACGGGGGATGAGGTCAACTGCGTAACATCAGCAGTTAATTCAATCGCAAAGCGGGGCCAGCTGCAATATTAAGTCCGTTATGAATTTCGCGTGACTAATGCGCTTCAAAAGCCGAGAGCGGCACATGAATGCCGGCGAAATTCTTGAACGTGAGGTCCTGAAACTCGAGGCCGAGGTTGTGCTTGACGAACTCGAACAGCGCCGAGTAGCCGGGCGCCAGCCGCGGTGCATCCGCTAACCCCAGCCGATCAAGCAGACGGATGATCGTCGCTTCATCGCCTTCGATCTCGACGAAATTGCCGTAAGGCATCTCGTCGAGATCGATCTCGGCGCCCTGCAAGGTGTAGACGGTGCGATATTTTTCGTAAGTCATGAACGGCGTGAAGCCGAGTTTTTCAAGGATGGTGTGCATGGCTTCAAAATCGCTCACTTCAACCTCAGCCTCGAAACGCCGGCGAGCGACAGCGGTCTCAGAGTCGAGCGCGCCCGTTTCATCTTTGAACGTCAGCCGATTGCGCACATCTTGGCGCAGGCGCAGTACGGCATGCGCAGCGCGCAGCCGGCCATCAGCGGCATCGTAACGCAGGTTGCGTTCATGAGTCCGCGGCATTTTAAGCCGTGCGCCGGCATCGAGCAGCCGCTGCTCGACAGCGGCTAAATCGGTCACGTAGACTTTGATCTCCAGCTCGCTGTAATCGTTCACACCTCATCCTCATCGGGCACCGGGATGAACTCCAGCTCAACGCCGAATGCCTGCTCAAAAATCTCGCGGTGATGTTCGACCGCCCACAGCGCGACCTGCTCATCGCCGCGATAGAGCAGCGCCATGCGCGCCCGCCCCCCACTGACGGTTAGCTCGACATCGTGAACCGTCCCATCGCGCGCTCGGTCGATCTGTTCGGCCAAGCGCAGCAAGGCGCACAACTGCACGAGACGACGATCATCGCCGGGGTCGAGCACGCTCGCCAGCTCATCGGGTGTTGGCCGGCCTTTGCGGTGGTAGCGCACCAGCAGCGCGATCAAGGCGATCTCGCGATGCGAGAAGCCGGGCAGCCCAGCATTGAGCACCAGGTAGCTGCCATGTTTATGGTGGTCGTGATAATCGACGGTGACGCCGATATCATGCACCATGGAAGCTGCCCACAGCAGCTCGCGCTCGACCGGCCCGCAGTCGTGCAGTTCGGCTGGCAGTTGGTCAAACATGGACAGGGTGAGCCGGGCGATATGCTGTGCGTGCTGTTCTTGAAAGCGGTAGAGATGACACAGGTTTAACACCGACGCACGGCGCACATCGGCAAACATCGGCGGCGCGCTGTGGTCGACCGGCCTGCCATTTCCGTCATCTTCAGAGAGGAATCGTTCGTAGAACAGCCCCTCGCGCAGCCCCTGTGAGCAGATCGTGATCGCGTCAAACCCGGCTGTTCGCATCGCTTCGTGTACTACCACCGCGCCGGCCAGCGAAATATCGGCGCGATCGATCTTCATACCCAACAGCCGCCGGCGGGCGCTGACGCTCAATTTGGCCAGCTCATCCTTAATGCTGCTGATTTGGCCGATCGGCACGGTGTAGCCATGTAAGATATCGAGCGGATAGTTCAGCCGCTTCTGTGCCAGCCGCGCGATCTGCCTCAGCGTACCGCCCTCGCCGATCAAACTGAAGTCGTCCTCAGCGCGCAGCCACTCGAGCGATTTGAAGGTTTCGCGAACTGCGCTGGTGAGCTTGTTCAGCTCCTTGGCAGTGACCGGATCGGAATGCAGGTAACCCTCCGTCATGCGCACGGCCCCAAGTGGAAAACTGACCGAGCGCGTGGGCCTGCGCCCTTCCACCCGCACAATTTCCAGTGAGCCACCCCCTAGATCGAGCACGATGCCATTCTCCAACGTGGTGCTGTTGACGGCGGCGAGATAAGCGTAATACGCCTCTTCCTCGCCAGAAAGCACGCGCGGCTCGATGCCGCTCTCACGGGCAATGCGTTCGAGAAAACGGGCTTGGTTGCGGGCATCACGGATCGCGCTGGTGGCAACGGCTACGATATCGGTGATGCCCGCTGTTTTGCAAAAAGCAGCATAGATCTGCGCAACACGTGCCGCGCGATCCATCGCTGCGGGCCGCAGCACATTCAGCTCCGCCATCCCTTCCCCGATGCGAACCGACTCGCGCACTTCATCGACGACTTTAAAGCTCAAACC
>DAOTYT010000330.1:0-3942 GCA_034434615.1 Anaerolineae bacterium | reverse complement strand
CCCATAAATTTGATCGTGCTGCCAGAAACGCGAAACAGGTAAGAGGGGCTGGTGTTTGCCGGCCCCGCTTCTATATCTACCCGCAGCGTATTGTAGATGGCATGCACCATTTGACTGGCGAGGAAGCGCTGCCAGATCAACGTGTATAGCCGGTACTGGTCGCTGGTCAGCACAGCTTTGATCTGGTCTGGTTCGCGCACCACACGGGTTGGTCGAATCGCCTCGTGCGCTTCTTGTGCGCCTTTCGCTTTGGTTTTATAGGTTGGCGCTTTGGCGGGTAAAAATTCCGAGCCATAACGCTGACTGATGAATTCTCGTGCTTCCGCCTGCGCCTGAGGAGACACGGTGAGGCTGTCAGTGCGCATATAGGTGATTAAGCCGACGGAGCCTTCGCCTTTGAGTTCGATGCCTTCGTAGAGCTGCTGCGCGACGCTCATCGTGCGGCGAGCGTTGAAGCCTAACCGCCGCGAAGCCTCTTGCTGAAGGGTGCTGGTCGTAAAGGGAGCCGATGGCTTCCTGATGCGCTCGCCATATTTGACATCAGCGACGACATACTGGCTGCGGCGCAGCACGTCAAGATGCGGGTTGACGTCGCCTTCGCTGCCAAACTCTACCTCATCATCCCCGATCTTCATCAGCCGCGCCAGAAAGGGCTGCTGATTTCGACCGTTACGCGTCTGCTTTTGCAGTTTGGCATCGAGCGTCCAGTATTCCTTGGGCACGAAGGCCTCAATTTCGCGCTCGCGATCGACGATTAAGCGCACAGCAATGCTTTGCACCCGACCAGCGGAAAGCCGATTGCGCACTTTGTCCCACAGCAGTTCAGTGATGTTGTAGCCTACCAATCGGTCAAGGATGCGCCGCGCCTGCTGAGCATTGACCAAGCTCAGGTTGAGGTCGCGCGGATGATCAAAAGCTTCTTGCACCGCTCGCTCTGTGATCTCGTGGAAGACTACCCGTTTAACTGGGATATCCTTCATGTCGGTCGCGGCGATCAGATGCCATGCGATCGCTTCGCCTTCGCGATCGGGGTCGGTGGCTAGATAAACCTCGCTGGCATTGCTGACGGCGGCTTTTAACTCCTTGACGACGTCACGCTTATCGTTAAGGACGCGATATTTCGGCTCAAAGTTGTTCTCCACATCGACGGACAGCTGCGAGACCAACAAATCGCGCACATGACCTTTAGACGCTTTTACGGTGTAGTTTTTGCCGAGAAAATGGCTTACACTGCGAGCTTTGGCTGGCGATTCGACGATCACCAGTTTGCCGATTTTTTTGCCGCCAGCGTTCTTCGCTGATGGAGTGTTTGTCTTCGAGCTGGCTCGGCGCTGAGATGTGACCTTCTTGGTCGAAGCGCGCTTAGTGCTTTTGGTCGTTTTTGTGGCCAGTTTTTTATTTGTTGTCTTCGCAGAAGTTGTGATGGCTGGCCGCGGGAGACCTTTATGGGCAGGGGTGGCCCCCATCCGGAACAGCGTGGTGCCACACACAGCGCATTTGCCGCGCGTGCCCGGCGCGCCGTTGCTGGTGAATGTTGGCTGCGCATCGAGCATTGCGCGGCTGGTCTTGCATTTGACGCAGTACGCCTGAATATCGCTCATCCTTGACCTTAAAACTCGATCTTAGAGATAGGTTTCGCCATTGCGGGCACGCAAGATGTTGACGACCTGCTTAATGTCCTGCGTGCGATCGCGATGGCAGATCATCAGCACATCTTTGGTATCAACGATAACCAAGTTTTCGATACCGACGGTGACGATCAATCTGTCACTGTAAACCAGCGTGTTCTTCGTGTCAACCACAATGCGGTCGGGCGCGCTGCCTTTGAAGCCGTTGCCCGCGTCGTCGAGGTTGAGGACATCGAACAAGGCATCCCAACTGCCCACGTCGCTCCAGCCGATATCGACCGGAATGACGGCCATGTCTTCGGCGCCTTCCATCACCGCATAGTCGAGTGAAATTCTCGGCATTTGCTCCCAGATTTCATCGAGGGTGTGCTCGTAATCTGGCTCGTCAATAGCCGGCTCTAGTGCCATCATCAAACCGTGGATGGCGGGCTGCTGGCGTTCAAACTCGCGCATAGCGCGCTTGGCGCTCCAGATAAACATGCCAGAGTTCCAACTGTATTCGCCAGAGCGAATGAACCGCACTGCGTTGGTGATATCGGGTTTTTCAGTAAAACCAAGCGACCGGTAAACGCGGAACCCTTCGATCTCGTGCAGCAGTTCACCGCGGCGTATATAGCCGAACGCCGTTGACGGCAGCGATGGCGAGATGCCAAGCGTAACGATTTGATCCTGCCGCGCCAGCTCTCCAGCGACTTTCAGGACATTTCGAAACAGTTCTTTATAGGCGATATGGTGATCGGCCGTCAGATAAGCGATCACGGCTTCAGGGTCGCGCTTCATGATGACGCTGATGCCAAGCGCTGCAGCCGGGCCATTGTCTTTGCCATACGGTTCGGCGATGAAGTTGCGCGCTGGTATTTCAGGCGCGTTCTTGCGCAGCGCTGCCATGTATCGGCGTCCTGCAACGACATAAATTCGTTCCGGCGGAAACAGCGGCATCAGCCGTTCGATGCTGCTGCGGAACATCGATTGTTCTTCGATTAGCGGCAGGAGCTGCTTGGGGGTGTCGTTGCGGCTCATAGGCCATAAGCGCGTGCCGCCGCCGCCTGCCATGATCATGGCGTAATAGTGTTCCATCGTTAGCAATCCAATCTCTATGTGGGTCTCTCAGCGCGTGACTTCAAGGCTGTACTGCATCGGCCCCACTGAACGCGCCAGCCCCTTTAACTCAAGTAGGGTCAGGGTGCTTGTCACCATATTGATGGGAAACCCGCTAAGACGTACCAGTTCATCAATGTGCATAGGTTCAAGGCTCAAAAATTTCAATAAATCTGTTTCGATCTCCGTAGTTGGCGCAATCTGAGCGGTTGTTCGTTGGACGTGTAAATTGCGATAGGCGATCTGAAGTTCGTCCAGGATGTCGTTCGCGCTCAAGACAGGTTTTGCGCCGTCTTGGATTAAGCGGTTGGTGCCAGAGCTGGCCGCATTGAAGATGTTGCCAGGCACTGCGAACACTTCGCGCCCTTGTTCAGCGGCGGTTGATGCAGTGATCAACGCGCCGCTGTGATCCGGCGCTTCCACGACTAACACGCCAAGCGCCATGCCGCTGATCACGCGGTTGCGGCGTGGAAAGTTGCGCGCCTCCGGTTTAGCGCCGATAGGAAACTCGCTGATCAGGGCGCCGCGGCTGGCGATCTGCGCTGCCAGCTCTTTGTGCTCGTGAGGGTAGACGAGGTCGATCCCACATCCGAGGACCGCCATCGTCCTCCCTCCAGCCTCGAGCGCGCCGCGATGCGCCGCTGCATCGATGCCCTGGGCCAGGCCACTGATAATTGTGATTCCTTGCCGTGCCAGATCACAAGCGAACAAGCGCGCCGCATCGCGTCCGTAGGTCGATGCTTTGCGTGTTCCGACGATTGCGAGCGCGCGGTCATCATCCGGTCGCAGCGTGCCACGAACATAAAGCACGGGCGGCGCATCGGGGAGCACTTTAAGCAGAGGCGGATACTCGTCGTGTGCCAGCGTGATCAGCCTCGCATTGGCTTGCTCTACCTTTCGCCACTCTGCCTCAAGATCGATCCTCTCGCGCCACTGAAGCAGGCTGCGCAGCGGGGCTGGTTCTAACCCCGCTTTCCGCAACTCATGCTCGGCTGCCCCCCACGCAGCAGACGCAGACCCAAATGCTCGATGGAGCAGCGCGAACCGCTTCGGGCCAATTTCTGGGACAAGGCTGAAGCCAAGCCAGTACCCCGTTTCGTTCACCAAGCGTTTCTCGCCTTCATGCCTCTTTGCGCTCAGCATATCGGTACTGTTTCGGGCTGTCAAGCACAGCCATTCTTCGAGCGTTGTCACACTGCCGATAACACAGCATCCT
>DAOTYT010000329.1:0-3390 GCA_034434615.1 Anaerolineae bacterium | reverse complement strand
GCGCGACGCTGGCCGAGATCACCCGCGTGAAAGAGCTGCTTGAAAATGTTTTCGCTTCGATCGGCAGCGGCGTCGTGACGACCGGCGCGGCCGATCGGGTGGCGACTTTCAACCGCGCGGCGGAGCGCATTTTGGCCCTGCCGGCCGACCAAGCAGTCGGCCAGCCGTTGGCCGCGCTGGCGCCGCGCTTGCGCGCTGATCTAGAAGCGCAGGCGCGGCAGGTGCGCGAAACCGGTGAGCGCATCGCTATCGAGGCGCAGCCACTGATCGAGGGGCGCGGGCGCGTTGTGCTTACCCTCAAGCTCAGCCCGCTTCGAAGTGGCTCGCGTGAGACGCAGGGCGTGGCGATGGTGATCGATGACTTGACCGCGCAGCGCGAACGCGAGGAAACGCTCGATCTGGTTCGGCGTTACCTGCCGCCCGGTATGGTCGACCAGATCCATACCATCGCTGATCTAGCGATGGGCGGCGAAAGGCGCGAGGTCACCTGTGCCTTCATTTACGCCTGTCGCTATGATGCATTTCCGCCTGGGCTGCGGCCAGCCCAGATGATGGCGCTGTTGAATATCTACCTGGAGACGGCGACTGCCGTCATCCATCAGGCCCAGGGCGTGATCGACAAGTACATGGGTAACGAGATCATGGTATTGTTCAACACACAATTGAACCCCATGCCGCACCATGCCCTGCGCGCCGTGCAGATGGCGCTTGACCTGTGCGATGCATTCGCCCTGCTGCATCAGCGGCTCGGCGAAGATCACGCTGGCCAGCAGTGCAGCGTTGGAATCCACACTGGCACGGCGACGCTCGGGAATGTGGGCGGGCTCAGCCGGCGCAACTTCACCGCTATCGGCGATACGATCAACCTGACCAAACGAATTCAGGAATACACACGGCCGGGAGAGCTGCTGGTGAGCGAGGCCACGCTGCGGCATGTGCAGGCAACTGCCCCCGCAGAGGCGCTGGCGCGGCTGCGTTGGACTGAACGCGAGCCGCTGCAGGCGCGCGGCCGCCAGCAGGTCACCCGATTATATGAGGTGGCGCGTGTCTGAACCGACGACCCAACTACCGCGCCTGGATGCCGCCGTCGAACGCTCGGCGCACGAGCGCCTGCGCGAGCTAACGCGCACGGCGCAGGCGCTGGTCAACGCGCTCCAGGCACAAAAAGAGGCGCTGCGCCCGCGCGGCATGAATTTGCCGCCTAATGCGTTGGAGACCGCGCAGCTGGCAGCGCTGCGTCTGGAGGCGCTGCTCAATGGGCTGCCCGAACGACAGCTCGAACTGCGCCAACTGCGAGCGCTGGCGCGCACCACGGCGCTGATCACCTCGACGCTCGATGTCGACCGGGTGCTTGAACAAGTGATGGATACCGTCATCCAGCTCACTGGCGCCGAGCGCGGGTATATCATGCTGCGCGATCAGGCGACCGGCGCGCTGGAATTTCGCACCGCGCGCGGCATCGACCGCGAACAGCTCAGCCGCAGTGATTTCATCATCAGCAACACGATCGTCAATGAAGTGGCGACGACCGGCCAGCCTGTGCTGACGGATAATGCTGGAAACGACCCGCGCTACCGCGGGCATGACAGCATCGTTGGGTTTCAACTGCGCAGCATCCTCGCCGTGCCGCTGACGGTGGCCGAAGCGACCATCGGAGTCGTTTACTGCGATAACCGCGCCATGGTCGGTTTGTTTCGGGAACATGAAATGAACCTGCTGCGCGCCTTTGCCGACCAAGCCGCGGTCGCCATTCAGAATGCGCGCCTGTTCGAAGCCGCGCGGGCACGGCTGGCCGAGATCACCGAAATGCGCGACCTGATGGATAACATCTTCACGTCGATCGCCAGCGGTCTGATCGCGCTCGACGCGCACGATGCCATCACCGCTTTTAACCCGGCGGCGGAACAGCTCATCGGGCGGGCGGCCCCCGATGTGCTCGGCCAGCCGCTGCATTTAGCCCTGCCGGCGCTCGGTTCTCTGCTGGTCGAGCCGATAGCTCGGGTGCGCGGCAGTGGCGCGCTCGAACAAATCGATGCCGAGTTCCTACGCGACGATCGGGTTCCCAGCCGGCGTCATTGGTCGATCGTGCTGACGCCGCTGCAAGAAGCCGCCGGTGCGCCTGCTGCTCAGGGGGTCGTGCTGCTGCTGGACGATCTGACCGATCAGCGCGAACGAGAAGCGCAGCTCGCGCAGGTGCGTCGTTACCTGCCACCGGCGCTGGTTGAGAACATCCGCTCGGAAGATCTCGCCGCGCTGGGAGGGCAGGAACGCGAGATCAGCGTTTTGTGCGCCGATGTGCGCGGTTTCACCAGTTTTGGCGAAAAACTGGAGCCGGAAGCCTTGATGGAGATCATCAACCGGTATCTGAGCGTCGCCAGCGACACGATCGGCGCGTATCAAGGGGTGGTCGATAAGTATATTGGCGATGCAGTGACGGGGCTGTTCAATACCCAGCTTAACCCGCAGGCCGATCATGCGCTGCGCGCGTTGAGCGCGGCCGTGCGCCTGCGCGCCGCGGTCGAAGTGCTGAACGCTGCCATGCCGGCCGACCAGCAGCTTCGCTTTGGCATCGGCATCCATACCGGGCTGGCCGTGCTCGGCAATGTCGGCAGCAGCGACCGGCGCGAGTTTGCCGCGCTGGGGTCGGCGATGGAGATCGGCAAATTGCTGCAGGAGAATGCGCATCGGGGGGAAATCATGCTCAGCCCAGCGACCTATGCGCTGCTCAGCGATTACGTGATCTGCGAGGCGCAAACGCCGCGCAAAACGCGCAGCCATGTCGATCTGGCCATCATGTACCGCGTCGATGGCATTCGCGCGGGGGCCGCGCTGCTCGAACCTGCGCAGTTGTGAGGGGAAGCGGGGGCGAATGGGAGTCGAACCCACCGCGGCCTGCTTCTACAGCCCGCCGCCGGTTTTGAAGACCGGGACGCCCACCGGGACGCAATCACCCCCACAAGAAGCATACCGGCCGGTTCGTGCGTCGTCAATGTTAAACCTGCGGATATAATTAAGTGACATTGCGCAGTTCAGCATTTTCAGTCCCTCACTCTAAATCCCTCTCCCTCAGGGAGCAGGGGCCGGGGGATGAGGGCAATTGCGTAACAACAATGACTATTGGCGCATCGTGCGATGCTCAGCAGGCGTGCCCGTAGGCGAGATGGCGATGCAGATGAACGCTGACTTGTTGGTAGATGGCGAGCGGTCGCTAGGAACTTATCATGTGCGGTTGGCCCGTTTCACGTATTCCGGATGGACGGTCACCGTCCCGCCGCTTCACGCTGTGATCTCGAATTTCCGCCTGATCTTATGGCCGCAAACCCGCCGCCGCTATACGCCAGCCAGCTTGCCGCGCACATATATCCTCGGCCTGCGCGAGGTGCAGCTCGA
>DAOTYT010000328.1:0-11707 GCA_034434615.1 Anaerolineae bacterium | reverse complement strand
TCGGCCAAAGCCGCACTTTCGTAAGCGGTGTGCGCGTCGCGCATCGGCGGGCCGATCAACGCGAGGATCTGCGTCCAGCGGCTCAGTGCGAGATCGTCGCTGCGCGAGATATAGCCGTTGTTGATCTGCACAGTCCCGGGCCGCGCTCGGTTGATCGCTTCCGACAAATCGAGCGCCAGCGCCACGGCGTTGGGCGGCACGATCGAACCGCGCCCCCACGAGGAGATCGTGCCATGCGCAGCGCCGGCTCCCAGCGCGATCGCGCCGTCTGGAAGCGCGGTCTGCGCATCGACGACGATCACGCCGACGGTCGGCGGCTCGATGGCGTGCGCCAGCCGCGCCGCGCCGTGGCCGAAGAACGCAGCGGGGTTGCCCTCTTCCTGATCAGTGAAGACGATCAACAGGCGGCGATTGCGCGCGATCAAATCATCCTCGGCCGCGCGCAGCAGCGCCGCCGCGCCCAACGCCACTAGCACACCAAGCGCATTATCCAGCCCTGTGCCGCGAATTTCGCCGTCGTTCAGGACTGGCTCGGCCTCGATGGTGATCGTATCTTGCCAGCGCAGTTCGCCCTCCGAGATGCTAAATCGCAGCGTCTCCGTGCCATCAGCGCGCTCAGACACGATCATGCCGCGCGCGCCGACGATCATCCGCTCCCGCTCAAAGCGCAGGGCCTTCCCCGGCGTCTCCAGCCGTTGAGCAGGGAAGCGGTTGGCGCAGATCGGGTAAAGCGTACCACCGGCGATCTCGCTGACGCGAAATGACGGTCGATCCATATGCGCGGCGATCACGAGATCGACGTTCTGTTTATCGGCGCCCAGCCAGATGCCAGCATTGCCCGTCGAGCCGATGCGCGGCAGATAGCGGTCGGCTAAGCCAATGCCGGTGACGAGCGCATCGATATCGTCGGCGATGCCGCCTGGCAGCCCAGCCCCGCCTGAAGGCGCGTGGGCGCGCATCAACTGCGCCAGCGCGCGCCACTGCCAGCTCTCGGCCAGCACGAGCTGCTCATCGGCGAACGCTGTTTTGAGGGCAGGCGCAGCCCGCCACAGTTCGTTCAGCATGCTTAATTTCCTCTCATCCTCGAGCCAGATCGGGCAGTGGGCGCTTGAGCGCCGTCAGCAGCAGAGTCACCGCGGCCGCCGCGTCGCGCAGGTCGACGGTCTCCAGCGGGCCGTGTTTGCCACGCAGCGGCAGCCCGATCACGGCGCTGGGTATGCCCGACCAGACCGCGGCGCGCGCATCGCTCATCAGCCCGTGGACGGCATCCTGCTGAAAGGCGAGGCCCGCCGCGCGCGCGCTGTCCTTTAAATGATCGCGCAGCGCCGGGTGCGCGTGCCAGCCGTTCAGGCCGCTCACATACAGGAAAGCCGTCAGCACCGGGCCGCCTCCCAAAGTGACGGTGCCGCGCCCGGCTGTATCCGGCGTGTCGTAGCTCACCGTGCCATCGACGAACAGCGCTGCGTCGGGCTGGGCCGCCGCCAGCGCCAAATGCGCGCCGGCGCAGGTGGTCTCTTCCTGCACCGTGCCGATCAGGATGACCTCTCCCGGCATATCCAGCAGGCGTTCGGCCAATTCCAGCAGGACTGCGCAGCCGGCGCGGTTATCAAGATAGGGCGCGCTGAAGCGCTCGCCGAGATCGAGCGCCTGCGGTGCATAGGTGACCGGGGTTGCGATCTCGACAGGGGCCGCACCCACATCGATGTAAATATCATCGGCCGTGCTGTTCAAATCGCCCGGGCGCGCCAGGTGCTGCGAACGGACGCCGATCAGCCCGGGACGCTCGCCGCTGGCTGTGTGCAAGCGCACCGCCGAGCCGGGCAGCGCCTTCAGATTGACGCCGCCAACCGGCACGACGCCAAGCGAACCATCGCGATGGACGCGCTGCACCAACAACCCGACCGTGTCGAGGTGCGCCAGCACGGCGATGCGCGGCGAACCAGCGCCGTAACGCGCAATGACGTTGCCGAGCCTATCGATCTCGACGTCGCGCGCCGTGGCCGCCAGCGTCGTCGCCATGCGGCGGATGATCGGATCTTCATGGCCGGCGAGGCCGGGAACGGCGATTAGGTCGTGCAGGCGCTGGCGCAGCGAGTCGATCATAGCGTTTTTTCATTTCCCTCCCGCGCAGAGTATAGCGCGATCGATGCCCGCGCGGGCACATTCGCCACCGAGTGCGCGGCCGGCCTCAGCTTAGTCCAGCTCGATATCCCACGCCGCCAGGTCGGCAAGGAAACGGTGCGCGGTCATATCGAGATGAATGGGCGTGAGGCTGGCATAGCCTCGATGAACCGCCCACAGATCGGTGCCTTCCTCATCGAGGTTGCCAGTCGGCTCTGGCCCAACCACGCGATAAGCGCCGTTGACCTTTTCCAGCTCGTCCTGATAGATGCGGATGCCCTGCCGCGTCAGGCGCAGCCCGGCCACGCGCGCCTGCGCCGGTACATTTAGGTTGAGGACCGTCAGCGGGGGCAGCATCTTCTCCAGCGTGCGCTGCACCACCCTCACAGCGATGCGCGCCGCTTCGGCATAGTCTTCAACCGCATCGGCGCTGCGATTATCGAGCGAGACCGCGACCGCCGGCACCCCATGGATGACGGCCTCCAGCGCGGCCGTCACGGTGCCGCTGTAGGTGATATCCTGCCCAAGATTGGCGCCGCGGTTGATCCCAGAGACGACGATCGCCGGCGGCCACGGCAGCAGCCCGAGCGCGGCCAGGCCGATGCAGTCGGCAGGCGATCCGCCGACCGAGATGGCCGTCGAGCCATCAGCCAGCGTCACTTCATTGGTTGGGATGTCTTGAAACAGCGTTTTTTTGTGTCCGCTCGAACTTTGATTGACGGACGGCGCGATCACGCGCACCTCGCCCAAAGCGCGCATGGCGGTCGCCAGCGCCAGCACGCCCGGCGCCTGCACCCCGTCGTCATTCGTCACCACAATGTACGTCACAGTTTACTCCACAGAGATCATGAGCTAGCAGCGGTTCCCGTTCAACGCTAGTGTACCAGACGCGCGCCAGACCTGTCGCTGAGTATAAGACCAACTGCAACGCAACGATAACCAAGCGCTGGTGTACAATCATTGTGGAAGATGCGCAGTGCGGCACCCATTTTAGTGATTAAGATGGGTGTAGGGGTTCTGCGCCATCGGCAAAAGCGAACGGAGGTACGAACGCGATGCCGGATAGCTACAATGACTTGAATTTTCTCGAGGGGGTGAGCGCGTTTCAAAGCGCTCGCTTTCGCGCATTTTTAGAGGAACTGGCCGGCCTGCTGCGCGGCAAGCCGGCTGAACTGCTCAGTTTCGAGGAGATCCGCGCTCGCCTGCGTTTGCGCGAGGAGGACTATAAAGGCCTGCAAGATGTGCCGCTCGATAAGATCGTCGGCAGCGTGGGCCGCTATCGCGAATTCACCAGCAGCTTCCTGCCCAAACGCAATACGATGCAAGAACGCTGGAGCCGCATTTACGCGCAGGCTAATGGGATGACCGGCCTGCCGCCGATCGAGCTGTATAAGGTCGGCGATGCGTACTTCGTGCGCGATGGCAACCATCGCGTTTCGGTGGCGCGGCGGCTGGGCGCGAAGACCATTCAGGCCCACGTGACCGAGCTGCCGACGTCGATCTACATTCACCCCGGCATGAGCGACGAGGAACTGGATGCGGCAGCCGCTTACGCCCGCTTCTTAGAGGTGACGCGTCTCAATTTCACGCGCCCGCACCACCAGTCGATCACGCTGACCGAACCTTCGCGCTATGAAGACCTGCTCGGGCACATCTACCTGCATATGGCCGTCATGCGGGCAAGCGGCAAAGACGTCACCCTGCAAGAAGCGGCCGCCGATTGGTATGATAATGTCTACCGCCCGGCAGTGACGCTCATCCGCAAGTACGATATCCTCAAGCATGTGCCGCGCCGCACCGAGGGCGACTTGTACCTGTGGTTGGTCGATCATTTGCGCGAAGTTATGGCCCAGTATGGTGAAGAGGCATCGGTGCGCTCGTTCAGCCAGGCGCTGGTCGATTATTTGGTCAGCAAGCGCATCCCGGTCCCCAAAGAGCTGCTCACCGAGAAAGATGCCACGGTGCAGCTCGCTCGCGCTGATATCGACGCGCGGCTGCGCGAATATCGCATGCAGGTGGAACAGGAAGCGCGCTCGAAACAAGCGGCTTCACCGATCGGAGACACTGAAAGCTAATCATGCCTCGAAAACCCTTGATCGTCATCCCGATCGAGGCGCCCGTGCAGCGGGAGGCCTTTGATCTCTTCGCCACGCTCGATGACTGCCTTCGTGCCAGCGGCCAAACGCTGGCCGAAGGCGATGTGCTGGCCGTCTCCAGCAAATACGCTGCCATCGCCGAAGGGCGCATCGCCAAGCTGGAGTCGATCGCCGTGAGCGCCGAAGCCGAGGCGCTCGCCCATCGTTACAACATGAATCCACGTATGGCCCAGTTAGTGCTGCAAGAGGCCGATCATATTTTCGGCGGCATTCAAGGCTTCCTGCTCACCCATAAGGATGGCATCATCTCGCCCAATGCCGGGCTTGACCGCTCGAACGTGCCAGCGGGGCACGTTGTGCCTTTTCCGGAAAAGCCGTTTGAGACGGCCGCCGCCCTGTGCCGGCATGTGCGCGAGGTGTATGGCGTGCGCGCCGGCGTGATCCTGACCGACAGTTGGCTGATGCCCGGCCGGTGGGGCACGACCGGCGTCGCGCTGGCGGCGGCCGGCTTTCAACCTCTGCAAGACGAGCGCGGCAAGGCGGATTTGTTCGGCAACCCGATGCAGGTCACCCAGCGCGGTATCGCCGATACCATTTGCGCCGCCGCCCAGCTGGTCATGGGCGAACGCGACGAGGCGACGCCGTTCGCGATCGTCCGTAATGCTGAAATCACGTTGAGCGATGCGCCTGTTACGGTCGACGACGTCGCCATCCCGTGGGAGCTGTGCATTTACGTCGAATCGTTGACGGACGGCCGTTTGACGACGGCCGCGGTCAACGGCGCGCTGCGCACATCCGTAGAGGGGGGCGGCACTTAAACTGGCCGCTGCGCCGGGAGCGCGCCCTATATGCCTCTCATCGCGATCGCTCTGGTGGCCTTTTTCGCTGCATTCGTACAAACAGTGAGCGGGTTCGGCTTTGGGCTGATCGCGATGGCGCTGCTGCCGACTTTGATCGAACTGCGGGTGGCTGTGCCGCTCGTCGCGGTAGTGGCGATCGCGCTGCAGGCGTCCATCCTGCTGCGGCTGCGCCGCGAGCTGCGCCCTCATGCCGTGCTGCGGCTGATCGTCGGCGCAGTGGCTGGCATCCCGATCGGGCTGCTGCTGCTCGGCCGCGTCGATTCGGCGATCCTGCTGCGCGTCCTCGGGCTGGTGACGTTGAGTTACGCGCTCTATGCCCTGCTCAACTTTCGTCTGCCCGCGATCGCCGATCCCCGTTGGGCCTATCCGTTTGGTTTCGCTGGCGGCCTGCTCGGCGGCATGTTTAACACCGGCGGGCCGCCGGTCATCATTTACGGCTCGTGCCGGCGCTGGCCGCCCAATGAGTTCCGCGCCAATCTACAGGCGTTCTTCATCGTCAGCTCGTGCATCACGGTCGCTGGCCATGCGCTGGCGGGCAACCTCGTGCCAGACGTGCTGCGCGGGCTGGTCGCCGCGCTGCCGGCGATCGGCCTCGGCGGGCTGGCTGGCAGCCTGATCGCCCGGCACGTTTCACCAGACATTTTCCGCCGCATCGTCTTGCTGCTCTTGGCGCTCCTCGGCGGGCGCCTGCTGCTATAGATCGCGACAGCGCAGCCAGTCCAAGATCAGCTCGGCAGTGCGCGGCCAATCCGGTTCGATCATTAAATTGTGGGCGGCGTTCGGCAGAAAAGTGAAATCGGCCCCATAGACGCGCGCCGTGGCGGCCAGCTCGGCGACCGAGAAAATGCGGTCGTCCCCGGCCGCGATCACGAGGATCGGCGTTTTGCGCGCGCGCACGCGCGAGGGACGCGGCAGCTCCAGCAGCAGTGTATCGAGGAAAATCCGGAATGCTTCGTCCTGCAGGCGCGCGTGCAGCGCCGCACGCCGCGCTTCAGGCAGGACATTATGCAGGAACCAGTGCGAGGCGCGCTCGGCCGTGCCGACGATCGGATAGAGGCGCAGCGTCAGCAGGGCGCTGAGGAAGGCCGCCGGGTCTTTGCGCAAGACGCGCAGCGCAAAGCGCAAAGACCCAGTGTGCGGGATCGGCGCGAGCAGGACGGCCCCCGGCAGGGTGTGCGTCTCAAGCACTTTCTGCGTCACAAAGGCGCCCATCGAGTGGGCAATGAGGATGGGCGCCGCTGGCAGTTCGGCGATGATCGCTGCGACATCGCGCGTGTGCCGGCCGATGCCCGTCCAGCGCAGCCGTTCACGACCTGGGCTGCCGCCGTGGCCGCGCAGGCTGAGGGCGTAACAATCATAACCATGAGCAGCGAAGTGCGGCAGGAACGCCTCTTGCCAGCACCAAGCACCGTGCCACGCGCCGTGAATGAACAGCAGCGGGGCCGGGCGCGCCTGCGCTTCAGTGGGTGGTTGGTGCAGCAGCTCGAGGTCGGTCACCGGTTATTTGCCATCATCCCAGTCTTCATCGTCTGCCGGCAGGTCATCGATGCCAACGTCGCCGCCATCATGCCAATCGTCGGCAAGGTCGTCGATGCCGACATCGGAGTCCCAGTCTTCGCCGTTGTAGTCGTCAGTGTCGTCGAGGAACGCATCATCGTCCTGCCAGTTCGCGTCCCAGTCGTCATCCCAGCCGAACGAGTCCCAATCGAAATCGTCGCCCAGCAGATCGGTCAGCAGAAAATCCCCCTCTTCGTCGAACAGCGCATCCCAGAACGCATCTGCCAGCTCTGGATCGAGCAGATCGAGGTGGTCGAGCAGGAACAGGAATAAATCATCGACCGCTAACCCGGCGATGACATCGGCGTTGAATCCCGACTCGATCAGCGCGTCGATCAGCGCATCAAAGGCGTAAGGATCGAGGGCCAGCAGCAGATCGAGATCGAAGGCGTGCAGCCAAGCCAGCTCCTCTTCATCGGGCGCATCGAAGGGATAATCGAGGAACTCCCAACCCCAGTCCTCGAAAGCGGAGAAGAACAGCAGGTCATCCTCTTCGAACGGTTCGACGTCGCTCCACGACCCCTCGATGAACATGCCGTCTTCATCGAGTTCGCACGACATCTTGTAGCCGCGCGGGATGCTGCGCTCGCCCATGTGACCGCGCCCGCTGAGCATGCCGATGACCATGCGTCGGTCTTCGGTCGTGTGGATGACGGCGGTCGACCCAACGCGGATATCCGCGCCGTTGACCGTCAAGTCAACGGTGATGCCGCGCGGCGCCTGGATCGTGAGCGTGGAGGGCGGCACCTCGCGGCACTGCGGCGCGCCGATGCCGGTCGACAGCGTGAAGGCCTGCAAGGGCGTCTGCGTCGCCGGGTCAGAGGCATCGGCAATTTGCACATCGCCGAGCAGGACGAGTGTGACGGCCTGCCCCGGCAGCGTCTCTGGGATATTGGCCTGAATGCGCATGACGGCCACGCCCCATTGATTGCTCGCCATATCAAAGGCGGCCGTGCGCAGGCTGGCAAGCGTGCCGACCTCGGCGCGATCGCTCGGGCGCGAGAAGAAATCGGGCGCTACCGGTTGGTTGAACGAAGCGAGCACATTGAAGAAGCCATAACACGCACTGTTGCGGTCGAGATCATCACAAGCTGTGCCAATCGAGATGAGCGCCTGGCGCGCCATTTCAGAACAGGCCGATGGCTGCATCTGAAGGGGATCGGCAGTCACATGCATGGATGACGGGATGAACACGAACGTGAAGAGAAGGAAGAAAACTGCCAGCCAGCGTTGTGAATGCATCATGTTGCCTTTGCAGGAAGGTCAGGATCTTACGTTCATTGTAAAGCCATCCTACCTGTTCCGTCCGTAAAATTTGCGCGAAGAGTCTTCATTGAGGGTCGATTGAAGCGCTCAGGATCACAAAGCCCGCAGCGAGGCGCCTTCGGCAGCAGAGGTGACGTAAACCACCGCTTCAAGGCCGGTCGCCTCGCGATAAGCGGCAGCGGTCGCCTGGCCGAATGCGTCGGCGGCATCGGCCCGCACGAGCGCCACAGCACAGCCGCCGAAACCGCCTCCGGTCATGCGCGCGCCATAACAGCCTGGCTGCCGCCGCGCGATCTCGACGATCGCGTTGAGCGCATCGTTCGTGATTTCGAAATCATCGCGCATGCTGATATGGCTCTCATCCATCAAGCGGCCAAAAGCGGCGGCATCGCCAACCCGCAATGCGGCCGCCGCCGCCAGCGTGCGTTCGTTTTCCGTGATGACGTGGCGCGCGCGCCGCGCGATCACAGGATCGAGCAGATCGGCGACGGCTTCAAGCTGCGCCGGCGTCACATCGCGCAGGGCCGGCGCATTGAAGAAAGCCGCTGCCTGCTGGCACTGCTCGAAGCGTTCGTTGTATTTTGAGCTGGTCAGTTCGCGGCGCGTGCTGGTATCAAGGATGACGACCAGCGTCTCAGGGGGCAGCGGCACCGCCTCATGCGTGAGCCAGCGGCAGTCGATCAGCAGGGCGCGCCCGGCCACCCCGGCGCCGGAGATCATCTGATCCATGATGCCCGATTTGACGCCAACCCATTCGTTTTCGGCGCGCTGGCAGATCTTGGCGATCTCGACCGGGTCCCAAGCGAACCCGGAAACCGCCGCGAACGCGCGGGCCGTCGCCAGCTCGATGGCCGCCGACGATGAGAGACCCGCGCCGACGGGCACATCGCCCGCCACGACGCCTTCCCAACCCTTCAAGGAATAGCCCGCCTCTTGCAGCGACCAGGCGACGCCCTTGAGGTACTCAACCCAAGCGGGGTGGCGCTGCGAAATACCGGCCATTTCAGCCGGAGAGAACTCGGCGACGCTCGAAAAATCGAGCGAATAGACGACCACGTAATCATCGGAGCGCGGGCGCAGCGCGATCCAGACGGCCCGGTCGATCGCCATCGGCAGCACAAAGCCGTCGTTGTAATCGGTATGCTCACCGATCAGGTTAACGCGGCCCGGCGCGCGCGCGATGTAAGCGGGCGGTTCGGCAAAATGCCGTTCAAACTCGCTGATGATGCGCTGCTCAAGGGTCATGTCAGCTCCTGCCCAGCATTATGAGACTGCCGCTTTATAGTGCACATCTGGCAGGTTGCGTAAACGCGCTGCCGCCTGCTCTGGCGTCAGATCGCGCTGCGCTTCGGCCAGCAGCTCAAAGCCGACCATGAATTTACGGACGGTCGCCGAGCGCAGCAGGGGCGGCAGAAAATGCGCGTGCAGCAGCCAGCCGCGCACCTCGGCGCCCGCTAGTCCACCGGTCGGCGCGCCATGCCAGCCCATCGAGTAAGGGAATGATGTCTCAAACAGGTTGTCGTAGCGCGTCGTCAGCCGCTTGAGAATATCGGCCAGCGAGTCGCGCATGCTCGCCTCAAGATCGGGCAGCCGCTGGACGGCGCGGCGCGGCAGCAGCAGCGTCTCAAACGGCCAAACAGCCCAGTATGGGACGACGACCAGCCAGTCGTCATTGGCGACGACAATGCGTTCGCCGCGTTCCCACTCCAGCGCCGCATAATCGAGCAGCAGCAGCCGGCCGTGCTGTTCAAAGTAGGCGAGCTGCATCTGATGTTCGCGCGCGGGCAGGTTGGGCAGAAAATCACTCGCCCAAATCTGGCCGTGCGGGTGAGGGTTCGAAGCCCCCATCGCCTCGCCCTTGTTTTCGAACACCTGCACCCAGCGATAGGTTGCGCCCAGCTCGACGATCTGTTCCGCCCATAGATCGACCACGCGGCGGATATCGGGCGGGGTCATCTCAGCCAGCGTTAAGTCGTGGCGCGGCGAGAAGCAGATCACGCGGCAGGTGCCGCGCACCGGCTGCGCGGTCAGCAGCGCGCCGTTCAGTTCGGCGGTATCGCCTGGGGTATCGGGCAGCAGGGCGGCGAAATCGTTCGTGAAGACGAACGTTGTTTCATAATCCGGGTTGTGCTGGCCGCCAGCGCGCTTGTTGCCAGGACACAAATAGCAGGCCGGGTCGTAAGCCGGCCGAATATCATCCGGCAGCCGTTCAACCTGGCCCTGCCACGGCCGCTTCATGCGGTGCGGCGAGACGAGCACCCATTCTCCGGTGAGCGGGTTCAGGCGGCGGTGCGGGTGCTCGGTCGGGTCGAACATGGCGAGTCCTCCTGCGCGTGGCGTCAGTGAAATTGGGGCAGCCAGCCCTCATGGGCGGCGATCAGCTCATCGACCAGTGACCAGATCTCATCCAGGCTCAGCTCGGCGGCGGTGTGCGGGTCGAGCATGGCGGCGTGGTAGATATGCTCGCGCCTGCCGGTCAGCGCCGCCTCGACGGTGAGCGCCTGCACATTGATATTGGTCTGCATCAGCGCAGCGAGCTGCGGCGGCAAGGCGCCGATCCGCGTCGGTTGGATGCCGTTTTTATCGACCAAACACGGCACTTCGACGCAGCAGCCCTGCGGGAGGTTGTCGATCAACCCGTGATTCATCACGTTCCCGTAGATCACGCGCGGCTGGCCGGTCTCTAGGCTGTGAATGATGAGCGAGCCGTACTCATGGCTGCGCTTGACCTCGATCGGGGCGCCGCCTTCCAGCTCGGCGCGCAGCCCTTCCCACTCGGCGATCTGGTTCTCACAGCGCGCGATGTATTCATCCAGCGGGATGTTGAAGCGCTCGATCAGATCGGGCCGGTCGCGCTTGATGAACCACGGCACATATTCGCTGAAGTGTTCGCTGCTTTCGGTGACGAAATACCCAACGCGCCTGAACAACTCGTAGCGCACGCGGTTCCATTCGGGCACGCGGCCTTCCTCGATCACGCGGCGGATGCGCGGATAGAGGTCTTCACCGTCCCGTTCAAAGCGCAGGTAAAAGGCCATGTGGTTGATGCCAGCGCAGACGTAATTGATCGCCTCGACCGGCACACCGATATCGTGGGCGAGCTGTTCGGCCGTGCCTTGAACGCTGTGGCATAGGCCGATGGTCTTGATCGACGACGCACGGTTGATCGCCCAGCAGTTAATCGCCATCGGGTTAACATATTGTAGGAAGGTCACCTCGGGGCACAGCGCTTCCATATCGCGGCACATCTCAAGCAGCACCGGGATCGTGCGCAGGCCGCGCATGATGCCGCCGATGCCAAGCGTATCGGCGATTGTCTGGCGCAGGCCATAGCGTTTCGGCACTTCGAAATCGGTGACCGTGCCCGGGCGGTACCCGGCGACCTGGATCATGCAGATGGCATAGTCTGCGCCATCGAAGGCGCGCCGCCGGTCGGTCGTCGCCTCGATGACGGGGCGCGCGCCAAGCGCCTCGGCGACGCGCTGCGCCACGATCTCCGAGGTGCGCAGGCGCTCAGCGTCAATGTCAAATAAAGTAATATGCGCCTCAGCCAGCTCAGGAAAGCTGAGGATGTCTCCCAGCAAATTTTTGGCAAAAACGGTGCTGCCAGCCCCGATGAAGCTGATCTTCGGCATGATGCCCTCTTTAGGTGTCCCTCACAGTAACGCGCTGCGGCGCCCGCTACACCGCAGTTTATAGCGTAATTGCGCGCAGATTGCACGCCAGTCTTTGGCCGGGGCATCTATTTGTGATGAGGTGTCGTTAATCCTTTTGTAAAATGCTACTCAGAATCTATTCAGTGATAAC
>DAOTYT010000327.1:0-2352 GCA_034434615.1 Anaerolineae bacterium | reverse complement strand
TATCGAGGATCGCGCCAAAGTCAACCGGCAACCCCAATAATCAGCGAATGAACATAGCGTCACCGAACGAGAAGAAGCGATATTGATGTGCTTTTGCCACCTCATAGGCATGAAGCAGTCTCTCACGGCCAAGAAAGGCGCTGAGCATGACCAGAAGCGATGAGCGCGGTAGGTGAAAGTTTGTGATCATACCATCGACGACGCGCCATTGATAGCCGGGGTAGATGTAAAGCTGAGTGTAAGCCTCAAATTCAGCGACTGGTCGCCAGGGGCAATGCGCGGTTGTCTGGTCAGGGTGAGCTGGGTCGCCGCCAGCGCTGAGGATGGCCGCCGTTTCGAGAGTGCGCGCCGAAGTAGTGCCTACAGCGATAACACGACCACCTGCAAGTTTAGCTTCATTGATGATGCGAGCGTTGTGTGCGTCAAGGCGCGCATACTCACTGTGTATTTTGTGGTCGAGCACGTTGTCCACTTTTACAGGCTGGAACGTATCCAGTCCAACGTGCAGAGTGCAGTAAGCTAACTGAACGCCTTTTTCCCGCAGGCGCAGCAACAGCTCTGGAGTGAAGTGGAGGCCGGCAGTCGGAGCGGCTGCCGAGCCAGGATTGCGACTGTAGACTGTCTGATAGCGTTCTGAATCCTCTAGGCGTTCATGAATGTAGGGGGGGAGAGGCATCTGCCCCAGGGTTGGTAAAATCTCGTTGATAGAGCGGGAAAAACGCAGCAAGCGCTGGGATGTTTCTCGCTCTTCGATGACCTCGGCTTCTACGTCGCTGTTCTGGAGCTGAAAGCGGCGCCCAACAGCAGCACCTCGGCCACCCACGAGCGCCAGCCAATCCGTGTCTGATACCTGCTGCAGAAGCAGCAGCTCGACTTGGCCGCCAGAATTCTGCTTCTTGGCGAAGATGCGCGCAGGGATGACACGAGTGTCGTTGACGACGAGCACGTCCTTAGATGTCAGCTCATACTCAATGTCGCGGAAGATGCGATGCGTTATCTCACCAGAGGTGCGATCGATCACCATGAGTTTGGAGGCATCACGCGGCTCAAGCGGCGTCTGGGCGATGAACGATTCTGGAAGCTCGTAGTCGAACAGAGATAGATCCATAAGTCTCAGAACAGTTTGGGTTGATCCGATGTTGGATTGTTGGCAGGTTGATAGGGCAGACCCATGTGCTGGTAGGCGTGAATAGTCGCCACACGTCCGCGCGGGGTGCGGTCGATGAAGCCGAGCTGCAGCAGATAGGGCTCGTAGACATCCATGATCGTGGATTTGTCTTCGCTTGTAGCAGCCGCGATGGTCTCAAGGCCGACTGGGCCACCGTTGAACTTTTCAATAATTGTCGAGAGGATACGGCGGTCAACTTCGTCAAGGCCCAAGTGATCGATTGCCATCAACTCCAACGCTTGCCGCGTGACGCTTTCAGTAATGACGCCATCGGCGCGCGTCTGGGCGTAGTCGCGCACACGGCGCAGCAAGCGCAGGCCGATGCGCGGCGTACCTCTCGATCGGCGTGCGATCTCAGCAGCGCCGGCCGCTTCGATCGGTATGGACAGCATTTCGGCAGCGCGTGTGATGATTGTTTGCATTGCCTCCTGTGAGTAATAGTCAAGTCGGAAGCGCGCGCCGAAGCGATCACGCAGCGGCCCAGCAAGCAGAGACAACTGCGTTGTGGCGCCAATGACGGTGAAGCGCGGCAGATTCAGCCGAACGGTCTTGGCTGCCGGGCCTTTGCCGATGACGATGTCGAGGACGAAGTCTTCCATAGCGGGGTATAGAATTTCCTCAATCGCCTTGCCGAGGCGGTGCACTTCGTCGATGAAGAGGATGTCACCTTTTTTCAGATGGGTCAAGATGGCGGCCAAGTCGCCAGCACGTTCTATAGATGGGCCAGCAGTAACGCGAATGTTAGCACCCATCTCATTGGCGATGACGTGAGCCAAGGACGTTTTGCCCAGACCGGGTGGGCCGTAGAAAAGGATGTGATCGATTGGCTCTTTGCGCAGTTTGGCAGCCTCTAGGATGACCGATAGGTTTTCACGCAGCGCGTCTTGCCCAACCATGCTGTCAAGCCGCTTGGGTCGCAGCGCGATGTTGTCTCGATCATCACGGCGCGCCGAGCCGCTAACGATGCGACCATCGTCGTTCATGATGGCTCCGATGGTGTATTTGTTCTACAATCCAGTATACATTAAGGCGCACGTGCTTTACATATCGATGTGGTCAGCGTTCGGGACGTGACACCAGACTAGGAAGTGCCTATGCACCAAAGGCTTTGACACGTGCTTAGCAGAGACGTAAACTCATGGAGAGTCTGATACAGAGGGAGAGGCATCTTATGGATATGCTGC
>DAOTYT010000326.1:0-19663 GCA_034434615.1 Anaerolineae bacterium | reverse complement strand
GAGGGAAACCCGAACACGCTGCCCGTGCTGGTGCCCGATGCGAGCGGGGCCGGCCTGCTGCCGCCGGCCGATCTCGTGCGCACACGCTTCAACACGCGCCTGCGCGATGCGCCGCGTCTCGATGCGCCGCTGACCACTATCGTTCAATTCAACAGCGAAGTGACGCCGATCGCGCGCTCGGCTGACCAGCAGTGGTTGTACGTTAGCTATGGCGATGGTGTCGGTTGGGGGTTGGCGCGCCTGTTCGACATCAGCGATACGCAGCTGGCGCTGCTGCCGGTCTATAACGACGCGGGCCTAGCAGCTGCGACCCCGCTGCCGACCGCCACGGCCGAACCCGATGCAGACGCATGAAATCGGGGCGTTTACGGCTTAATCATCGCCAGCAGGTGGGCCAGCCGCTTCAGGTCGTGCGAGAGCAGCCCGGCGATGTGGCGCCCGCAGCGCACCATGAACGCATATCGTTCGCCTTCCGGATAAGCCCAGGCCGCGTAGCGCAGCGCGGCGGCCAGCAGCTCATCGCTTGGCACGTCTTTGGCGTTTAGCACCAAGCGAAAAAAATCGCAGCGCGCCGTGAAGGCGTAGACTTCTTCGAGGCTGCACACCTCCACCTCGCACAGGCTCATCGGTGGGCGCGGGGGCAGGCTTTGCAGCAGCCGCCCATCGAACGCACAGCCGACGTTCATCACGCCGATCTCGATCGGCACCATGCGGTTTTCGCGCTGGTCGATCAGCGCCGTGTTATCCACGCTGGCGGCCATCACCAGTTCGCGCGCCAGCGGGTCATCGTCGATGCGAATGGTGTGGATCAGCCCGATCGCCCAGCCGCTGCCGTCGTCCGTCAGCGGCGCTTTGACGAAGGCGCCGAACTGATGGCGTTCGTCTAAGCGGCTGCCGCGCGTCCCACAGTCGAAGCCCGTGGTGCTGGCGCGCAGCACGCGCCCGACGATCAACCCTCGCTCCCTCACCGTCATTTCTCGTCCCTCTCATCGTCTTAGGCGATGCTGGCGCCGGCTGCCGCGCGCGAGCCCTTTGGTTTGCAGCTTGTTCGAGGTCTCTGGCTGCATCTGATTTTTGAGCATCTCGATGCGGATCAGCGAGTCAAGCTCGCCTTTTTCGGCGCTGCTCACATAGGCCAGCTCATCAGCCCGGGTGAGCGCGTAAGGATAGTGCTTGCGCCCCTGAATCGCGCACTGCGTCACCAGCAGCGCATGCAGCGCGTCGATGGCGGCCTGGTCGCGCGCAACCCACAGCGGCACCTCGATGCGGACGATCGTCGGCCGGCCCCCCGGCGCGACGTTGACATAGAAAAAAGCGATCTCAAACGCATCGCCGCGGCGCTTGTAATCGCGGTTTTGCGGCGAATTCTGCACCATGAGCGCCGACCGTTGGCCAGCTTCAAGCACATGGGCGAACAGCGCCACATCCGTCAAGCCTTCCAAAGCGCCGTTCGTCTTTAAGTTCGTTTCACTGACCTGATCGTCAGGCAGGCTCATCAGGTGCAGCAGGCTGATCACGCTGCTGCTGCGCGGCGCATCGCCGTAACCCGCCAGCACAGCCGCGCTGTCATGAAGCTGCTGCAGCGTCTCCATGTAACCTTGCTCAACCGCTTGCGCATCGGCAATATCGGTTGCGCCGAAATATTTGAGCAGCCCGCCATCGTGCAGCGCGACCAGCGGCCGCGGCGCATCGCGCAGGTCCCAAGCCGCTGCGGCCAGCAGGCGCATCTCGGCCAGCGTCCGGCGAGCGTTGACGGTCTGGTTGGTGATCAGACGGCCATCACGATCGAGCAGCAGCGTATCCTTATAGGCCAGTTCCGGCTGGGTCATCTGGTCGGGCAAGTGCCCGCTGCCGTGATAATAGACAAACAGACCGACGTTGATCAGGTAGTACAGCGCTGCTGCATGTTGGTCAGGATAGACCTGTGATCCATCCACGGCGAGGATGGTCGCCTGCGCGGGTGGCGGCGGGGCCGGCCCGACCCCGCACAAGACCTCGTCGCATGGGGGCGGGGCGGCTGTCGCGCCGCGGTAGCCGCTGACGCCGCTTGCGCGCACCAGCGCGATCCGCTCGCGCACCGGTTCAAGGTCGGTCAGCGCGTAAAAGCGCTCGAGCGCCAGCGCCATCCGGTCAGCTTGGCTTTGGCTGCGATGACCGAGATAGCGCCCCATCGTCTGCACCTGCTCAACGACCTTGACAAATTCCAGCGACACGCGCCACGTCCTAACCCATTTCCAACGCTTCCTCGCTTAGCGTAGCACCAACGTTCTAATTCGTCAAGCAAGCGGCCGCCGTTTCCAAACTCAGCTGCCGTCAAAGCGCAGCTCGACGCGGCGCAGCGCGGCGTGCAGGCGATACTGCTGGAGCGTGGTGGTCATGTCGCCGCGCGTCCGTTCGAGCACACCGCGTACGACGTCGGTACGCCGGCGCAGGTCGCCGGTGATGACATCAGGGAAATCGAACGTCACCAACTCGTCATAGATGGCATCCATCCACCCCAAAAGGCGCTCAGCTTCAGCCAAGGCGGCTGGCTCGCCAGCATCTTCCCGGCGCAAAATATCGAGGATGAAGCGGCGCAGTTCGGTAGCGGCTTCGGCCAGCCCGTTGAGATAGGCTGCGCTGGGGACGTCGAGCGCCTTTGGCGTCGGCAGCGGCTCGGCGCGCACGATCGCGTAGGTGATGAACGCTTCAGCCAGCTCTTTCAGCGCGTCTTGTAGATAACCGCTGTAGTAGAGGTCAGCATAGCCTTCAACGACGGCGCGCAGTTCACCGGCGCTGGCCTGTGCGACCGCCAGTTTGGCGGCCGCTCCCTCCCACTCGCGGCGGTGGGTCGCGCGGATCGCTTCAGCGCAGTGGCGGATCAGCTCGCGCGAGCGCCCGATGGCGGCATCGCGCGCGGCCGTCTTGTCGGTGAAATCGACGCGGATCGCTTCGGTGATCGGCTCGAGCCCGTTCATTACGGGGTCTCGTCTTCAGGTTTGCTGCTGGGAGGATTGTCCTCCGGGCGAATTCCACCAAAGAGTTGATCGGCCAGCGAAGTCGGCTGCGGCGGCACGATGATCTCGCCGTGCTTTTCCTCGTAGCGCGCCAGGTTTTGTTCGAGGGCGCGCAGCAGGCTCTTGGCGCTGGTCGGCGTCATGACGACGCGCGACTGCACGCGCGCCCGCGGATCATTGGGCATGATTTGAATGAAGTCGAACACGATTTCGGCCGGGGTTTGGCTGATGATCACGGCATTGGAATACGCGGCGTTCAAATTAGCGGGCAGTTCAAGCCGCACTTGGCGCTGCGGCGGCTGGCTCATAAGGATATCCTTTCACGATAGACCTTGCGCTATTATACCCAACGCGCATTGAACGTCAGGCCGGGTAGCGATCAAAGGCCCAGCGCATCAAGGTATAGTAAGCGGCGATGCCATCGTGCGGGCGATATCGCGCGAAGAGCTCATCGACGGCGAGAGCCGCTGCGCGCCCCTCCGCGCCAAAGTGATAGGCGTTGACGGCCGCGCGCAGCGCGACATCGGCGCTGCCAAAATACAGATAGTGCCCGCAGGCGCGCAGCAGCGCCCACGCTGCCGTCCAATGGCCGACGCCGGGGATGGCGCGTACGGCAGCATACGCTTCGTCGAGCGGTAAGGCGCGAATTTCCTCCAGATCAAGGCTGCCAGAAGCCGCGCTCTGCGCCAGCGCGATCAAACGGGCCATGCGCTGAAAGGTGATCTTAAGCGGCCGCAGATCGTCCACCGTCAGCGCGGCGATGCGTTCCGGCGCCGGGAAAACCGCGTAGGTCTCGCCCTCATAGCTGAGCGATTCTCCCAGCTGTTCGATCAGCCAGCGTTCGGCCTGCTGCGCCATCCGCAGCGCGATCTGCTGCTCGATCATCGTGATCGCCAGCGCCTCGAACAGCGACCCGGCCTGAAACGCGCTCAGCCCGTACAGTCGCTCGATCGTGGCGCGCAGCGCCGGGTCGGCGGCGGCGGCGTAGAACGGGGCCCGATCGCTGTCCAGGTTGAGCAGCCGTTCAAGCTGGCGCGTCAGCGCTGCCTGGTCGACCGCTCCCGCTGAGGTCAGCACATGCGCCAGCACGCGCGGCTGCTCGATCGTGCCCACGCTCATCAGTTCAACGAGAGCGATCGCAGCCCCGCAGCGCAACGCGCGCCGGTATACCACGGAACCATCCTGCTCAAGCGCCCGGCCCAGCACCGAGTAATAGCGCGCGGCGCGGGCGGTCAGCGCAAAGTCGTAGGGCGGTTTGGGCAGCAGCAGCAGTTCCAAGGCATCACGCATGAGCGCAACTCAGGTCGATCAGCGGTCGGAAAGCGTCAGAAGGACGCCATTTCCCCGGCGGCGTTTTCAAGTATAGTAAGCGTGCAAGTCCTGCTAGTGTAAGGGGCAGTGATGATCTTTTTCAAGCGACTCTCCATACTGCTGATCGCAGCCTTGGCGACCGGCGCGAGCGCGGTCGCTCAATCGGTCGATACGATCGCCATCGGCGAGACCAAAACCGGCGCTGTCACCGGCGATAACCCGGCCCCCAGCTATTTCTTCGACATCGCGGCCGCCACGACGCTCACGATCCAGCTCACGACGCCATCGGCCGAGCTGCGGCCGGTCATTTTGGTGGCCGACAGCCGCAACAGCGTGCTGGCTACCTTGAGCGCTGCGCCCGGCGCGGCCAGCGCTGGCGGCGCCATCACGCTGGCGGAGGCCGGCCGCTACTTCATACAGGTGCAGGGCGCTGGCGGCACGCAGGGGCCGTTCTCATTGAGCCTGCTCGAGGGCGATGTTCCGCTGGCCGCACCGGCAGAGAGCGCCAGCCCGCCCGCCGCGCAGGCGCTGCCGGCGCAGGCGCCTGTGCTGCCGTTGGCCCTCGATGCCCGTCCCGACCTGACCGCCGCGACGCTGTTGAGCGCGGGCATGTCCGTCACGGGCGTGGTCAGCGCCGAGACGCCTGAACTGCTCTACGCGCTCGACCTCGGCGATGGCGCGCTGGCCGTGCAGGTGCGCGCCGAGGGCGACGCGCCCAGCCGGCTCTCGGCCGCTTTGGAGCTGGTCGAGACAGGCGCGACGATCGCCCTGATCGGGCCGCCGGCCTTCGCTGGCACCTTTGCGGTTGCCCCCGGCGATGCGGTGCTGCTGCGTCTGCGTCACAACGGCGGCGCCCCGCAGTCGTATGCGCTGCGCGTCAGCCTGTTTGACGAGCAGACCTTAGCCCCGCCAACGCCAGCCTCTCCGGCTGCGCCAGCCGTCACCCCGACGCCGCTGCCGCCGGAAGCGGTCGAGCTGCTGCTGCGTTGGGACCCGACTTATTTCCTGATGACGAATATTTCGGGGCGATCGCTCAACGTGGCCGGGCTGTCCTTCAGCGGGGCGAACCGGCGCGCCGATATGGACGTGCTGGCGCAAACCTCGACCGCGTTCAACCCGATCGCGTTCCCGCCGGGCGCCTGCATCGGCTTTCGGCCGCTGGCCTTCCCGAGCGCGCCGCCGGCCGGCTCGTGCCGCAATTTGGCGGCCTGGTATTCGGCCGATATCTATTATTTCTGGGGCGCAGCGACGTTCGACGTGCTGCTCAACGGCACGCGCATCGCCGTTTGCGAGACGGCCGTTGGCGAATGCGGCATCGCGCTCCGCTAAACCGCAAACTCACCAGTTGATCGGCGTGTCGCGCCGCCAGTAGCGCAGCACAAAGCTGCCGCCCGGCGCGGCCGCCGTCAGCCGGTAGAGCAGATCCCATTCGTCTGGCGCGAGGACGCGGCCGACCAGCGCCGCTCCAGCGAAGACGGCCAGCCCGCCGACCAGCCCGGCCAGCGCGCCGAACGCGCCGAACGCGGCCATCGCCAGCCCAGCGACCGTGGCTGCCGCGCCCAAACGCAGCAGGCGCGGCAGCCGCGCGCGCCAGTCGACCGGGTACAGCCCGCTGAGCGCGATCAGGACGCCTACTTCCGCCAGCACCGAGGCCGCCGCCGCACCGACGACGCCAATGCGCGGCAGCAGGATCAAATTGAGCAGCAGCTTGCCGACCAACCCGGCTGTGCGCACGGCGACGTAGCGACGCTGGCGGTTCTGCACCATCAACCCCTGCGCGAAGACATTGACGATCATCGTCGCCGCCGCGTACCAGATCAATACGCGCAGCACGACGGCGGCCGGTTCGAACGCGGGGCCGAACAGCGCGATGATCGCCGGCGCGTGCAGGCTGAAGGCAAGCCCGAGCGGCAGGCCGATCAATAGGGTAAAGAAAGCCAGCTTTTCGACCATGAAGAAAAAGGCGGCGTTCTCGCCGCCGGCGCGGTAGGCGCGCGACATCAGCGGGTAAAGCGCCACCAGCACCGTCGTGCTCAGCAGTTCGACCACACCCACGATGATGACGAACGCTGCATTGAGCTGACCAGTGGCGGCCTCGCCGAGCAGACTGGTCGTCATCAGCTTGTCGACCTGCGCATAGGTCATGTTGATGAAAGCCGCCAGCGCTAACGGCGCGCTGTTGATCAGCAGCGCGCGGGCGATCGCACGGTCGAGCGGCCAGATCGGCCGCACGCCCGTCCCCCGCAGCAGCGCCCACAGCAGCGCCGACCGCCCAAAGCCAGCTGCAAGCGTCGCCAAGTAGACGCCGGGCAGCCCCCAACCGGCCGCCAGCGCCAGCGCCGCCGCGGCAATGCGAGCGATCACATGCCCCACCTCGACGAGCGACGTGGTGACCATGCGCTCCTGCGCCAGCAGTTGGTCATAAGCCAGGTTGCCGGCCAAATCGAGGAACAGGCTTAAGCAGGCGATCGCCGTCAGCGCGCGCAGCGCCTCGTCGTAGCCGAGCGCCAGCGCCGTCCCGTTCAGCGCCAGATACGCCAGCAGCGCCAGCCCAGTCTGCATAACCAGCCCCGCCGTCAGATAACGGCCGGCCTGCTCTGGCGCGCGCGCGATATCGCGGATGATGATCAGGCTCATGCCAAACGTGACGATCGCCGCGCCGATCGCATAGAGGGCGCCGATCGTGCCGTAAATGCCGAACTCGGCCGCGCCGAGCAGACGACCGAGGATCAGCTGCCAGACGAACAGCGCGCCGCTGCTGAGGATGCGCGCGGCGGCGATGGCAGCGGCGTTGCGGGCGGCGCGGCGGGCGGCTGCCCCGCCCAATGGGTGGGTCGATGGATCGGCGCTCATGCCCGTTATTGTAGCAGAGGGGCCGCAGCTTGCGCGCTTCCCAGCAGAACGCGGCGCATCGTGCGCGCCCATGATGCGCGCATTTGTAAAGAAATCCTTGACGAACGCTGCAGCGAACAGCTAACGCTCAACTTTTCCACAAGCCCTCACCGCCACAGATCCGCAGCGATGCGGATCGTCTGCGTGTGGATGGCGACGATCTGGTGAACGTCGCGCGCGTAACCGCCGGCCATGGCGATCGCGACTGGCAGGCCAGCCGCGCGGCACAGGTCGAAAACGACCCGGTCGCGCTGGGCCAGCCCTTCCATCGTCACGGCCATACGCCCCAGCCGGTCGTTCTGATAGGGGTCTGCCCCGGCCAAATAGATCGCCAGGTCGGCGCCGGCCAGCGCCAGCGCGCGCCGCGTCCCCTCTTCGACCATGGTCAGAAAGAGATCGTCCGTCGTGCCGTCGGGCAGCTCGATGTCGAGATCGCTGCGCTCTTTATGGAAAGGGAAGTTGCGCGCGCCGTGGATCGAGAACGTGAAGACGGTGGGGTCTCCGGCGAGGATGGCGGCCGTCCCGTTGCCCTGATGCACATCGCAGTCGATGATGACGACGCGGCGCGCGCGTCCTTCGGCCTGCATGGCGCGCGCGGCGACGGCCGCGTCGTTGAAGACGCAGTAGCCCTCCCCACGATCGCGGAAGGCGTGATGCGTCCCGCCGGCCAGGTTGGCGGCCGCGCCATCGACCAGCGCGGCACGGCACGCTCCGATCGTCCCGCCAACGGTGCGCACAGCGCGAGCGGCCAGCTCTGGCGACCACGGAAAGCCGATGCGCCGCTGTTCGCGATCCGTTAGCAGGCCTTGCTTGACGCGATGGATGTAATTCGCATCGTGCGCCCGCAAAAGCTGCTCGTCGGTCGCCGGCTCGGCCAGCAGCAGATCGTGCGGCGCGATGATCCCTTCGGCGAGCACTCGGTCGCGCAGCAGCGCATATTTCGCCATCGGAAAGCGATGCTCCGGCGGCAGCGGCAGCACGAACGTCTCGGAATAGAACGCCTTCATGCCTCGGCGGGCCAACCCAGATCGCGCAGCGCCAGCCGCGCCGCTGCGCCGCCAGAAAGCGTGACCATCGGCACGCCGCCGCCCGGGTGCGCCGTGCCGCCAGCGAAGTAGAGGCCGCGCACATCGGGCGCGCGGTTATGCGGGCGGCGCAGGGCGTTGAAACGGTCATTCGATGAGATGCCATACAGCGCGCCGCGCCGCGCGCCGGTCAGCCGCTCGAGATCAAGCGGCGTCAGTTGGTGCTCGGCGCGGATCTGGCCGCGCACATCTACCCCGAAGCGCGCCAGCGTCTCCAAGACCACAGTGCGATAGGCGTCGGCGTTGCGCTGCCAGTCAAACCCCGCGCCGCCACCCGGCGCGGCCAGCGCCGGCGCATTGACGAGCACAAACCAGTTCTCGCAGCCGGGCGGCGCATGGCCCGGATCGGTCTTCGCCGTGATGGCGACGTAGACGGTCGGCTCATCCGGCGGGATGCCGCGCCGGAAGATATCGTCGAATTCGCGCCGGTAATCGCTCGAGAAGAAGATATTGTGATGGGCCAGTTGAGGGTACCGCCCTTCGACGCCAAGCAGCAGGATGAAGCCTGAACACGATGGTTCCATGCGCGCCAGCCGCTCGAACCGCCGCCGATACGCCGCATTTTCCGGCAGCAGCCGCTCATAGACGGTCGCCACGTCAACATTGGCGATGACCGCATCGGCGGGCACGCGCTCGCCGCCGGCCAGCCGCACCCCAGCCGCGCGGCCGCCAGCCACCTCGATCGACTCGACGCGCATGCCTGTGCGCAGCTCAACGCCCAGCTCACACGCCAGCCGCTCGAACGCCTGCGCGATCGCGTAGATGCCGCCGCGCGGATACCAGACACCTCCGCTCAGTTCGACATGGGCGATCACGTTAAGCGTGGCCGGCGCCAGATAGGGACTCGCCCCGACGTAGGTCGCGAAGCGGCCGAGCAGTTGGCGCAGCTTGGGCGAGCGGACGAAGCTGCGAATGCTGGCGTCCATCGTCCGCAGCGGATCAACGGCGGGCATATCGCGCAGCGGCGTGCGCGCGATGCGGCCCAGCGTCGGCGGGTCGTTGTAGATGAAGACTGGCCCGGTGATGCGGTGAATGCGCTCAGCATAAGCCAGGTAGCGCAGGTAGCCCCGCGCGTCGCGCTCGCCCTCCGCCCCACCGACGAACGCGCCGATCCGCCCAGCCATCACTTGCGGATCGTGCGCGGCATCGATCTGGCTGCCATCAGGATAGAAGTAGCGCGTCAGCGGGTCGACTGGCAGCAGGGTGAGGTAGTCCTCCAGCCGGCGGCCAGCGCCCGTGAACAGCGTCTCGAACACGTGGCGCATGGTGATGACGGACGGCCCGGTATCCCAGCGGAAGCCCTCCGAGGCGATCTCGTACATCTTGCCGCCGACCCGCGGGTTCTGTTCGCAGACGATCACTTCAAGGCCGTGCGTCGCCAAGTGGATGGCCGCGCTCAGCCCACCGATGCCCGCGCCGACCACGACCACGCGCGGCCGGCTTTTTATGCGCTCAGCCAACTGGGTCGACCTCCCCACCCAGATGGGCCGCAAAGAAGGCGAGGATCTGTGCCCACGCATCGGCGGCCGGGCCGCCAGCAGCAATGCCAGCCGGGTCAACGAACGCATGGCCGACGCCCGGGTAAATGGTCACGACATGGTTGATGCCGGCTTGTTCGAGCGCCGCCTCGAACCTTTCCACTTCGCGGATCGGGATCTGCTGGTCGACCTCACCGAAGATGCCGAGCACCGGGCCGCCGGTCGTCAGCAGCGCGCCGAAGGCCGCCGGGTCGTCGATCGTCGCGCCGTACAGGTTGACCGTCGCGGCGATCGCTGGATTGTTGACGGCATGGCGCAGCGCGACACCACCGCCGTAACAAAAGCCCATCACGCCAATGCGAGCGGAATCCACGCCGTCGATGGTGAGTAAAAAGTCGTGCGCGGCCTGCATGTCGCTGTCGACGCGATCAGGCGGCGCGCTCAAGCGCAGGGTCAGCGCGCCGGGAACCGTCGTGGCGACACGGCCGCGGTACGTATCGGGCGCCAGCACGACATAGCCCTCTTCAGCCAGCAGCTCGGCCATCTCGACGATCTCGGCGTTAAGCCCCCACCATTCATGCACCATCAGCACGGCAGCGCCGTTCGGGGTCTCCGGCATCGCCAAGAAGCCGACCAACAGCGTGCCATCGGCCGCCGGGTAAGTGACGTTGGCGACATCGCTGGCCGCCGCCAGCGCGCTGCTGTCAACCAGCGCGAGGACGACCAGCACGCTGGCCGCCAAGAGCAGGACGATCAGAAGGATGATCAACAAGCGTTTGAACACGAGCAGCTCCGTTTACTCACCCGTCGGCGCAGGCGTCAGGAAGCGCACAGTGTCGAGCACCGCTTGCAGTTCCGGCGCCGCCGCATCGAGGGCATCGATCGGTTCGGTGAAAGCATAGAAGAGGTAGTTGATGCCGCCCTGCTGCAAGCCGGCGAACCAGCCGCGCGTATCGGGCAGCGCTGGGCAGTCGACGGCGGCAAACTGCGTGCCGGCTGCCGCCAGCCCGCCGATGCTGTATTCGCGGCGCTCGTCGGTGCCGATGTTGCAGCCTGTTTCAATGACAGCCAACCGCAACAGCCGCAGCCCATCGAAGAAAAGGTCGACAGCGGCTTCACCGCCAAGCGCCCCCCCACCAACCAGGTTGGGGAAGCCCCACAGCAGCACGATCGTGCCCATACCCCCGGTCACGGGGCCGCGGTAGACGACGATCGGAATGCCGCGGAAGGCATCGACATCTTGCAGAAGGAACACATCGCGGCCGAACACCCAGTCAGCGGGCAGGCCGATGATCAACGGCGGGTCGACCGGTTCGCCGAGCAGCGGATCGATGACGATGGCCTCGGCCGTCGGCTCGGCCGGCTCCGGTTCGGCCGTCACCTCGGCCAGCGCCGCGGCCAGCCGCTGGTTCAGCTCCAGCAGCGCCCGGTCGATCGTGAAATTGAGGCTGGCCGGATCAGTGAGCGCGGGCACGCCGTTGACGGTGACATACGGCGTGCGCGTGAACAAGCTCATGCCTGCAACCTGCGCATCGGCCGTTCCGAGCGTATTATCTGGCCGGCCGCTGGTCAAACAGCTCTCGAGCGCATTCAGGTTGAGGCCGGCCGCGCGCCCCAGTGCGAGGAGCGCCGCGCTGGCAAATGGCTCTGGCCCGGCGGCGGTCGCTTCAAACAGCAGATCGTGATAGCGCCAGAAACGATCCTGCTCACCGGCGCATAGGGCGGCGCGGGCGGCGGCGCGCCCCCCGGCGATCGCATCTGCGACGCGCTCAATGACCGGCACGAACGTCAGCAAGACTTCGCCCGTCTGTACCCGTTCGAGCAAGGCTGGCATCGTCTCAGCGTGAAAATGGGCCGATGCCAGATCGTCGAAACCGGCGTAGATAGTGACTGAGACCGGCGCGTTGGGGAACCCAAGCTGCGGAAAGCCAGAACTGGAAACGCCCTGCGCCAAGCCGAGGTAACGTTCTGGCGCAGCGGTCGGGCGCGGCGTCGGCGCAGACTCAATGGAGTTCGTCTCGGCCGGAGCGGGCCGGCCGGTCTCGTCAAGCATCTCCGCCGTCGGCGTTTCCGGCAGCGTAGGCGCCTCCGTGGGCTGTGGCGGGGATGCGCAGGCTGCCAGCAGCCCAGCGCCCAAACCGAGCATGCAGGCGAGGATCGAGATCAATCGCATGTCAGTCCTCCCAACCCGCGCCGCGCAGCATGTTAAGCGAGATGGGCGGCGCCGCAGCGATCGCCGCACAGTTGATCAGCCCCGCGCCGGGCAGCCTATCCCTTTGAATAGCGAGCTGCATGTCTGTCTCCAAAGTGGGCGCAGCGTTCAGTCAAAGTCGGTCGGCAGGGCCGGGTTTTCGCGGTGGACAAAAAAGCGCATGATCTGCGCGGCAGTCACCCGGCTCGTCGAAAGTTCGGGCAGGGCATCAGCGCGAAACCAGCCGACCTCGCCAGTTTCCACGTTGTTCGGGTCAGGGTAACGCTGATCATCGACCAGTTCGCACTGGAAGAAGAGCTTGTAGGCGTGAAACAGATAAGGCGGATGCGCGTGTTTGTTGCGATCGTAAACTGCCAACAGCTTCACGGCGCGCGTGCGGTAGCCGGTTTCCTCGGCAATCTCGCGCACGACGCTTTCGGCCGCGCTCTCGCCGATATCGGCCCAGCCTCCGGGCAGCGTCCAGCGGTTTTCATCAAGGCGCTCCTGCACCAAAAGGATGCGATCCTCTTGAAAGACGACGCCGCGCACGTCAACTTTGGGCGTGGCATGGCCGGTCTGCACCGAAAGTGCCGCCAGCACAGCCTCGAAATTGGCGCCGCCAGCAGCCATGATCTCCGCAGCGATGGTCTGTATCATCTCGTAGCGCTGGCGGTCAAACTCAGGCGGGTTGTAATACAGGCCGGTCTGCGCGATCGCTTGCAGGCGCTGAGCCCATTCCAGCCAGCGCGGATAAAAGCCATTGTCCAAGTTCGGTCATCCTGTTGAACAGCGTCGATGCGCTTTCCATTCTACAAACAGGCGCGGCCTTTGCCTACTGCTGCCATACCAAGACCGCGATGAGATTGGCTATACTGAGAGGATGAAATCCTTTCGCAGGTTGGCTTCCAAACCCTCGTGGCCGCTCATGCTGGCCGCGCTGCTGATGCTCGCGGCTGCTCCGGCCTATGATCCCGCGCACGGGCAGCCGCAGTGCCGCTACGCAACGACGATCGAGTTTCCGGTCGATCGATCGTCGTTCCGGCTGGTGCAAGAGTTCGGCGCGCTCAGCGCGCGTCATCAAGGGCGCGCCCACACGGGCGAGGACTGGTATGCCGGCGAGGGAGGCGGGCCACACGTGGTGCGAGCGATCGCCGATGGCCGCGTGACGTTCTCCTCCCCGAACGGCTGGGGAAGCGATGGCGGCGTGATCATCGTCGAACACACTTTCCCCGATAACAGCATCGCTTACAGCATGTACGGGCATCTCAGCGAGGCGGGCGGCGTCGCTTTTCCCGCCGCGTTCACCTGTGTGCGCGCCGGCGATGTGCTGGCGACGATCGGCGATGTGCGCCCCGCCCCGCATCTTCATTTCGAAATCCGCACCAGCAACCCCTCGACGCCGGGCGCGGGCTACGTTTGGGGGCCTCCTGAGGCGCAGGGACTGCGGCGGCCCAGCAAATTTATCCTCAACTGGCAGACGTGGCTGCTCGATGCATTTCGCTGGCGCATGGATATCGCCGACGAAGCCGGCCCGGTCGCGCCGCCCGTGCAGCTCGACGATCTGAGCCTGCTGCTGCTTGATGCCGGGCGTGTGCTGCGCGGCTCTCCTGATGGACGAGTCCTCTGGCGCGTCAATCTGCCGCGGCCGGCGGTCGGGCTGCTGCCGTTCCGCGACGGCGCGCTGATCGCTTACGCCGATGGCTCGATGCAGCCGGTCGGCCGCGATGGAGCGCTGGGCGAGCGCTGGCAGAGCGCGGCCCCCGCGCTCGAGGGCGCGCCAATAACGGCATGGGGAATCTGGCTGTTTCGCACGCCCGATGACGACCTGCTCGCTTTCGACCCGGCGCTGCGCAGCGTCCTCTGGCGGTTGGGCGGCGTGCCCGCGATCCTTCGCTGGTCGGCGACCGAGGCCGTCCTTGGCCTGATCACGCGCGATTTACAGATGCTGCTGATCGCGCCGGACGGCCGCCTGATCGACCGGGCGCTGCTGCGCGAGGCGGGTGCGCTGGCCCCCGCACCCGACGGCGGGCTGCTGGCCTATACGCGCGGCGGCCTGTGGTCGATCGCACCGGATGGCACATGGTCGCTGGCCAGCACGGCGGCGCCCCCCGGCGGCGGCGGCGCGGCGGTGCTGCCCGCGCCCGATGGCGGTATCTTCGCCTTCGACGGCCAGGCACTCACGGCTTACGACGCTGGCGGACTGCCCCGCTGGCGCGCTGAACTGGACGGCTTCAATGACGACTTGGCCGTCGGCACGGCCCAGCAGCTCGCGCTTCACGGCAGCATCCTGCTGCTGACCGGGAACGGCGGGCAGATCGCCGCTGTGCAGGCGGAGACAGGCGCGATCTGCCGGCAGGCGCGCATCTACGGGAGCTGGCGCGCCGGTGCCTGGCACAGCCTCGATGCCGATGGCCTGCTGCGCGTTTACGTCGCCGATCAGGTGATCGGCCTAAATTGGCGGCAGTTTCTCGGCCTGTGCGCGCCATAAAACGCAGTCTGCGCGGCCGATAAACGCGAGGCGCTGAGGCATAATCCTGCTGCGCCTCAGCGTCTCGTACTGCCCCCTTAACGACTAGCGGATCGTCGGGTCGCTGATCCAAACGTCGTTGGAGAAGCGCGTCTCGCTCTCGATGACGACGTTGGTCGTGTAGCCATAGCGGAATTCGAACACGTTCAGGCCGTTGAACTGCGAGAGCACCGGCCGGTTGGCCCCTGTGCTGTTATCGAAGACCGAGATGACCGGCTCGCAGGCGGTGGCCGTCTGCGCGGGTTGGTTGCAGATCTCAAGCGCCACCTGTGCCGTGCGCGCCGCCACATTATCCTGCACGTAGGTCACGCGGATGAAATTCCACGAGACGAGCTGTTTGGTGATCTGAAGCTGCTGCGGGTTGGGCGTCGCCACTGGCGTCGTCTCGACCAACACCGCAATCAGCGGGCCAGAGCCGGTCGGCGTCGGCGTCGGCCCTGGGCCGTTGCACCAACTGGCATCGCAGAACGTGATCGGCCGCACGTTCTCTAGCGTCGGCAGGCTGTTGAAAACTGTCTCCGGCACCGTGGTGAAGCGCCGATCAATGTACAGCGCAAAATCGGCCCCGCTGACGAACATCATGTTCGACTCGCCGAAGTTCCGATAGACGGCGCGGAAGCGCGTGCCGCCGGGCATGATGCCCATGTACTGCGTCGCCGCCACATCCAGATAAGCGAACGCAAAGTTCGAGGTGCCCGTCAGCCGTTCCTGCTCCTCGGCAATATCGAGGACGGGCGGGTTTTCGACGACGGCATTGATGGCCTCCTCCACCTGCGCGCAGTAGGTTTCCGCTTCGGGGTCAATTTCCGTCAGCGAGAAATCGTAGTTCTGCTCGACCAGAAAAGCCAGCGAGCGAACGGCGGGCCGGCAGCGCTCGATCGGTTCGACTGCCTGCCAGCCGGTCGGGCGCACGTCGCGGCCGAGCGTCTCATCGGTCAGCAGTTCGAGGTCAAAGCGCAGGTTGAAATAGGATTGCCCCGGAGATGGCACGACGATGCCGATCCAGCCGCGCGGGCGCTGCCCCGAACCGAGCACATCATCGGCCAGCAGATTCATATCGAGGAAGATATCGCCGATCAAGTTGGGCGAGTCGAGATCGCGGCTGCCGCTGTAGCCAGGCGGCCGCGTATTGAGGCCGAGCAGTTCATCGGCCAGCCGCTCCAGATCGCCGCGGACGGTCGAGAGCAAAAAGATCGCATCGGGCAGGCGGCCATCTGCCCGCGGCGTGCCAAAGACAATGTTCGTCAGTTCGTCTTCAATTTCGGCAGCGATAGCCTGGCAGAAGTTGAGGGCAGAGTCTGGAGTTTGCGAACGGATGGCGTAGAAGCGATCGAGCATTGCCAGCGTGTTCTGCAGCGTGCGGTCGCAGCGCAGCAGGCTGGGCACGCCGCGCCAGCGATCAGGCCGCTGGTTGATGCCATAGAAGCGATCGGCCGCCAGCTCGAGATCGCGGCGGACATTGCGCGCGATGGTCGTGGCGCTGGCGATGCTGGCGCCCGACCAGCCTTCAGGGCGCTCGCCTGGCCCGAAGATCGCGTCGGCAAGCTGTTCGTTATCGAACCACAGATCGACGACCACGGCCGCCGCAGTCGTATCAAACGTCCCCATCCATGCTTCTGGACGTTCGCCCTCTCCGAATACATCATCGGCCAGCACTTCGAGATCGGCGCGCGCATCGAAGATGAAAGCCTGCTCTGGGTCGATTTGCAGCAGGGCGAGCTCTGCGCTGGCCGCCCCGGCGATCAGGCCGATCGACAGGGCGAGGGGAAGCAGAAACAGGATGATCCGAAACAAGCGACGCCGTCGCATGGCGTGACCCTCTCTGTGTATAGCGCTTTGCGATCCATTATAACCGCACGTGCCCGCAGGACAATTTGATTATTTTCATCGAGGTTGCCGAAGCTGAACTTGGCCGGCTCGCCGTTTAGCAGATAACGCCCAATGCCGCTTACGCGGTCATAACATTTTCTTAAAGATTGTGGGTTAGACTTACTGATAAGCTGCACATGTCCCGTGGATCGGGAGCGGCTGCCAAAGACGAGGCCGCGCGACCGTGTATCCGCACGAGTCTCGCTGCCCGCCGCCGTCCTACTCATTGTTCAATGATCGCTGTCTCTTCGCGGGCTGATGCGTATCGTGGATGCCGCTGGTTTTAGTTTTTTAATGGGGGAAGCAGCATGGAAAAAAAGCAGATCTTGATCTTGTGCACGGGCAACTCCGCGCGCAGCCAGATGGCAGAGGCGCTCATCAATGCGCGCCGCGACGACTGGCAGGCCGTTAGCGCGGGGACGCAGCCGGCCGAACGAGTCAACCCCTATGCGTTACGCGCGCTGGAAGAAATCGGCATCAATACGCAGGGATCGCGCCCAACGCATATTGACGAGTTCATCGGCCGGCCGTTCGATATGGTCATCACCGTTTGCGATGATGCAAACGAAAACTGCCCCGTTTGGCCCGGCCAAGGGCGGCGCATCCACGTCGGTTTTCCAGACCCAGCTAAAGCGGAAGGCACCGACGAAGAGATCATGGAAGTCTTTCGCGCTGTGCGCGACGATATCGAGCGCCGCCTGCTGCCGCTGCTCGACCTGCAAGAGGCCTAACCAATGCGCGCCTAGCCCTGCACGAAATAACTGCGGCGCAGCGACCGCGTGCCCAGCCGCGTGAACAGCGCCGCGCCCAAACCCGCGCTGCTGACCAGCACCAGCAGCAGCGGGCTGATCACGTAGCCATAAGGCAGCAGGCCCAGGCCAAGAAAGGCCAGCGACAGCGCCAGCGAGCCGACTGCCGCGGCGACCAGCGGCGGCGGCGGCACCCGCATGATTGGGCGCAGCAGCCAATCTCCCAGCATCAGCGCCAGCGTCACCAAACCGGCAGCGACCAGCACGAGCAGCAGCAAACCGCCCATCACATAGAGTGGAACGAGGAGCAGGCCCAAGGGCGGCAGCACCGCCAGCAGCACCAGCAGCCCCGCGCTTAAGCCGGCTGCAAGCAGAAAGACCGCCAGCCCCGCCCCTGCCAGGCTGCGCGGCCGCGCGCGCACTGCATCTTCGATCAGGCTGATTTGCCGTGGAAACAGCGTGACGGTCAGCGTCGTCAGTCCGGCCAGCAGCAGCGAAGTCAGGGCGAACGTCGCGAGCAGCAGCGCGGCAGGAACCTGCGATGGCAGCAGCGGCGACAGCGCCAAGCCCTCTTCGCGCAGCGCGATGAGGGCGGAAAAAGGCGCCAACGCGGTGCGCGCATCGCAATCGCGCACTCGGATATCGGCCGCTTGAATTTGCAGCTTTTCGACGCAAGCATAGACATGGCCGTTCACCCGCGCGCCCGGCGCGAGCGTCAGCCGATCTCCGGTGACGCGTAGGTCGCCCTCAACCGTCCCGCTGAACAGGATCATATCGCCCAGCAGCGAGGCGCTGCCGGTGATCGCAGCTTGCTCGGTCACGTTGATGACCTCGCCGACGACGGTCAGGTCACCACTGACCTGTGCGCCTTCGATCGAGATGAAGCTGCCCACCAACGCGGCGTTCCCTTCGAGCGTGCTGTTGGGGGGCAGCACGATGACTTCGGCCATCACGACCAGATCGCCATCGACGCGATGCTCGGCCAAATTGAAGCTGGAAGTGAAGAAGACGCCTTCAAAATTGGGGACGCTCAGCGATGCCAGCCAGCCGCGCAGCAGCAAGCCCGCTGCGATGACTGCGGCAAGCAAGACGATGAAGAAACCCCAACTGCGGCGCGCTGCCCGACGCTGACCGACCATCGCGTCTCTACAGCCCCTCGCGGCGGTTCTGGGCGGCCAGCCGCAGCAGCCAAAAGATGGCGATCGGGATCGTCAGCAGAAGCGCAAGCGGCAGCTCAGGAAAAGCGGCCAGCAGCACCTCGGCGCTGGCGGCGAGCGAATTTAGCCCGTTGACCAGCGCGGCCAGCAGACCGGCGAGCTGCCCGATCAATGCGCCGAGCGCCGCGGGGCTGCCCAACGTGTTTAAGATCAGCCAGCCCAAGCCGGCCAGCAGCGGCATCAATACCAGCGTGACCAACGCCAGCCCCAGCGCCAGCGCCAGCCCCGAGGTGCGCGCCGACATATAGGGCTGCAAGCCTTCGGCCAGCCGCGCCATGATCTTGACCGCCAGCGTTTCTGGCGCGCGCTCGAACGGCGCCATGCGCAGCAGCCGGTCAACCTGCTTAAGCTGTTGAAACTGCTCGGCTTCTTCAGGTTCAGCAGCGAGGCGCTGGCGCAGCATGTGCAGCATTTCCGGCGTCAGCGCGTCGTCCAGGGCCTCCTGCATCAGGCGTCTTTGCCGTTGATCGGCCATCACGCGTTCTCCAAAATCGGCGTCATCGGGCCAGAGGCGGTGCGCGGGCTGGCTTTCTCAGCCAAGATTTGCCGCGCCCGAAACAAACGACTCTTGATCGCGCTCTCGGTCGTATCGAGGATATCGGCGATCTCGGTATAGGAATAATCGTACCAATAGCGCAGCACGACGGCGGCGCGGTAATCGGGACTCAATTGGTTGAGCAGCTCTTGCAGGGCTTTGCTTTGTTCGTTCAAGATGGTGACATCTTCCGGCTCAGGGGTATCATCGCTCAGGGAAAGGCTGGGCAGCGGTTCGTCGATCGACAGCCATTTCAAACGCCGCCGCCGCAGCCGGTCGATGCAGTGGTTAGAGGCGATCGTCAGCAGCCAGGTCTTAAACGACCGTGACGGGTCGTATCGGCCGAGATTCAAATAGGCACGCAAGAACGCCTCCTGCGAAGCATCTTCGGCTTCCTCTCGGTCGTATAACATGCGGTAACAAAGGTTGTAGACCGCATCTTGAAAGGTATAGACCAGTTCGGCGAAGGCATCCTGGTCTCCCTCGAGCGCAGCGCTCACCCAGTCCAGAATCACTGGATCGGTCGTCGACACACGGTTCTCCCCGGGCTTTCTCCAGGCGTCGGCTGGACAATCCCGCCCGTCACCGCTGCCATTACCTCCTATACGCAGCGCAGGCGGGGCAAGTTGCAGCACATCCTTCAGAAAGCCATATAGCGTTCCCCATTACGCAATTGTACCGCATCTGGCCGAGGAAAGAAGTATAATATGCCGTCTATGCCGGCCGCGGCGCCAATGATGAGAGGAGCGAACGGCGCGTGAAAGCACTAGTCACTGGGGGAACAGGCTTCGTGGGGTCGCACGTCGCGCGTGC
>DAOTYT010000325.1:0-5768 GCA_034434615.1 Anaerolineae bacterium | reverse complement strand
CCCATCCGCGCGATGATGCGAATGCCTTGATTTTCAGCATGGCGAACAATGCGGTCGACATTCGTCCAATCATAGTGACCCTCTCGCGCTTCGACGTAGGCCCACGGAAAAAACTCGACGATGGTACCGGCGCCCATCTCCCGAACGAGCTGGAGCGATCGCTGAATCTTCCATTCTTCAACCTCATCGATCAAGCGGGTGTGGACGCAAACGTGATCTTGTTGAGTTTCCACCTTCTGCGGTGGGCCAAGCGGCGCGCGCGGGCTAGGGGGATAGAGGACGTTCAGAAAAACAATGACCAAGCTTGCGCGTGCTATCCACGGCAGCAGTTTTCGCGCTGTCTCGCGTTGCTGTTCCATGCGGGCTTGCATCAACTCTCGGCTGCCAGCGCACGAGCTTCTTCTGCGGCCGCCGAGAGCGCTGCTGCAAGCTGGTGCGCGTCGGCCAGTGCGACACCCTGCGCCAGCGCGGGGCTGCCTCCGCCTCGCCCTTCTTGTAGAGACTTGAGATGTGTTTTCAAGAGGGCGTTCATGTCGACATGAGCGAGGTCTGCACTGCGCGCAAAGATGAGGGATGTGCGCTCGCTTTGCACGGCGAAGAGCGCGATGGTGCCACCGAGCCCAACCAGTCGCAAAGCGAGCTGCCGCGCATCGTCTGGGCTGCGATCGGTGAAAACTTCTGTGACGATGCGCGGCGTTTGCTGATCTTGTAGTTTACCGGCATATAACGCCACTTCTAAGTCGAGGGTACGGCTGGCTGCCGCCTTAGCAGCGCGCAGCGCTTCGTGCTGACTTTGCTGCATTCGTTCGACTGCTGCGGGTAGTTCAGTGATGCCGCACGTTAGCATGGCGCTGAGGCGCGCAGCGACCTGGTGTTTCAATTGGTAATCGCGCAGGGCGCGCTGCCCGCAGCAGAACTCGATGCGAGTCTTCTCACCACGCTTTTCCACTCGCACGATCTTGATCAGCCCGATTTCGCCGGTGTGCTTGACGTGTGTGCCGCCGCAGGCAGTGGTATCAAAGCCGACGATCTCGATCAGGCGCAGGCCGCCTTTAGGCATACTGTCGGGAAGCCCGCGCGAACGAATGTGGCCGATATCTTCAGGCTGCGCGATCTTGGCGATGACCGCGCGGTTTTCCTGAACGATCTGGTTGGCAAGCGCTTCCGCTGCTGCGAGGCTGTCAGGGTCGAGCGCGGGGCGGTCAAGGTCGATCGTCACCGTATCATCGCTCAAGTGAAAGCCGATCGTGTTCGCGCCGGCGGCTTGGATGAAGGCTTGTGATAAAATATGCTGGCCGGTGTGCTGCTGCATATGGTCGAAGCGGCGCAGCCAATCGACTCGACAGCGCACTGTCATGTCTGGTTGCCAATTGGCCGGCACGGTCTCGATGATGTGCAGGACAGCATCATCGTCATCTGCGCTGGTCACTTCGAGAACTGCGCTGTCTTCGATCTGTCCGACATCGTGCGGTTGTCCGCCGCCGGTGGGATAGAAGAAAGTATGGTCGAGGATGAGTGCTGTCTTCCTGCCATCGTTAAGCGGCCTGATTGCCGTAATGTGCGCCGAGAAGGTATGGGTGTAAGCGTCTTCATGATAACGGCGATGTGTCATCGCATCAGACTCCAAACAAAAAAGCCAACCGTTGGGGGCTGGCTGCGGATATGCCCCCAGAACTCATCCAAAGTGAACCGCTGGATACCTTTTGACCCAATTCATATTCATAATGGTGACATAACTCACGCGGAAATGACACGTAATTTGCCGATAGACGGCCCATCCCTATACCATTTAGCTGTTTCGTGACGCATCTCGTCGCTGGCAGCGCTTACACTGGTAGGTAGCCTTAGCTTCCCGCTTCTGTCTTGCCTGCTTTGACCTGGTTTGCTTGATCACCACAGTTGGGACATGTATTAGTCGTATTCATCTCGCCAGGTTAACCCATATCCAATCTTTTGACCACTCCCTTCACCGATTAGACGCAATCGACCAACCTCGTTTGAGCGGCGCAATGTGCAGCTCAACGTTCGCCCTCGCCAGCCAATCGATGTATTTCGCGGCCGGTTCCTTATCGGTCACTATGGCATGCACCTGTTCAATTGGGAGCACCTGATTTAAGGAGCGTATCCCAAACTTACTGCTGTCGATCAGCAGAACTACGCGCTCGGCGCTTGAGATCATCGCACGCTTAACCTGAATTTCGAGCGGGCTTGGGTCGCTAATCCCCCCTTCAATGGTGATGCCAGTGGCGCTTAGAAACAATAAATGGGCTTGCACTGTCTCAAAGAATTGCTCAGCCTGCGGGCCGATAAATGTTTTGCTGACATCTCGCATGACACCGCCACATGAGATCACAGTCAGTGTCGTCAGCATGGTTGAAAGCTCATTGAGGACGCCCAGTCCGTTGCTGATTACGGTCAGGTCTCGGCGATCAAGATACTTCACCATGGCCATCACGGTCGTACCGGCTTCAAGGATGATGATCTGGCCATCTTGGACGAAGTTGACCGCTGCATAATGCGCTATTGATTCTTTTTGCCGACTGTTGATGCTCTTTTTGTGCGTGTAAATCGGCTCGCCTGTCGTATCATCCAATGAGGCGGCGCCACCGCGCACCCGTTGAATTACCCCCATGTCCTCAAGTGCCTTCAAATCACGCCAGATCGTCATTGGCGATAATTTGAAGTGATCGACTAATTCAATCGTACTGATTGTGCCTTTTTGACGAACCATCTGCGCGATTTCACGTCTTCTCTGTTCACCGATGGGTGCGTATCGAGTAGGTTTACTCATCGTTCATACCCGGCTGTAGCTACTGTAGGTCATCTATTGCATGCAGTATACCGCTTTTTTTAGCCTTGTTATCTTTTGACGATAAATATGATAAATTTTGATAAAACAGTTCGTTTTTGTTGTAAAAGTGGACTTTCTCGATAAACTCTTGATTAAGCTCTGTAAAGGTTTGTTATGATCAATATCCCTAATGCATTCATATTTGACCCTCAAAACCCTATTCAGGACGAACTTGAAGCCAGTGGGCGTTACCTCGCTGATTTGCGTGGTTATTTTGTAGACAGCGAGCAGTTCGAAGCTGCCTTGGCGCTCGAGAACAGCCTCGTCTACAAAGTATGGACTCTGAAATGGGCCAGCGGCAGCGCCGATCTCGTATGCGGCTTTGGCACATTAATGCCTGGCAAAATTGGTCAAGAATACTTTTTTACGAAGGGACACCTTCATCAACGTCGGGAAGCTGCTGAAATTTACCAAGGCCTGAGCGGCACCGGTTACATCTTGATGGAGAACGAGCACACCGGCGATTCATCGCTCGTCCCGCTTGTCCCTAACAGTATCGTTTATGTGCCCGGCTATACCGCTCATCGGACGATCAACACCGGCACAATGCCCTTGAACTACATCGGTATCAACGTCGCTGATGCGGGCTATGACTATGGAAAGATTCGCGAGCGCAATTTTACAAATATCGTGATCGAACACAACGGGCAGGCCATGATGATTGAACGCGCTCAATATCTCGCTTCTGTACTGAAGGGCAGCTCTCGTGACTAACCCGCCACTCAGTGACATTCCAGAGCAAAAACCTGCTGTTGCTACGGTTGTACGGCCGTGGGGATTTTTTAAACAATATGCCCACAACTCAAACGTGACGGTGAGCATGATGTTTGTGAAGCCCGGCGAACGCCTGAGTTTGCAATCGCACACGAGGCGCGCTGAGCTGTGGCTCGTCATCGACGATGGAGCGGTAATTCAAATCGGAGACAGTGAATTCACTGGCAAAGCGGGAGAAGAATACTGGATACCTGCTCAGACACCGCACAGGCTCAGCAATCCAGCAGGGCCGGGTGAGGTGCGGGTGTTAGAAGTCGCATTTGGCGACTGGCAGCAAGATGATATTACCCGCTACATGGATGACTACGCCCGCCCACAGCAGGGAGAGTGATGACAACTTTGGGAACAGCTTACCGCAAGACGGACCAATTCCTTCTAGGGGCGGAGCACGAGCCGCTGGCGCCGGAAGGTCAATATGATCTGTATCCCGTGTTTCCGATCGCGAGTGGCGAGATTGAACGCGGATTCGCAGCTTTAGCCAAGCGCTTGGCTGGCGAGAGGCGCGTTGTCATTGATGGCTATGGCGGTGTTCTATGGCCGCTGTTCCAGGAGAAATTGGATGCGGCATTGATCGCAGAGGGCGTGCACGTGAAGTGGGTCGATGTATCGGCAGCCATGCTCCCTGAAGAAATCATACTTGAGCGCATCCAGCCTTATTTGGGCGGCGATGACCCTGTTTTCGGCAAACGTTTTGAGGGTCAACTGAGCGATTTCTTCGATCCAACCGCCCTCGCACAGCTCGCTGCGCAAGGCGACGCGCAGATCGTATTTTACGGAACCGGTGCGGCGCTAATTGATGATCAGGCATTTTTAGTATTCGTTGATGTCCCTAAAAACGAGATTCAATTTCGCTCACGGGCAGGGGCGATCACTAACTTAGGCGCTAAACAGCCAACATCCGCCAAAGTAATGTACAAGCGCTTTTACTTCGTGGATTGGGTGGTGCTCAACCAGCACAAATGCGCGCTGCTGCCGAAAATTGCATTGATCGTCGATGGGCAGCGCGCTGATGATCCTACGTTTATGTCTGGCGACGCTTTACGGAACGGCCTGCGCAGGCTCAGCCAAAACTATTTTCGAGCACGGCCTTGGTTTGAACCAGGCGTTTGGGGAGGGCAATGGCTTAAAGAGCGAATTCCCCAACTGCCCCAGCATGTCAAAAATTATGCATGGTCCTTTGAGTTGATTTCTCCAGAAAATGGCTTGATCTTTTCCGATGACCGTTACCGGCTCGAAGTTTCTTTTGACTTCCTGATGTATCAGGAATATGCGGCAGTGCTGGGCTTGTGTGCCGAGCGCTTCCGCTTTGAATTCCCTATCCGGTTCGACTTTCTCGATACCTGGGATGGCGGCAATCTTTCAGTGCAGTGCCACCCACGCCCGAATTATATTCGCCAACATTTTGGAGAAAATTTCACTCAAGACGAGACGTATTACATTCTGGACTGCAAGCCCGGCGCACGAGTCTATCTCGGTTTTCAGGGACATATCGATGCACAAGTTTTCCGGCACGCGCTAGAGACCAGTTTCCGCGATGTGGTGCCTGTTGATATCGATCATTTCGTCAACAGTGAGCCTGCTCACAAACACGATTTATTTCTGATTCCAAACGGCACTATTCACTGTTCAGGCAAAGACATTTTAGTCCTCGAGATCAGCGCGACTCCTTACATCTTTACATTCAAGATGTATGACTGGATGCGGCTGGATTTAGACGGCATGCCACGCCCACTGAATATCGAACGAGCGTTTGACAATCTGTACTTTGAACGCAAAGGATCGCGTGTGCGCGATGAGTTAGTGGCGCAACCCAGCATCATTGAAAGTGGGATAGGATGGCGAGTCGTGCATTTGCCTACTCATCCTGAGCATTTTTATGATGTGCATCGGTTAGAGTTTGACGGAGAAATACACATCGAAACGAACGGCAGCCCCCATGTGCTCAACCTCGTCGAAGGGGAGTCAATCATCCTCGAAACTCAGCAAGGGATGCGCCAGCGCTTCAATTATGCGGAAACCTTCGTCATCCCGGCGGCGGCCGAACGGTATCGCCTGATCAATCACGGTCAAACTCAAGCCAAAGTTGTGAAGGCATTTATGAAGTGAAACGATATGTTGTTGGCATAGATGGCGGCGGAACGCA
>DAOTYT010000324.1:0-9540 GCA_034434615.1 Anaerolineae bacterium | reverse complement strand
ACGCTGTTGCCGGTGCAAATAATGAAATAATCAGTGATTGCATAATCTGTTTTGAGACCGTGCGGCCCTAAATCGAGCAGCACAATATTTTCCGCTTTTTTGTCTTCCAAAGCATTCACAATGGTTCGTGCAAAATCTAACGCTGTCAGAGCTTACCTCCTTACATGCAGTGCAGCTAAGCCATCCCGCCTGATCGCATTATAGCACAACCGCAGGCGCGGCGCGGCGGCCAAGAATCAATAACGCACTTCGTGATCTTCATCCACGGCGGCACGCAGGTGCGTTAACGCTTACAATCCTCTCCGACTGCTGTACAATGAGTCTGGACGATTTGGCGCGGCGCGAACGCCACGCTCATCAAGGCAGACCATGACCGGGGACGAGATTCTCACTTTTCATGCGCCCGGCGGTGAACGGCTCGACAAGACCATCATTGACCATATTGGCGACCGCTTGACGCGCACACAAGTGCAGGCTTTGATTCGCGCTGGCAAAGTCAGCGTGGATGCTGCACCAGCCAAACCCGGCCTCAAGCTCAAAGGGGGAGAACAGATCCGCGTGCTGATTCCCCCACCGGCTCAAGACGAAACGATCGCCGCAGAGCCGATCGCGCTCAATGTCATCTACGAGGATCGCGACCTGGCCGTCATTGATAAACCAGCGGGCATGGTCGTGCATCCCGGCGCTGGTAACGAGACGGGCACGCTCGTCAACGCGCTGCTGGCGCGCTATCCCGAGATCGGCTTAATGGAACACACGCCCAAACGCCGAGGAATTGTCCACCGTCTCGACAAGGATACCAGCGGGCTGATCGTCGTCGCGCGCAATGCGCCGACCCTTCACCGGTTGATGACGCAGTTTCAGCGGCGCAGCGTCGACAAAATTTATCTCGCCCTTCTCGAGCGCGAACCGCCAACGCCCACTGGCCGCATTGAGGCGCCAATCGGCCGAGACCCTAACCAGCGGCGTAAAATGGCCGTCATGCGCGGCGGCCGGCCCGCCATCAGTGAATATGCCATTATCGAGCGCTTCGCCAGCGGCCACGTGCTGGCGCAGGTGAAGCTGTTGACGGGTCGCACGCATCAAGTGCGCGTGCATATGGCCTTCATCAACTGCCCGCTGGTTGGCGACAAGGTGTACGGATTTCGGCGTCAGCGGCTGGAACTGGACGGCCAGTTCCTCCATGCCGCGCAGCTTGCCTTCGATCATCCGCGTACAGGTGAACGGCTGCGCTTTGAATCGCCCCTGCCGGTGCGATTGGCGGAGGTGCTTCGCCAACTGCGCGAAGCTCGTTAAAGCGAGCGTTTTCGTCTACAATTTGCGGCGCTAGCCGCCTGCATAACAACAAGAGGACAGCCCATGCGCGAAGTGACGGTTGCGACGGTGCAGATGGAGCCCAAACTGGGCGAAGCCGAAGAAAACTTGATCAAAATGTCTGAGATGATCTCGAAAGTCGCCTCGCAGCAGAAGGTGGACCTGATCGTTTTCCCTGAATTGATCACCAGCGGCTATGAACTGGGACTGCGCTTCACTGAATTAGCGCAGCGCGTGCCCGGCCCAACCGTGAACTTGATCGCCCAGCGCGCCAGCGAGTTCGGGGTCTATATTGCATTCGGCATGGTGACTAAAGAGCGCGTCGAATCAGTGCTGTATAACTCCGCTGTGCTTGTGGGGCCCGATGGTGAACTACTGGAGGTTTACAATAAAAGCCACCTGCGCGGCGAAGAGCGTATGGCGTTTCGAGAAGGCTTTAAGCTGCCGGTGGTCGAGACTGAAGTGGGCAACATCGGCCTGATGATCGGCTACGACCTGGCCTTCCCCGAAGTTGCGCGCAGCTTAGCGCTCGACGGCGCCGACTTGCTGTGCGTGCTCGCCAACTGGGAAGCTGCCCACATTGATGAGTGGAAGACCTACCTACGCGCGCGCGCCTACGAGAATGCGCTGTTCGTCGTCGGCGCTAACCGCGTGGGTGAAGATGTGACGATCACGTTCGGTGGTGAAAGCATGGTAGTCGGCCCGCGCGGGCAAATTTACGCCTCGCTGGCGGCAGAGACTGACCCCGACACCGGCGCCCCGTTAGAAGGCTATGCTGTGGCGCGCATCGACCTGGACGAAGTGCGCCGCAATCGCGAGGAATTCCAGCTCATTCAAAACCGACAGCCGACGGTCTACAAATCGATCGTGCGGCGTTACTAGTTCAGTTTGGTATGGCCCACGATCTGCCAGCGATCTCTCGTTTCTTCGGCGTCGATTTCAGCGGCGCAGTGGATGCAGGCCGCAGAATCCGCATCGCTGCGCTCGAAGCCCGCAGCGGCGCTTACGACCTGCTGGAGTGTTTCTCCGCGGCCGATCTGCCAGGCGGCGGCCCGCTGCGCGATGCTGCGATCGGCGCGCTGCGTGAGTTCATCGCTGCACAGGGGCCTGCCATTTTGGGGCTGGACTTTCCTTTCAGCCTGGCTGGTGAGCTGATCGGACGATCATCGTGGGAGGACTTCGCTCGCCATTTCGCTGAGGACTATCCAACCGCACAGCATCTTTTTGACCACGGACGCCGCGCCGCCAATGGCGCTCAGCGGCAGACTGATGGTGAAGCGCGCACCCCGTTTGCGCCGCATAATCTGCGCCTCTACCGACAGACTTATTATGGCATTCGCGATCTACTGGCCCCGCTTGCGCTGTCTGGCCGCGCCGTCGTTCTGCCGATGCAGGCGCCGGCTGCGGGGCGGCCGTGGCTGCTTGAGATGTGCCCGGCAACCACGCTGAAAAGCCTCAACCTCTATGCGCCTTATAAGGGCCGCACGCCGGCCCACCGCAAGCAGAGGCAGAAGATCCTCAACGCCTTGGTCGAGCGCGGGCTGCGTTTGCCGGCGGCGCTGCAACCAGCCCTGCTTGATGATGTTCAGGGTGATGCGCTGGACAGCGTCATCGCCGGTTTCGCGGCGGCGATAGTCTACGAACGTGGTCTCCCGCTCGTCACCGACGATGCGCGCTATCAACTCGAAGGAGTCGTCTATGGTTGGCTCGATTAACGATCAGTTGTTCGGAGGCGTATAATGGCCGATCTTCCACCGCCTTCGCCGCGTGCGACGGCGGCAGCCTATCTGCTTGTCGCCTGCGCGATCATCGGCGCCATCATCCTGTTGATCATCACTCGTCCACGTCCGGCTCAGATCACAATACAGCCGCCAGAGCCAACGGCCACGCCGCAGCCGACGCGAACGCCCAGCCCGCTAACCATCTACGTGACCGGTGCAGTCGCCGCCGGCGATACACTCGTCACCGTGCCGGCAGGCAGCCGCGTGAGCGATGCGATCGAAGCTGCCGGTGGGGCAACGGCTGACGCCGATCTGCAGCGCGTTAATCTAGCCGGCTTGCTGCGCGATGGCGATCAGGTGCACATCCCTGCGAAAGGGGGAGCGGAGGTCACCCTTGCGACACCGAGCGGGAGCGATCTGGTGCGCGTCAACACGGCTGAAGCGGAAGAATTGATGACGCTGCCGGGCATCGGGCCGGCGTTGGCGGCCGCCATCATCGCCGACCGCGAGCAGAATGGGCCGTTCTTGACTCCAGAAGACCTGATCCGCGTGCGCGGTATCGGGCCGGCGCTGCTCGCCTCGATCATCGACCGGATCAGCCTCGATCAATAATCGTCGCTGTCGAAGACGTCGTCATCCAGGCCGAGCACATCGCTCATCAAGATCGCGCCTTCATTACGCTGCGGCAGCCGGCTGAGATAGCGCTCCGTGACAGCGACATTGGTATGGCGCAGCAGCCGGCTGATCTTCTCGATTGGCACGCCGGAGAGTTGAAGCGCACCGGCGACCGACCGGCGCAAGTCGTGAGGGGCAACATGGCCGAGGCCAGCGGCGCGCGCCGCGTCGTCAACGATCAGCCAGATCCCGTCCGGTGTAAGGCCATGTTTGCTCACACGCCCGCCTTTCCAAATCCGCCGCACTAACGCGGTTTCCGAGAGCGGCCGCTGCTCATGAGCGGCAACTGCGCGCCGCCAGCGGTCGAACGCGGCCAGGATCGGACGCGGCACATCGACGCTGGCGGTGCGCCGCCCTTTGCCATGCACGCGCAGCACGACACGGTCGTTTTGGATGCTCAGATCGTTCCAGCGCGCCAGTGCCAGCTCTTCACGACGCAGCGCCATCGTGCACAGCACGCCGGCCACCACGGTATTGCGCAGCATTTGCGTCTCGCTGGTCGCGATGGCGCGCGCAGAGGACATGAGCAGACGCAGCTGCTCAGGCGAGAGCCAGCGCCCGGTTCGCTGCCCCTCCTCGGCCTTGGGCGGCCGCACATTGCTGATGGCTGCGCTCACGTAATCGTCGAGCCAGCCCGCCTCGGCCAGCAGCCCGGCTAAAGTGACGATGGCGGCGCGCGCTTGATTTACTCCCTGCTTACCGTGACCTGCCTTCACCAGCAAACCCAGCCAGGTGCGCACCTGAGGAGCCGAGAGGCTTTGCTGGAGGAGGGGGATGGGCAGCCCACTCATGCGCACAAACCGCTGCTGGCCCTGCGTCGGCGGCAGGCCGGCGACCATTTCTAGATAAAGATCGACCCAGCGGAAATAGGCGCGTTGGGTATGAGGACTGCTGGCGCGGCCGGGCAGCGCCAGCACAAAATTGTAAAGAGGAACTTCGCTGCCATGCGCTGGAGCGATGCGCAGTCCGCTCTTTCGTTGAGACAGCTCCCTCATCGCTCGCTGCGCTTTCCTAGCTCAGCACCATTGCGGGCATGCGGCCGATCTCGTCTAGCACGATAGAAAGCGAGGCGCCGAAGCGCCCCGCCAAGCGTACGCGCGTCTTCGTTCAACGCTGATCAAGCGGCACCCATTCTAAATCCATGGGGCCGGTATAGAGCACTTCTGGCCGCATCAACCGATTGTTGGCCGACTGTTCCATGATGTGCGCCGTCCAGCCCGCCATACGGCTCAAAGCGAACAGCGGCGTGAACATATCGACATCGAGATTGAGCGTGTACAGCACGATCGCGCTGTAGTAATCGACATTGGGATACAGATTGCGATCGATGAAATATTGGTCGGCACGCGCCAATTCGGCCAGTTTGACGGCGATATCAAACCATTTCGCGTTACTGGAATTCTTGGCCAGCGCTTCAGCGCGCTCACGCAGCACAGCGGCGCGCGGGTCAAGCGCTTTGTAAACACGATGGCCAATGCCCATAATGCGCCGTTTGCCGGTTTTGATATTTTCGTTGAACCACGGCTCAACGTTTTCTACCTCGCCGATTTCCATGAACATCTTCATCGCTTCGGTATTGGCGCCACCATGGGCTGGCCCTTTGAGCGTGCCGATCGCGCTGACGATGGCGCTGTGCATATCAGACCCAGTGCTGATGGTGACGCGTGCCGCAAATGTGCTCGCATTCATGCCGTGTTCGGTCAGCAGCACCATGAAGGCGTTAATGGCGTTGACGGCGCTCTCTTCCGGTTCCTCTCCGGTAAGCATGTACATAAAATTCTGCGCGAGATTAAGATCGGCTCGCGGCGCGACTGGCTCCAAACCTTTACGAATGCGCGGCCACGCTGCAACTAAAGTCGTTACTTGGCCAGTAAGGCGGGCAGCTTTACGGCGGTTTGCCTCGGGCGTATAGGTTTCACTATCGGGATCATAAAGGGCGAGCAGCGACGCCGCGGTGCGCAGAACAGCCATCGGGTCGGCATTTGCAGGATACTGCTTCACATGCGCCATCACAGGTTCCGGCACGACCGCAGCAGCAGCGATCTCGGCGCGCAGCGCCTCCAACTCGCTTGCGTTTGGCAGCCGGCCCTCCCATAGCAAAAATACAACCTCTTCGAACAAAGCGTGGGCGGCTAAATCCTCAATTTTGTAACCTGCGTAGATGAGTTTCCCTTCCGTGCCGTTCACAAGGCTGAGGCGCGACTCATCGATGACGACGCCGTCAAGACCTTTGTAAATCTTCATTTGCTCAGTCATAAGATGATCTCCTCAAACAAGATAGGCAGAATATCCTTGCCTGTAAAGGTGAATGAAGTGCTCGGAGCGCGTTTTCATCCGCATCTCCGAGGTAAAACAACGGCCTCGCCAGCCTGCTGCAACCGGGCACTGGTCAACCGCTCGAAGTTCAGGGAAGTATACCATTCGGTATAGTTTATTGCGATCACTTGCATTACCGGAATAACCGTGATAGTCTAATGGACATGAATACTTCTGCGAAGCATTCCTGTGTCATGACAAACGCCGCCGCGATGATGTGCTGCATGATGATGTGTTGCATGGCGAACACCGCTGATGACCCGGGCTGCCTCGCGCTCGAACGGCATTGACAGCCGCGCGCTGAGATTGATAAGACGCAGAGCCGACCCGGGGTCGGCTCTTTTCTTGTGTGACGGTAAAGGTATTGCATGAACGTTCATCTTGCGCAGGGCTTACAAAAACGCATCTTTGAACAACTGCAAGCTGCCTACCCTCACGAGGCCGGCGGCTTCTTGTTGGGAGCCCTTGAACAAGACGCCATCCACATCATTGAAGCCGTGGCGATCGAAAACACCTTTGCCATCGAAGAACGCCATCACCGTTACGCCATGAAGCCCGCCGATTGGTCTCGTTTGGAGGATGAAGCGGATGCGCGCGGCCTCGCGCTGATCGGGTATTATCACAGTCATCCAAACTCACCGGCAGTCCCATCTGAGTATGATCGGGAGCATGCCCTGCCCCATTTCACTTATCTGATCGCGTCGGTTGTGCAAGACGACTCTGATCCGCGCGCTGTTGACCTGCGCGCATGGCAGCTTAAGGCAGACCGCAGTGGCTTTGAACCGCTGGCGCTGGATATCATACAATCATACAAAGGAGGTGATAGCCATCGACGACGGGATGTGTTGTCTTCCGATAGCTGTTGTTTGCGGCAAGCACAGCAGCGAAACCACTGCGCAACCTTGAGCAGCAAGCAGACCAGCAAGCACGATCTTTGATTGGAAAACACTGCGTTGAGGGATAAACCAAATGACGAGCACTAACGGGCACCAACAGGGTTTTGAGACACTAGCGCTGCACGCGGGCTACTCGCCCGACCCCACGACTGGCTCACGAGCGGTTCCACTGTACCAGACGACCTCTTATCAATTCCGCGATACCGAACATGCCGCCGCGTTATTCGCGCTGGCTGAACCGGGAAACATTTATACCCGCATTATGAACCCCACTAATGACGTCTTTGAACAGCGCATCGCCGCGCTTGAAGGCGGCATTGGAGCATTGGCGACCGCTTCCGGCCAATTCGCCGAGACGCTGACTGTGCTCACGCTGTGCAACGCTGGCGACGAGTTCGTTTCCACTTCAGCGCTGTACGGCGGCACATATACGCTGTTTTCGCAGAGCCTGCGCCGCCTCAACATCACTGCACGCTTCGTCGAGGGAGCGAACGCGGCCGATTTTGAAAAAGCCATCACCGACAAAACCAAACTGATTTACCTAGAAACGATCGGCAACCCCAAGCTTGAGATCCCTGACTTTGAGGCGATTGCCGCGCTGGCGCGTTCGCACGGGATCCCCGTCGTCGTTGATAACACGTTTGGCACGCCTTACCTGTTCCAGCCCTTCAAGTGGGGCATCAACATCAGCCTGCATTCGACGACGAAGTGGATCGGTGGGCACGGCCTCAGCATCGGCGGTGTCATCGTCGATGGCGGCAACTTCGATTGGAAAGCCAGCGGCCGTCACGCTGGCATCGTCGAGCCAGAACCAGCCTATCACGGCGCTGTGCTGGCCGATGTCTTGGGCGCGGCAGCTTTCATCGGACGAGCGCGCATCGTTGGCCTGCGCGATTTGGGCGGCTGCCAAGCGCCGTTCAACAGTTTCCTCAACATCATCGGTTTAGAGACGCTGGCGCTGCGCATGCAGAAGCATGTCGCAAACACGCAGGCGGTGGCCGAGTATCTTGAGCAGCATCCCGCGGTTGAGTGGGTGAACTACCCGGGGCTGCCGTCTCATCCCAGCTATGAACGCGCGCGCAAATATCTGCCGAACGGTGCGGGCGCAGTGATCGGGTTCGGCATCAAAGGTGGCAAAGAGAGCGGCCGCCTATTCATCGACAGCCTGCGCATCTTCTCGCACTTAGCCAATGTCGGCGATGCTCGTTCGCTGGCCATTCACCCCGCCACGACGACGCACAGCCAGTTGAGCGAGGAGGAACAGCGCTCGACCGGCGTGACGCCGGACTACGTGCGGCTGGCGATCGGCATTGAGGACATCAATGATATCCTTTGGGATCTTGACCAAGCGCTGACGATCTCGCAGGGCAAGACGGTACACGCCGTTTCATAGCAGCTATCTGGCGCATCGAGGCGAGCAGAGGTTCGCCTCGATGCGCCAGCCACGGCAGGGAGAGCATGAGGACGAACGGAGCAAAACCTCTGAGGCGGGCGGAAGAGCCCGGATCGGTCGGCATCGTTCAGCGCCAGTATGCGCACTTCGAGACGCCGCTGGCGCTGCGTTCAGGCGCAGTCTTGGAACGTTTCACGCTGGCTTACGAGACCTACGGCCAGCTGAATGCGGATCGCTCCAACGCCATCCTGATCTGCCATGCATTGTCTGGCGACTCGCACGTGGCCGGCTACTACACCGATGATCCGAATGAGAGGCCAGGATGGTGGGACGAAGCGGTTGGGCCGGGCAAAATGTTCGATACGAACCGCTTCTTTGTCATTTGCTCTAACGTGATCGGCGGCTGCCAGGGCAGCACAGGGCCGTCATCGCCCGCCCCAGATGGAAAGCCCTATGGCCTGCGTTTTCCTATGGTGACTGTGCCCGATATGGTTGCTGCACAGCGCCATCTGCTCGACCGGCTGGGCATCGAAAAGCTGTTCGCTGCCGCCGGCGGCAGCATGGGAGCGATGCAGGCGCTGCAGTGGGCGGTCGATTATCCTGAGCGCGTCGGCGCGGTGCTTTTTTTGGCCAGCACGCCGCGCTCTTCCACGCAGAATATCGCTTTCAACGAGATCGGCCGGCAGGCAATTTACGCGGACCCGCGCTGGAACAAGGGCGACTATTACGACAGCGACCCTCCCGATGCGGGGCTGGCCGTGGCGCGTATGATCGGCCATATCACCTACATGAGCGAACATTCGCTCAACCAGAAATTTGGCCGGCGTTTGCAAGGCCATGCGGCCATTCCCTACCGCTTCGATGTGCCGGAGTTCGCTGTCGAAAGCTATTTACACCATCAAGGCCAGAAGTTCGTCCAGCGTTTTGATGCCAACAGTTATCTGTACATCACCAAAGCGCTGGATTATTTCGACATCGCCGATGGTTACGCCTCGATGGAAGAAGCGCTCTCGCGGACAAAAGCGCGCTTCCTCGTCGTCAGCTTTTCAAGCGACTGGCTTTACACCGCCGAGCAGGCGCTCGATCTGGTGACCGCCCTGGAACGCTGCAAGCGCCCGGTTGAATACCATCTCATCCATGCCGATTTTGGCCACGACTCCTTTCTGGTCGAAGTCGATACGATGACGCATCTGGTCGGGGGATATTTGAAGCGATTGTGGCAAGA
>DAOTYT010000323.1:0-2851 GCA_034434615.1 Anaerolineae bacterium | reverse complement strand
TTGATCACGCACGATGAGTTCTCGAGGAGCATGACTCATGAACATTCTCCGTCTCTTGGGTTTGGTAATCAGCCTTTTGGCGCTGGCTGCCGGCGCAGCCGCGCAGAATGAGACCTTCGGCCTGAGCGAAGAAGACTATGCTCTCCTCGATGCAGCCAATGCGCGCAGCGCCGCCGCGGCCGCTTACCGATTTGAGTATGCGGCATCGCTCGCCGTCACTGGTTTCGGCGAGTCCATCAACCTCGACGCGGGCGGTGCAGGCGTTGTCGTCCAAGATGACACGCTCGACCTGCAGGCGACGATCGCCGGAACCATCGCGGGGATGGACTCTGGCACTTTCGATCTTGAAGTGCGCCTCGTCAATGGGCAGCTTTATGTCGATCAGTTTGACTCCCTGCTGGGAGGACGCACCGGCTGGCGTCGCGATAACGGCGAGCTGCAAACCCTCCTTAGTGAAGTGCTTGGTGGAACGTTCGATATCGCTGCTCTTGAAAACCCGGAAAGCCCATTCTCGGCGATCGATCCCTCCGCCTTCGTCACGATAGCCCGCCTGGACGATGTGATCGAGAACGGCGCATCGCTGGCCCATTTTCGCGCCACGCTGAGCTTCAGCGATCTGCTGAACACCCCTGAAACCATCCTTGCGCTGCTGGGGACGCCCTCGTTAAGCCCGGCCGAATCGCGGGCGATGGCGCAGACGACCGCCCAGATTCTATCGGCGCTTGTGCGCGCTTCTGATGTGACCTTCGACCAGTACATCAACCCCGAGACGGAGTTCGTCGAGCGCGCCGCACTCTCGATCGTGCTTGAGCTTAACCCGGCGATCTTGGAGGCGGAACTGGCGGAACTGGAGATGGCCGAGGCGCTTCCCAGCGGTGAGACCGTGACGCTTTCGCTCTCGATCGAGGTCACATTATCCGATTACAATGCGCCGCTGCGCGTTGAAATTCCAGAAGGTTTTGTGGAGCCAGGGGCTGGCAGCGCCGCTGATTTAACCCCGCCGCTGGTCACGGCTCCCCAGATCACGCCGCCTGTCATCACCCCGCCGCAGATCAGTGCGCCGGGGGCGCGCCCACAGCCCCAGACGATCGCTCTGAATGAACCGGCTATCATTGAGCTGACCGGCACGGGCCCGGTCGACCTGCTCCTGCAAGCCAGTGAAGGCGCTGTCATCACCGTGACGGCGCGCAGCATCGCCGAGACCACGATCGATACGACGCTGGAGGTGCTCGATGCGAACAACGTTCGGCTTGCCTTCAATGACGATCATGGCACTGGTCGCGCCGATCTCACCCCACTTGACTCGCTCATCAGTGAACTGAAACTGCTGTCAGGTGGATCCTATATCATCCGGGTGAACTCTTTCACCGGGCTGGCCAGCGGGCCGGTTGAGGTGCTGGTGGTCGATGCGACGCAGCGCCCGGCCCCCGCTCAAGCAAGTGAACCGGGTGAACCGTCGACCGAGATCATCACGGGCACAGTGAACGATAATCAGAGTTTTCGCCACGATGTTATGTTGTTTGCCGGCGACAGCGTCACCATTACCGTGCGGGCGACGGATAATCTGTTCGACCCGAAGGTCGCGTTGGTCGATCCTGCCAACAACATCCTGGCCGATAACGACGATCACGGCAGTGATGACCCGACGCTCGGCCGCTACGACTCGCGCATCAGCGGCTACCCGATCCGTTCTGACGGCGTATACGGCATCATCATTGAGGGATTCGGCGGCACGGGCGGCTCGTTTGAACTGACAGTCGAACGGCAGCCAGCCGCGCTAAACGTGACGCCAATGCCCACTCACAGCGGCCAAACACAGGGTCTTGAGCTTACCGGTGGAAACGCTGTAGAGACGATCGCCAGCAGCATCAACAGCTTCGAGACATTTACACACCCGTTGGTAGCGCGTGCCGGCGACGTTTACACCATCACCGTGCGCGCCACCAGCCCAAACTTTGACCCGCAGGTGACACTGCGCAATGCCGATGGACGCGCACTCATCGCCAACGATGAGCATGGGACATCGGATCCGACACTGGGCTTGCTAGATGCGCGCATTCACAACTACCTGATTGAAAACGATGGAACTTACTTCATCGATGTCACCGGCTACCGCGACAGCGCAGGATCATTCACGCTCACCATCGAATTAATCGCCCAGGATGCGCCGCTGCGTCAGCCGATCGACCAGATCTTCACCGGCCAGATCGGCGTCGGCGAGGTCTTCACGCAGGCATTCGAGGCACAGGAAGGCGATTTCGTCACCATTACCGTAAGGGCACTGTCGCAGGGGTTCGACCCGCAGGTCGCGCTCGTCTCGCCAAGTGGTTTGATCGTCGCCGACAACGACGATCACGGCACCGGCGCTTCCGACCTCGGTTTCCTGGACAGCCGCATCCACAACTATCCGATCGTCGAAAGTGGCACGTATCAAATCGAAGTCACCGGCTACCGCGCCAGCGCCGGGACGTTTGCCATCACCATTTCGACCATCCGTTAGTCATTCGGCCCGCGGCGGTGGCATCATGAAGGCGCCGCCGCGGGCCATCAACGACCTTGACCACTACCGATCGCTGTGCTATGATGTGAGACGATGTGCCTGTAGCTCAGCGGATAGAGCGTCTGCCTACGGAGCAGAAAGTCGGGGGTTCGAATCCCTCCAGGCACGCACAAAAACCAGCGCACGGCTGGTTTTTTTGATCCGCCACTTGGCGGGCGCCAAACATGGCGGGCGCGTTCGGCCTCGTGGTATGATTCTGATCAGCGCAAATTCGGCGGCTGTCTCTGTCACTTATGGATGACCTTCAATCTCGCGCGGCACCCTCCCTCCCCCTGCAGCTCGATCACATCT
>DAOTYT010000322.1:0-2407 GCA_034434615.1 Anaerolineae bacterium | reverse complement strand
ATCGAGGCGTTCACCCAGGAAATCGTCGACTTGTACATTAGCCAAGCAATGTCCAAGTTTCTGACTTTTGTAGTATTTGCTGGTGCGCGCTTCGCCAACCCCGCTCATCTTGACCCCAAGAACGACGCCAAGCGGCGGGCAGTCCTGGCAGACGTTATTCAGCAGTGGAAGCCCGACGTCCCGCCCTCGCAGCATGAAGTGGCAGCTGCAGAAGGGGAAGTCTGCACCTTCAGCGGTGACCCAGCCAAGCTCCGCGTGTCGCGCCTGTACATCCCGATGATCACCAGCGAAACTAACCCTAACTTTATGCCGGAAGGCGTGCCGCTGCTGCCGATCTCCGGGTGGTGTCTGCTGGCGCTCTTTGCGATGCCGATGGGTGGGCTGGCTTCCAAGGGCAAGATGTGGATCGTCCACAGCCCCGACCCCGACGCCACCCTGTACTTTGCCAAGCGCAACCTGGCGCGCAACCGCGCCGACTTCCAGCGCGAAGGCCTCAACAAGCGCCCCAACTACAAGTTCGCCCGCACCTACCTCCTGCGCGACCTATCGGAGGCGTACAAGTATCGGCTGGCGCGGACGAACTACCCGATCACCGTTTATCACTTCACCAGCAGCAACCAAAAATCTGAGATCGACATCCTGCAGCTCAGCTCGCCCGCGCTGCGGTTCATCAGCGAGGCCAGCCGACACCTGGAACGTGACTGGAACGAAGTGGTGAAGCGCGCGGAGCAGCTGAACACCCAGACCGAAGAGAAGGACGGAGCCATCACCTACCAAGACCGCAACTACTTCTACGAAGACCTGTTCGACCTGCCGCGCAACGCCCACCAGTTCCTGCGGCGCTACCTGATGCGCGACCCGCTCAAGGGCAAGCCCACCGGCGAAGCCAAAAACGACCCGCGCTACCGCTACTCGTTCGTTGAAGAGGCGAACCTCGTTTCCTGGTCACTCACGAGTTTATTTTTGAAGGAGATCATGCAGATGAACGAAGAGAGAATCGAGGCCATCAAGACGGTGGCCGACCGCATCGCGCAGTACATTCAAGAGCAGGATTCGCGCCTGTTCAACCAGATCTTCAACGCGCGCACCGAATACGACCTGCGGCTGGCGCTGATTCGCGCGTCGAGCCGCGCCAGCGCGCCCCTGTTCACTCTCGACGAGTACATAGACGCCTTCTTCACCGAGGGATTGAATGAGACGCTGCGCTCTGATTGGCTGCTCACACGCGATCTGATCGTGATACGCATCATCGAGAAGCTGTACGAGAGCAACAAAGTGGAGATCGTCAAGAGCGCCGCGGCCGAGGCAGACACCGCTGAAGCCAGCGCGTCGTAAGGTGATCCACACCTTTAGCTTGTATTTACTTTCATCTGAAATCAGGAGAGAAACCCCATGTCGTTCATCACAGGTATGATGCTCATCGATGCCCCAGCCTCGGCCTTGAACAACTCCGGTGAGAGCATTCAAGGCGCGCGCACGGAGAACACCTCGGCCGTAAAGTTCATCTCGACCAGCCGCGGTGACTTCCCCTACGTCACGGCGCAGGCCGTCCGCTACTGGCTGCGCAACACGCTTGAACAGTCCGAGGACATTGAGTGGTACCCGTCCATCGTCTACCGTGAGGACAAAGTCGCCTACACGGACGCCAACCCGCTGGTGTACTGGGACGACGACCTGCTGGGCTACATGCGCGCGCCCTCGCGCAAGGCGGGCAGCCGCGCCGGGGATGACCTCTTCGACAAGCTCACGCCGATGGAAGAGGACAGCAAAGGCAACCCGAAGCCGGTCACGCGCGCTGCACCGATGCGGGTCAGCACGTTTGTCTCGCTGGGGCCTGTTCGGATCACCAACGATTTTGGCGTGATGGCGCGCCAGGAGGGTGATCCCGCGCCCTACGAGCACCAGTTCTACCGCGCGACGCTGCACGGGCTGTTCTCGCTCGACTTGGGGATGGCGGGCAAGTTCTTCTACCGCCGCCGCACGGGCTTCCAGAACTTGGACGCGGTGCGCGTCAAGCTGGCGACTGAGCGCGGCCTGGAGCACCTGCCCGGCGAGTTGGCCTACCGCCTGCCGCGCGAGGAGCGCATCCGCCGCGTCCGCTCGATCTTGATCGGCCTAGGGCGCCTGCAGGGCGGCGCTAAGCAGACCCTCCACTACACCGACGTGACCCCCGCCGTGACAATCCTAGCCTTCATCAAGGGCGGCAACCACCCGTTCAATTACCTCTTCACAGAGAAGGGCGGGGTCGTCCGCTTCCAAGAAGACGTTCTTGCCAAAGCCGTCAGCGATGCGCGCGCTGATCTTCTCTCGCCCGTGTTCATCGGTTGGAAGCACGGCTACCTCCCGGAGGAGCGCGCCAAGCTGGAGCAGCTCACCATCGACGGGGTGGAGATCAAACACGGCACGC
>DAOTYT010000321.1:0-10289 GCA_034434615.1 Anaerolineae bacterium | reverse complement strand
TGGGGCGCAGCGCCTTGGCCGCCCGCCCCATCGCGATCGGCGCTGCGGTGACTGGCGAGATCAACGATGAGCAGGTCAATCAGTTCTATCGATTCGAAGGCCGGCGCGGCGAGACGATCACGATCACAATGTTGCGCAACCCCGGCGGCGACCTTGACAGCTACTTGATCCTGGCTAACGCTAGCGTTCAGGAACTGGCCAGCAACGACGACAGCTTCGGCACGCAGAATTCAACCATTGAGGCCTTCACGCTGCCCTATGATGGCATCTATTACGTGATCGCGACGCGCTATCGACGCGAGGCGGGACGCACGCGCGGGCCATATACCTTGCGGATCGATCGCGTCGCCCCGGCGCCCCCGGCCGATGCAGCTTCGCCGGCGAACATCCCAGCGATCTCGGCGCAGTTGAATTACGGAGACGCGACCGCCGGATACCTCGACGACAATACGCCGCAGCTCCTGTATGTCTTTCGCGGGGCCGCCGGTGATGCGATCACGGTGACGATGAACCGCACGGATGGCGATCTTGATCCGCGCGTGGCGATCCTCGATGAGGAGCTGCGCGAACTCGCAAGCGATGACGACAGCGGCGGCGCGCAGAACGCGCGGATCGATCGCTTCATCTTGCCGGAGGATGGCCTCTATTTCCTTCAAGCCGGCCGATACATCGATCCGCTCGGCGGCCTGCCGACCAGCGGCGGTTTCGTCCTCGTGCTCACGCAGCGCTTCGACTGAGCTGCATCGCCGTATCAAACGAGCGGAGCATCGGCGATCATGACCGCTCCCGGTGAAGCTGGCCGGGGATGAAGACGCCTGGGATCGGGTGAGCGGATCGGCACGGCGCAGTCAGCGAATTTCCCACTGACCTTCAGGCAAACGGCAGCATTCAGAAGCATTTCAAAAATGAAATGTTTGTTTTTTATGAAATTGCGCGACATCTCAATACTGTCTTCGTTTTATAAAGTGTCTGTCCTAGTGAGTGGAGGAGTGTTCGAGAATGCAGCGCCGAGTTCGTCTTTGGGTCGCCTTGGCAGCCTTGATCGGGGTGTTCATGCTGGCGGCCGTCCCGCTGTTGGCGCAAACGACGCCAATTGAGCCGCCAGAGGGATCGGAGCTGGTGCTCATCACCGGGCCGGTCGATCTGAGCACTGGCAGCCTGATGGTCGGCGAGTTTGTGCTTGTGCCGAGCGGGGCGACCTTGCCGCCGCTGCTGCGGCAGGGCGATGTTGTGATCGTTACCGGTTACCTGCTCGCTGATGGGGTCACCGTGCTTGTACTGACTATCGAGCTGTTCGTCGAGGATGACCCTCAACTGACGCCAGAAGTGACGCCAGAGCCAAGCCCGGAAGTCACACCAGAATTACCGCCCGCGGTAACCCCCACAGTGATCCCAGAACTGACGCCGGAGCCGACGCCTGATGTCAGCGGCTGCGAACAGCCCAATCACCCGATCGCGCTGGCTTACGCGCGCGAATTCGGGGTTTCATACGAGGAGATCGTCGGCTGGCGCTGTCTCGGTTTTGGGTATGGCGAGATCGCGCGCGCGTATGTGCTCGCCTATGAAACAGGTGCCGATCCGGTCACTTATTTCGAACAGCGCGCCGCCGGCATGGGATGGGGGCAGATCGTCCGACAGGAAGGCGTGCATCCGGCGCAGCTCGCTCCTGGGCGCGTGATCGCTGGCCGCGCTGGTGGTCCGCCGTGGCTGCGCGCTGTCCCAGAGCCGCCGACTGTGGAACCCGCAAGCGAAACCGCTGAAGTTCAGTCGCAGATGCAGACCGATGATCCCGGCCGGGGCGGGCCGCCACCTTTCGCGGGGCCGCCCGAGGGACGTGGGCCGGGGCAGAACCCGGGCGGCGGGCCGCCTGAGGGACGTGGGCCGGGGCAGAACCCGGGCGGCGGGCCGCCTGAAGGACGTGGGCCGGGGCAGAACCCGGGCGGCGGGCCGCCTGAGGGACGTGGGCCAGGGCAGAACCCAGGCGGGGGCAACCCTGGAGGAGGGCCGCCACCTGGTCGAGGCGGCGGTCGGCCATAATCGATCGTCGAGACAAGGGCAGACCCCCTCGCCTGAGGCAGGGGGTCTGCGTTGTGATGCTTTCTTCCCTCAGTTTTGGCTGGGAGTTCAATGACGAATGACGCAGGAACCGGTCGGCAGGGGGAGGTTATGGAAGCTGCCGCTGATCTGCACGGGAGACCGTGCCCGGTCAAAGCCGAGCAGCTCGAACCGCCCGGACAGATTTCCATCGCGTTCTTCTAGTGTCAGCAAGCCATCGTCGATCAGCGTAAGCTGGAAGCCAGCCCGGTTGACCAGCGAGGCCGTGATGTACCGAGGTCGGCTGGTATTGGCGCTGAAGGTGTTGTTGAGCTTCTCAAACGGGATCAGCGCGAATTCGAGGCGCAGGCCTTCACCGTCGAGCGTGTCTTGCAGGGTGATGTTGTAAGTCAGCGGAGCATTGGTGATCCAATTGTCGTTCACATCGACCACCCATGCTCCCGTTTCAAACGGAACCACAGCGCTGGGAACGGTCTCAGAACCGAGCACGGTAAACGTGAAGGCGCTTTCACCAGCCGCCGCACTGCCGTTCGGGCTAGCGGCGCGGCACGCTTCGATCGGGATGATCGGCAGGTTCGTCACCGTTCCGCTGAGGACCGCTTCTCCGCGCGTCAAGGTGAACGTTCCGCTGAAAGTCATCGCGTCGCGATCGATGGTTTCGACGGTGAAGGTTCCGCTTGGGCTGACTAAGGTCGTCCCAAACTGCGCGGTCACATACAGATCGGCGGAGCCGCGAGCCGGAGCGACGCTGTAGGCGCGCAGCTCCAGATCGACGGGAATATCGCGGAGCGTGAAGGTATTGGCGCTCTCTTGCGGCACGCTGTAGATGTGCAGGTCAAAGAGAAAATCGGCGGCGCTGCGAGCGTTCGTAGGCGCGATGATCCACGGCGCGTCGTTCACCTGTGCGATGACCGTCCCGCCAGTTTGCAAGGTGAAATCGATACGGCCGGGCTGCGCGTCTTCCTGCGCGCGTCCCGTTCCCAGGCTCGGCAGCAGCGCTGCCGCGCACAAACCGATCAAGCTCAAGAACCGGTGTAGCCTCATTCACTGTTCCTTCTACTTACGTCGTCGAATGAAAGGGGCAATGCAGGCAGCAATACACCTACTCTACATGTAAATTGTTTCTTCGCTGTTAAGTGAAGGGTAATTTTAATTGTATTTTTACAGGTTCACTTCTGCGCTTGGGGGCTGCCTACCTGCGGCACGGCCGGGGCGACCGGTTGGCGATCTTGCAGCCGCAGCGCCGGAATGACCCCGAGCGCGCAGATCGCCGCGCCGAGCAGGGCGATCTCGGTCAGCACCTGCACGGTCAGCCGCATGTACGTTTCAATCGCAGCGAACGGATCGAGCGCCGCTTGGCCCAGCTCCGCAGCGGCGAGCTGGGTCAGCCGGCCAGAGGCGAGCGCCGTCAGCAGGGCGACGCCGACCGTCATGCCGAGCATGCGCATGATGATGACCAGCGCCGAGGCCGCGCCCAGCTTATCGCTGTCGGCGGCATTGAGCATGGCCGCGCTGACCGGCGAGAAGGTCAGCCCGAAGCCGAGGCCGACCAGCGCCATCTGCACGGCGATCAGCCCGCTGGCAACCTCGACCGTCCACGTCGTCGCGATCGACAGGAAACCAAGGGCCGCCAGCGCCATCCCCAGCCCCGCCGCGCGCGCCGTGCCGATGCGGTCGCTCAGCCAACCCCCGCCGGCGGCCGCCAGCGCCATCGGCATGGTGAGGGCTGACAGCAAGACGCCAACTTGCAGCGCGGCATCAGCCAGCTCGGTCGCATCGGCGATGCGGATGTTGATCAGGATCGGCACGCTGACGAGGCCGATCATCAGGCTGAAGCCGACCGCGATGTTCGTCAGCGATCCCATCGCGATGCCGCGGCGTCGAAATGCGCGCAGGTCGTAAAGCGGGTCGCGCAGCCGCGTCTCGACGACCAGGAACGCGGCAAACAAGATCCCCGCCAGCGCCAGCAGCGGCCCGGCATAGGGAGGCAGGCCGCCTGCCTGGCTGAACGCGCTGAGCGACGTGGAGATCTCGATATTGGCTCCCAATCCGACGACGAGGCTGACCAGCGCACCGACCACCAGCAGACCGCCGAGCAGATCGAAACGGCCGCGCGCGCGCGCCTGCCGCGCCCCGCGCAAAGCCCACAGCGTCAGCACAAGCCCGACCGCGCTCACCGGCAGGTTGATCCAGAACAGCGTGCGCCAATCGGGGGCGGGCCAGTCGAGGCCCAGCCCGTCAATCAGGCTGACGAAAGCCGCGCTGCTGGCACTGAACAGGGCGACCATTACCCCGCCGTAAAGATGGCCGAGCATCCAGCCGCTGGTGTCGATCGCCCCGACGACGCCGAGCGGGCGCGCGCGCCGTTCCGGCGGGAAGAGATCGCCAACCAGCGCTAAACTGACTGGAACCACCGCTCCCGCGCCGAGCGCCTGCACCACCCGCCCGATGATGATCGCCAGCAGCGCGATGCTGCCCGGGTCAGGGCGCGTGCCGGTCAGCCGGAAGGCCGTCGAATACAGCCAGCCGGAGAAGCCGCGCCGCGCCTCCGGATCGACGTCCGCGATCATCAGCGAACCAAGCATGAACAACACGATGCAGATCAGGTAGGCCCTGCGCCGGCCGATCAAGTCGCTGGCGCGCCCCATGAGTACCATGCTGGCCGTATAGGCCAGCAGGTAGCCAGTGACGACCCATGCCGCATCGTTGACGATCGTCTCGACGGGGAGTTGAAGCCGGATGATGATCTCTGGCAAAAAAGCCGAGACGATCGTCAAATCCAGTGAACCAACGAAAACCGGGATCGAAATTAAAGCCAGCACCAGCCACGGGCTGATGCGGCGCGTCACAGCCTGCGCAGGAGGTGTCATCGCTTCAGGCTTCCGGGCCATCAAGCGCGGGCGCGGCATTGATATCGGAGATCTCAAGCGTCCACAGGCGTTCGGCCGGGGCGCTTGGCGTCAGGCGGCTGTTGAGATTGGGCAGCCCGCCATCGGCCACCACGGGCACGGTTTCAAGCAGGGTGAAGCGCACCGGGTAGAGCGTGGTCGTATCGATGTAGACATCGACGCGTACATCGCCGGCCGTCTCGATCAAGCCGACGAGCAGAGCGCTGACAGCTGCCCCATCGGCCAGCCCACTGATGTGGTGGACGGTCGCGCCGCTCTCGAGCGTTTCGATGCCGAGGTAATCGAGATCGAGCAGCGCGTTGAGCGCGGCCCGAAAACCGGTGTCCTCAGCGATGAGCTGTTCAGGGTTGAAGCCGGGTGAGAAATCCTCGCGCAGCCATTGGTTGCCCGTCCAGATCGCGCGGTACCATTGTTCCTCACCGCGCGAGAAGACATCGACATTGACGTTCAGCCCGGCGGCGCTCACCCGAATCTCGGCCTGCATTTGGCCAGGCGCGACGTACTGGCCAACCGCCCGGCGAAATAACACGCCGCCGTAAAGTGTCTCGATGACATAGTCCGGCCCGCTCTGTTCGACGTAGAGACGAAACGTCTCGGCCGAACGAATGTTATCTGCCGCCTGCTGCACCAGCGCCAGTGCGTCCGGCGTTGGGGTAGGCGTGCTGGGTTCGCCGGGGGCGCAAGCCGCCAGCAGCAGGACAATCAAGCCGATCATCCATTGCGATCGTCTCACAACGCTGTCCTCTCTAACACTTCACAAAATGCGCCGCGCGTCTTTTCGCTCTCTCGGCGCGCGGCAAACTGATTATACAGGGCTGTACGCAAAATGCCGTAGGCTGGTTGCGCTGTTGGCGCCCCTTTTTGTGGGAAAACTCACAAACTGACCAGAACGATACCGAGCAGGATGAAGCCGATGCCCAGCCACTGCGAGCGGCGCAGCCGTTCGTTTAAGAAGATGCGTGCCAGCAGCACGGTGACCGCGGTGAACAGCGAAGCCAGCACCGTCACGATCGACACCTGCTCGGTCAGCAGGCCGACGTTATTGGCGACGTAGGCCGCCGTATCGAGGACGCCCACCGCGATGATCGGCCGCCAGACGGCGCGCTTCGGCGGCGTGAGCGGGCGGCGCGCGATCCACGCCAGCAGCAGCAGCATGAGGATCGATATCAGGCGCGTGATCCACACGGGCACGATGCTGCCGAACGTGGGCGTGATATAAAACCCGATCAACCAGAACGCCACGCCATAACCGATCGCTGCGCCCACGGCCAGCCCCACGCCCGGCGGCGGCCCAATGCGCCGCCTGCCGTCTGCTTCGGGCGGCGGGTCTCCCAACGAGGCGAGCACGACGCCGCCCAGCGCCGCAGCGATGCCGGCGACGTTGGAGGGGTTGAGCACCTCGCCGCTTAGCACCGAGAGCACGACCGTGATCGCAGCATAAGCGGCCGCGATCGGCGAGACGACCGTGATCATGCCGATCTCAAAGCCGCGATACAGCGCCAGCGAGGCGAGCATGATCAAAATCGCCGTCAGCAGCGCCAGCAGCCATGCCCCTAGATCAACCGCCGGAAGAAGGCGCAGGAGCTCTCCGGTGACGATCAGGTACGCGCCCAGCGTGCCCAGCCCGACAAACTGCATGTAGTAAAGGGTGCGGGTCGTGCCGATCTGTCGCGTGACCCCGCGCGCAATGAAATCGGCCGCGCCCCAAAAAAGCGCCGCAGCTAACCCAAGGACGATCCCCATGAAGTGCTGGCCTGAAGCGCTGGCTTACAGACTGGCGCGCTCAGGCTGCCAGTCATATTCGATATAGCTGGCGGTTTCGTGGGCGGTGTCTTTGCCGAGCAGCCGCGCGACGATATGCAGCGCCATATCCATGCCAGCCTGCACGCCTGCCGAGGTGATGATGGCGCCGTTATCGACATAGCGCACACCGCGGCGCACGTCGACGGTGTGCGCTGTTTCGGCGAGCAGGTCATAGGCGCTGAAGTGGGTTGTCGCGGCCAAACCATCGAGCAGCCCGGCGTTCGCCAAAACCAGCGATCCAGTGCAAACCGAGGTCATCAGCTCAACGCGGGCGGCCTGTTCCCGCACCCAGCCGAGCAGGGCGGGATTGTGCATCTGGGCGCGGGTGCCATAGCCGCCGGGCACGACGACGATATCGGGCGGTGGGCAGGTTGCCAGCGTGTAGTTCGGCATGATGATGAGGTCGCCACGCGCCGCGATCGGGCCGTCTGTCTCGGCAGCGGTGTAGACATTGAACGGCCTTTCGCCTGTGATGCGCCGCCCAGTGACCGAAAAAATCTCAAAGGGGCCGGCAAAGTCGAGCACTTCTACTTCATTGAACAGCACGATAGCGACATTTCTTGGCATAGTCAGTCCTTATGCGAGCAGTGTAGGCTCCAAGCCATGGGGGACGCTCGATCAACCGTGCGCGGAAGACGCGCCGCGCTATGCGATTTTACCGATTACACAAGAAAGCGGCAGGGCTGGAACGTATCTTTCCTGCGTTTTGTACGTTTTGTACAGTAGAGTGTATCAAGCGTGACGGGGCAAGATAGGATTATGTCCGTCCTGTGCCAGCGCCCGGGCGGCGCTCCGAAGTTGAACAGTAGGTTAAGCGTTTAGCACAAGGATTGTCATTCTTCAGTTCTGTGAGTACAATAAGTAATGATGAGACGAACACCTGAGCGTATATTTCCCTCGATCTCTGCGCTGTCGCTGCTCTTCCTTCCTCTGCGACTATCTGCACTTCGTCACACGTTCGGAGCCATAAGCTGATGGCGGGCTATGAGGTTCATGCCGTCAACTTGGTCGATCTACCGCTCGTCCGTCGGCTCGGCGATCGAGGAATCGTGCTCGACAGCGAACTGCGTTATACGCGCGCCAATGGCGGCCCAAACGGCGCTTTCCTCTCCAGCATCTTGCTGCCGCAGCGCAGCTTATATTCGCTGGTAGGAAGAGCGTATCGCCAGCGCGTGTTCGCTCAGTTTCGGTTGAAGACCGATGATCACTTGGCGCAGATCGTCTACATCGCGCCCGATTTGCAGCCCGACCTTGACGACAGCGCATGGCTGGCGATCGTCGATGCGATCGCGTATGAGGCTGGGCGCCGCGGCGCCTACATCCTGACCGCAGAGGTGGATGAACTCAACCCGCTTTTCATCACCATGCGGACGGCGGGCTTCGCAGTCTATGCCCGGCAGGAGATCTGGCGCTGCGCGCCCGGGGCAGCCTGCGATATGCGCCACCGGGCGGCGCTCGGCCGGCTGGCTGGCGAGCTGCGTGAAGAAACCGACGACGACACGATGGATATTCAACTGCTTTACAGCAACATCGTGCCGCGCCTTGTGCAGTCGATCAGCGTGCCTTCGCGCGATAGCAGGGGCATTGTGTACCGCAAAGAGGGGCGGGCGCAGGGTTATATCGCCGTTTCTGAGGGTAAACATGGCGTCTATCTGATGCCTTACCTGCATCCCGATGTTTTAGGCCGTGAAGCGAGCGCCATCATCGCTGCCGTGATCGCACAGGTCGATCGCGCCGAGCGGGTGCCGGTGTTCGTATGCGTGCGCCGCTACCAAGACTGGTTAGCGGAATCGTTAAGCGAAATGGGCTTTGAAGCGTGGACGCAGCAAGCGGTCATGGTGCGCCACATCGCGGCCGGCATTCGGCAGGCCGCATTTGCCCCGCTTTCGTATACGCTGGAGGCGATACCGAACGCTGTTCGGCCGCCCACCAGCCCCATCGTTAAAACGGAATTGACCAACCAGGAGAGACCGTCTACTTAATGGAACGTCGAATCACAGACGACATACAAGAGCTTAAGCGCGTCTTGCCTGCGCACATCAACCTGCGGCTTGACGAGCTGGGCCACACCGACGATCTGCTCGAGATCGTCCTTGACCTCGGCCGCACCCCCACCGCACGTTTCATCAATGGCGAAGTGCCGCTGGCAGATAGTGAAGTGACCCGTGCCGATCTGGACGCGATCGTACACAACATCGGCGTGTTCGATGCCGACAACCGCGCTGGCATGGAGCGAACGCTGCACCGCATTTCGGCAATTCGTAACCGGCGTGGCGAGGTCGTCGGCTTAACCTGCCGCGTGGGGCGCGCTGTTTACGGCACGATCGAGATCATTAAGGATTTGATCGAGTCCGGCCAAAGCATTTTGATGATGGGGCCGCCCGGCGTCGGCAAGACGACGATGCTGCGCGAAGCCGCGCGCGTGCTGGCCGAGACGAAGCGCGTGGTCATCGTCGATACCTCGAACGAGATCGGCGGCGATGGCGATGTGCCGCACCCGGCGATCGGCAAGGCGCGGCGGATGCAGGTTTCGCACCCCGAACGCCAGCACGAGGTGATGATCGAAGCGGTCGAAAATCACAACCCCGAAGTGATCGTGATCGATGAGATCGGCCGTGAGTTAGAAGCGACCGCTGCGCGCACGATCGCCGAGCGCGGCGTGCAGTTGATCGGAACAGCTCACGGCAACGCGCTCGATAACCTGATGCTCAATCCCACGCTCTCCGATCTCGTCGGCGGCATTCAGTCGGTCACGCTGTCCGACGAAGAAGCGCGCCGCCGCGGCACGCAGAAGACAGTGCTGGAGCGCCGCGCGCCGCCCACGTTCGATGTGCTGATCGAAATTCAAACGCGGGACCGAATGATCGTGCATGAGGACGTTGCCGCGGCCGTCGATGCGATCCTGCGCGACAAACCGCTGCCGGTCGAGCTGCGCTACCGCGATGCCAGCGGCGAGATCATCGTCGAAACTGCGCAGCCCGAGGTGCGTTCGCTTAACGAGCGGAATGAGCGCGCGCGCGGAGAAACCAGCCGCGATTACGGGAGCCGCGAGCGTTCCGGCCGCAGCTACGGCGGCAATGGGAACGGCGGGCAAAGCTCTGGCCGCTATTATGGCCGGCGCAGCCGCGAGCGCGCCGAAGGCACAGGCTACGAGTCTTCGACGAACGGAGGCCGCTTGCAGCCGCTGCGCGTGTATGCTTACGGCGTCGCGCGCAACCGCCTGCAGCAGGCTGCGCGTCGTCTGCATGTGCCCGTCATGATCGTCGAGGATGGGGGCGAGGCCGATATGATCGTCACGCTCAAGAATTATTATCGCCGACGGCCAAAGCTGATCGTGGACGCTGAACGCGCCGGCAAGGGGATTTACGTCCTGCGGGCGAACACGGTTTCCCAGATGGAGAACTTCTTGATGGACGTCTTCCAGAAGGAGGGGGACGAGTATCCTGGAGATGACCCTTTTGGGGGGGCGATGCGTGAGGTGCGCCAGGCCATCACGCAGATTCGCGGCGGCAGTGAATACGT
>DAOTYT010000320.1:0-2744 GCA_034434615.1 Anaerolineae bacterium | reverse complement strand
TAACTTGAGGCGCTCGGTTGGATCTTCGTAGTAGCGCTGATGCTTAGCGACCAGAGCTGGATCCTCTTTTAGTTTCAGCAAAGCTTCGCGAGTTGCCTGCTTAAAAGACTCCGGAAGGTCTGGACGAACGGCGAAGGGCGTGTTCGGGATGGGCGGTGTGAAGCCGATGATGACCAACTGACCATCTTTGCAGGCGTTGTAGCGCAGGCGCACCTCTGCCTCCGTGCGCTGGCGATTGATGCCATCGGCAAAGCCGCAGGTGTCCACCTGGCCGTTGTTGGCCATCAGGTACAGGTTGTCTTCGAAGGTCGCCGCCGCCGCGACTTTATCGTTCCACACGGCGAGCACGGCGGCAGGATGGCTGCCAGCGAATACCGCCCTTAAATCCTTGTCGGGGTTGAGTCCCTTTTGAAACAGCAGCGTCTTGGGCATCAAATGGCCGGAGGCTGAGGCGGGATCGGTGAAGGCAAAATCCTTGCCTCTCAGATCTTCGAAGGTGGTGATGCCCGACCCCTTCTTCGTAAATATCACGCTGTAGTAATAGGGAACCAACCTCGGGTCTACGCGAGCAACGCCGCCGCGGGGGATACGCGGGTAAATCGCTACGGCCAAGGGCTGCGCTTTTGCCTCTTGCACCGCCAGAACGTGCGCGAATGGGCCAACTTCCAATGCATCAATGCGCTTCGCGCGCAGCGCTTCGACGATTGCGCTGTAGCTGGTAGCAGTAAACAGCTCGACCGGAATGCCGAGCCGAGCTTCCAGGTAGGCGCGCAACGATTCGTTGGCGGCAATCGCCTTTGCTGCATCGTCGTCGGGATAGATGCCAATGGTGAACTTGCTCGGCCAGCCCTCGCGCTGCTCGGGTCGGCGTGCATAGGCAGGAACACCGGCGACGGTTGCTATAGCGCCGGCTGCTGCCAGTGCACCTGCGCCACGAATGAACGATCTACGATTCATGTTTTCACTCTCCTTGAATCAAACTCACATGCTGTCAGATGATCTTCTTGCGAATGCGATCGCTCACGCGATCAATGATAGTTACGGCGATGATCAAAATGATCACTGCGCCCATCAGCTCACGGTACTGGAATAGAGCCATGTACTTCTGCAGGATGAATCCCACACCTCCTGCGCCAACCAGGCCGAGAATAGTGGCAGCGCGCACGTTGTGCTCAAAAAGCTGCAGCGAGTAGGCAGCGGCCAATGGCAATACTTGAGGGATGACGCTGAAGTTGAACACCTGCAATCTCGACGCCCCTGTTGCGCGCAGTGCCATCACTTGCTGTGGGTCAATTTGTTCGATGGACTCGGCATACAGTTTGGCCATGAACCCGATTGCCCCGATCGCCAGCGCCAACACACCTGCAAATGGTCCCAGACCCACCGCAGCTACAAACACCAGCGCAAAGATCAGCTCTGGGACGGCACGGATCGCGTTCATCACCAGACGGGTGAGTTGATATACCAACGGATGTGGCGAGATGTTGCGCGCGGCCAATAGGCCAAACGGGACGGAGAGCAGGATCGAGATGGTCGTGCCGATGATCGCAATCTGAAGTGTCTCAATCACATACGGCATGACGCCCGGAAGATATATATGGGTGATCTGGGAGGGCTGCCATGAGAAGAACGGCAGGTCACTCTCTTCGGCACTAGCGCCCGGCAAGCCCAACTCGAGCGAGGCATTCGACGGATCAGCCTGAATGGCTTCGAGCTGGCGGGCGATCTCCGCCGGATCTATCTCTACATCCTCGGCAACCGGAGAAACACCCAGATTAACTGTGAACGGCAGGGTGATCGCCAGAGGCAGGCGTGCCACCGGCTGCATATCGAAATTCGGAGGGAGCAATCGGACCAGAAAGTTGACGATGTTCGGGATGCCCTCGATCAGCTCTGACGGCCGCGCATTCGTCCCTTGAACGCCCCACCAGTAAACGACGCACACGATAATTGCGATGATCACCCCACGCAGGGTGACTTTGGGAAGCGGACGCAGCAGGTCTTCGCGATCGGGCATCGTCGTCGGACGTGCAGCCTCGGGCGCATCGGCTTTTGTCAACGGCAGCTCTTGGGCCATCCTTCGCTCCTCCCACACTACACGTGATACGCTTCGTTCGCTTTATCGAAGCGGTACACGCGATCCATCACCGCCTGATCAAGACGATCAACCGGTCCATCGAAGACCACCACACCCTGCGCCAGGCCAATTACTCGGTCAACGAATGCCTTGGCCAATTCGACTTGGTGGATGCTGATCAGCGCCAGTACGCCGTCTTCGCGGGCCACGCGCGCTAGATCACTCATCACCTGCACCGCCAGTTCCGGATCCAGGCTGGCAACCGGTTCGTCGGCCAGGATCAAGCGCGGCTGCTGTGTGAGCGCGCGGGCAATGGAGGCGCGTTGTTTCTCGCCACCAGACAGACGATCGGCACGCTGCTGCGCGCGATGCAGTAGATTGACGCGGGCCAGGCTGTGTACGGCAATCGCGCGCTCAGCACGATCGAAGTAACCCAGCACACCGCCCAATCCGGGCTTATACCCGAGCCGGCCGGTGAGTACGTTTGTCAGCACCGACAGGCGATCTACCAGGTTGTGTTCCTGCCAGATGAACCCGATCCGTCGGCGAGCGATGTGCAACTGGTGGTCGTTCATGCGAGTGATGTCCTCGCCGTTCACATACACCTCGCCCTCGGTTGGTTTCTCTAACCCATTGATACAACGCAGCAACGTGGATTTGCCCGCGC
>DAOTYT010000319.1:0-4157 GCA_034434615.1 Anaerolineae bacterium | reverse complement strand
AACGCTGTTGGTTGAACGCTATGGGTTCATGGGGGGCACTTCCGTCATGGTGCTCGATACGTTCTACGGCTTCTACACGCCTGGCATCTCCCGTCGTGTGGTCGGCGGGCTGCCGTGGATGCTGGTCGAGCGGCTGCGCGAGTTCGACTCGGTCATCGAGCGGCCGAACACCTACGGCGCCGGGACCGGCGTCACCTACGATCCTGAACAGCTCAAGATGCTGTGGGAGCGGCTGGCGCGCGAGAACGGCGTGCGTCTGCTCTACCATACCTTCTGCGTCGATGTGCTGCGCGAAGGCGACCGCGTGGCTGGGCTGCTGGTGGCGAATAAGCGCGGCCTGGGCGAAATTCGTGCTAAAGTGTTCGTCGATGCTTCTGGCGATGCCGATATCTGCTACCGGGCCGGCGCTCCCTTTGAAGATGCCCATGCCGCCGGCCACGCCCAGTCGATGACGACGACGTTCCGTCTCGGCGGTGTCGATGTTGCGCGTGCGCAGCGCATCCCGCGCGCCGAGCTGGAAGCGCTGATGCGCGCAGCTAACCTGAGCGGCCAATACCGCCTGCCGCGCGAAGAAGGCAGCGTGCACCGCACGACTCTCGATGGCGTCGTCGCGACTAACATGACGCGCGTCAGCAATGTCGATGCGACCGACCCGTGGGCACTGACTGAGGCCGAGATCGAAGGCCGCGCGCAGGCGCTCGAATACATCCGCTTTCTGAAGGCCAACGTGCCCGGTTACGAGCGCGCTTTTCTGATGAACGTCAGCACGCAGATCGGCATCCGCGAGACGCGGCGCATTGACGGCGTTTACCGCCTCACGCGCGAGGATGCCCTCAGTGCGCGGCGCTTCCCCGATGCGATCGCCCAGTGCGGCGCGCCGATCGAGGATCACCATGCCGGGAGCGCGACGCGCTGGGAATATATCCCCGGCAACCAGACCTATGACATCCCCTATCGGGCGCTGCTGCCGCGAGGGGTAGAAAACGTGATCGTCGCTGGGCGCTGCCTGTCCGCCGATCACGATGCGCATGCCTCGGTGCGCAGCATGGCCCAGTGCATGGCCATGGGGCAGGCAGCCGGGACTGCCGCGGCCCTCGCCGCCGCCGTGGGCGAAACGCCGCACGCGCTCGATGTTCAGCGGTTGCAGTCGCATCTGCTGGCGGAAGGTGCGCTGTTATCTGGCGAATTCGTCGCCGCTTAACCTGCCCCTCAACCAATTCATCGAAAAGGTTGAGGCGGTTGGCCAGCCGTATCGCGTCCTGCGCCCGGGCGAACGGACAGTGCTTGCGCCGTAAGCCGATTCGCTTGACAATTATGTGCAACGATGTTACTTTGTCGCAGTGGTACGAACCACTTGATAAAAGCTGAGTGAAAAAGATGTCTTTCATTCAAACCGTTTGTGGTCCTATCGAACCTGATCAACTTGGCTTCACGCTGATGCACGAGCATCTGCTTGGTCGGTCGTTGAAGCTGGGGAGTGACCCCGATCTGACGCTCGACAGTGAAGCGAACGCAGCCGAAGATTTACGCCATTTCTATACCGCTGGCGGCCGCGCGCTCGTCGAAATGTCTCCGCAGGACTACGGGCGCGATCCGTTGGCGTACCGCCGGCTATCGGAGGCGACCGGCGTGCACATCATCTGCGTGACCGGGTTCATCAAGAGCGCTTCGCTGGACCCATTTGTCGAAGGTCGTTCGGCCCACGAACTGGCCGATACGTTCATCCGCGATCTGTGTGAGGGCATCGGCGAGACCGGCATCCGCGCTGGTTTGCTAAAGGCTGGTTCCAGCAAAAACACGATCACGCCGAACGAAGAGAAAGTTTTTCACGCGGTCGCCATTGCCCACAAAGAGACGGGCGCGCTGATCAGCACGCACACCGAGGCCGGCACGATGGCGCTGGAACAGGTCGCGCTGCTGACGAAGGACGGCGTCTCGCCGGAGCGCATCTTGATCGGCCATATGGATCGGCTGATGGATTGGGACTATCACCTCGCGGTCGCCAATACCGGCGTCACGCTTGGCTACGATCAATTCGCCAAGGAGAAATACTACCCCGATCGCCTGCGCGTCGAATTCGTCAAACGCATGTGCGATGCTGGCTTCGGCGGCCAGCTCGCCCTGTCGATGGATTTGGCGCGCCGTTCGTATTTTGTCGGCTATGGGGGCGGGCCGGGCTTCACGTTCATGCCGTGGCGCATCGTCCCGTGGCTGCGCGAGCAGGGGGTGACGCGGGAACAGATCGAGACACTGTTCGTGAAGACGCCCGCGCGCTTGCTGGCGCTGTCTGCATAAATAGCGACGCTAAAGTTAGGGAGGGACGCGATGGGAGCTGAAGAGCGGCTGGCCGAACTCGGCATCGCCTTGCCCGATGCGAGCGCGCCATCGCACAGCTATGTGAAGGCGCGGCAGGTTGGGGGCTTGCTCTACGTGGCCGGCCACAGCCCCAAGTGGAATGGGGCTTATCCTGCGCTGGGCAAGCTGGGCGCAGAAGTGACCGTTGAACAAGGGCGCGCCTGCGCGCGCAACTGCGCGCTCAACTGCCTCGCATCGGCCAGGCAGGCGCTCGGCTCGCTCGACCGCGTCGCCGGTGTGGTGCACCTTAACGGTTATGTCGCCAGCGCGCCCACTTTCACTGATCAGCCCAGCGTCGTCAATGCCGCCTCCGATCTGCTGATCGAGGTTTTTGGCGAAGCGGGGCGGCACTCGCGCACGTCGGTTGGCGTGGCGGTGCTGCCGGGCGATATCCCCGTTGAGATCGAGATGATTTTGGAGCTGCGGCCATGACGACGATGACCGCCATCAGCAGCAGTGTCAGTGCCATTTGGCAGCGCGTTCAGCAGTCACCACTGCGCAAGATCCCCAGCATTTTCTTCGCGCTGCTGCTGCTGCTCATCCTCCTGAGCGTGATTTCTCCGCGTTCAACTGAAGTTGGCAACCTGCTCAATATGGTGCGCCAGGGCGCGACGATCGGCTTGGTCGCCATTGGGCAAACGGTCGTGCTGATCACCGGCGGCCTTGATCTGTCGGTTGGCTCGGTCGTCATCCTCGCCGATGTGATGGCCGCGCAGATGATCAACGGGCAGGAGGCCATGGTGCTGCCGGTGATCGCGCTGGTGCTGGCGATCGGCGCCGGGATCGGCCTCGCTAACGGCATTCTCGTGACGCGCTTCCGCGTCACGCCGTTCATTGCGACGCTGGGCACAAACTTGATCGTGTTCGGCGCGGCGCTGGTCTATTCGGGCGGCGCGCCGCGCGGCAGCATTCCCGAGTCGATGCGCTTCTGGGGCAACGGGTTCATCGGCGGGGTATTTCCTGCCGCCGCGCTCATCTGGATCGCTGTCACGATCGTGGTTGCGCTGCTCATTGGCCGCACGACCTTTGGCCGCCGGCTGGTGGCGGTCGGCGCGAACCGGCGCGCAGCCTATCTTTCCGGCGTCAATGATGCGCGCACAGTGATGCTCGCTTATGTCTTCAGCGGTTTTATGGCCGCTGCCGGCGGGTTGATGCTGGTGGCTTTCATCGGCGTGGGCACGCTGGAAGTGGGGACCGATTTTCTGCTCGGCTCGATCGCGGCGGTTGTCATCGGCGGTACACCGTTCGAAGGAGGGCGCGGCACGATCTGGGGTACGTTCGGCGGCGTGTTGTTCTTGACAGTGGTCTACAGCGTGCTGACGGTGCTTGCCCTGCCCACCAGCGGCCGCCGCATCGTCGAAGGCCTGATCATTTTGGGCGCCATCTATCTGTATTCCAACCGTGGAGATTGAGCTTGGGGGCAGCAAGGAGGGAGGCAGACGCTCAAAACTGAAGGGTTAAAAGAGAAGCAAGGCAGGTTTTTTCGTCCATTTTATCTTGAGGAGACTAGGTTCTGTTGACATTTGAGATAAATGGGCTAAGGTTGTCGCATGACAACCGTACAATTGACCGATGAACAGTGGGCGAAGATTCGGGAATTTTTGCGCCAAGACCCGAATGCCTATGTGGGAAGCGAGGCCGAGTGCCGCCGTTTCGTCGAAGCCGTACTATGGATAAGTCGCAGCGGCGCCCAGTGGCGCTTGCTGCCCGCCGAGTATGGGAAGTGGAATAGTATCTACAAGCGCTTTGCTCGCTGGTGTGACAAGGGGGTGTGGGAGCGCATGCTGGAACACTTTGCCGAC
>DAOTYT010000318.1:0-13192 GCA_034434615.1 Anaerolineae bacterium | reverse complement strand
TGCCTCCGCTTTTGCGATATGTCTCACCATGCTGCTCGCGCTGTTCGCGATCAAAAATCATACTGTAAGAAACGCTGCAGCCAGCGGCCGCGCCATGCCGCCCGCAGCAGCAGCATCCATATCAGCGTTAGCCCGCCAATGGCGAGATAGGCCCACAGCGGCAAGGCGACCAGCTCGAAAAACATCCGCAGCGGGTCGATGACGAGCACGACCACAAAAACCACCAGCATCACCCCAGCGAGGATCGTCGGCCGCCAATCGCCACTGAATTCGTCACCGCCGACGAAAAACTGGATCGGCGGTTCGACGAAAATCACCAGCAGCAGCCCGGCGAGCGTCGTGAAAACAGTCAGCGCGGTCTGTGCGGTCATATGTGCGATCTCAAGGATGACTTGTTCAGCCTCGAAGATGGTGTAACCGATGCCGACGTATTCGGAGAAGCTGCGGATGTCTTCCTCGGTCAGCTCGACATCGATCCAGTGTCCTAAGCCGCCGACGAACCCGAGCATATAGATCAGCAAACCAAACAGCGCGATCGTGATAGCAGCCGGCACGACGAAATGAATGATCTGGCGCAGCAGGCTGCGCCGAGGCAGTTTGCCTGGCCGCGCCCACACGGCCAGCGCGACGGTCGGCACGCCAACTGACAGGAACAGCATCAGGGCGATGTGCTTGGGGAGATAGGGAAAGCCGAGCCCGATGACGGCGGTCGACAGGATCAACAGCGCGGTGGAAAGCGTGCGCGTCAGGAACAGCCGCATGATATCGGCCATGCCGTTGACGATGCGCTGCCCCTCCGTAAAGGCGGGCGGCAGCGCTTCGAACGAGTCGCCGATCAGGATCATATCGGCCACCGCGCGCGTCGCCGAACTGCCACTCTCCATCGCAATGCCCATATCCGCTTTTTTGAGCGACAGCACATCGTTGACTCCATCGCCGATCATCGCGACGTAATTCCCCTGCTGACGCAGGATCTCAACGATGCGTTCTTTCTGATCTGGCGTGATGCGCCCGAAGACGACCGTGTCTTTGACGCGCTCGGCCAGCTGCACATCCTCCATCTCGGCGATCTCAACGCCAGACAGATGCGCCAGATCGCCAGTGAAGCCCGCCTGCCGCGCCAGCGCAGCGACAGTCGCCGGGTTATCGCCGGAGATGATCTTCAGGTCGATGCCGTTTTGGATGAACGCCTCGAGCGTCTCTTTTAGATGTGGACGCAGTTCGTCGCTGAAGCGCAGGACGGCCAGCGGCATTAGCGGCGGCAAGGAAGGCTCGCCCGCATCATTGTGCAGCGCGATCGTCTCTGGGTTGTGCGCAAAGATCAGCACGCGGAAGCCATCGTCTGCCCAGGCGTGACACTGCGCCTGGGCGGCCTCATCAAGTGAAAGATGGGAAGCCAGCATCTCTGGGGCGCCGAGCACATAAACCCCACGCCGCCGCCTGTCATCAAAGGCGACGGCGCTCCACTTCAAGGCAGAGGAGAACGGCACTTCATCGGCCAAAGGGTGCCGATTGCCGTTTAAAGCGGCGCGAATCGCTTCACTGGTCTTATTGGTAACCGTGACGCTGCTGGCAAAATCGGCCAGGGCCGCTTCGACTTCAGCCGCGTCGCCGTTGACAGCGTGAAGGCCATCATAATGAATGCGGTTGGCCGTGAGCGTGCCGGTTTTATCGGTGCACAAAACGGTGACGTTGCTCAGAGCTTCGACGGCGTTAGTTTGCTGCACCAGCGCACCCTGCCGGACGATGCGCAGCGCGCCCATGGCATAGGCCAGGATCACCATGAAAAAGAGGCCGTTCGGCACCAAACCAGCGATGATGGCGGCGGCCTGCACCTGCCGCACCACCGGCACCGAAGCGAGGAAGAAAGAAATGATGAACAAGAGGCCAAAAAAAGTTGCCATCAACATCAACACCCGCAACAGGAAGTTGACTTCCTTTTGCAGGGGAGTAAACGCCACCTGAAATTTGCGCGCAGTGGCAGTCAGTTGATTCGCATAGCTTTCGGCGCCGACTTTTTCCGCCTGCATAAGGCCAGACCCGGAGACGCAGTAGCTGCCCGACAGCAGCGCATCGCCTGGCTTCTTCTTCACTAAATCTGCTTCGCCGGTCAGCAGGGCTTCATCAGCCTCCAGTTCTCCCTCAAGCAGCGGCCCGTCTACAGCGATCTGGTCTCCCGGCTTGACGACGATGACATCGCCAACCACCAGTTCAGAGGGGTCGATCTCACGCTCAATGCCATCGCGCAGCACGGTAGCGCGCGGGCGCGTCAGCAGCGCAATGCGGTCGAGCTGGCGCTTAGCTCGTATTTCCTGAACGACACCGATGATGACGTTGACGAAGATCAACCCGACGCTGGTGATGGCATCACCAACCCGGCCGAGCAAGATCATGCCCACACCGATGGTGAACAGGATGACGTTCATGAAATTGAAGACGTTGTACCGGATGATATCGGCGTAAGAGCGGCTCGTGCTCAAGGCGAGGTTGTTGCCTTGGCCCGCATTTCGACGTGCCGCGGCTTCGCTTTCAGTCAGCCCCATGACCGCCATGTGCAGCATCCTTATCTGCTGAGGTGCCGGTGCATTTGTGCGTTTCTAAGTTTACACGAGGGCCAACTGGAATAAAATGGGCGCCCTAAAGAGGAATAGTCAATGTCGTGAATGTGGTGATGTATCAAATTGAACAGGAAACGGCGTAACATCGCTGTGCCTGTCATTCACTCCTTCCCCGTTTCAGGCGAGCGCTCCTTTCCCTGCATGCACGACCGGTATTATAGCCGTGAATCCTGCTCGGGACATCAAATTCCACTGAGCTGGCTGCCCTTGACAAACGGCCGCAGCGATAGGCCGGTTTCAGCTTCGATTGCGAGTAAGCGGTTGTATTTCGCCAGCCGTTCCGATTGGGTGATCGCGCCGACTTTGATGTAGTCGCCCCACGCAGTCGCAAGATCGGCCAGCCAGTCGTCTTCCGTCTCGCCGCTGCGCGCGCTGACGACCACGGGCCAGCCCGCAGCGCGCGCCAGCGCCGCCGCCCGCGCTGCTTCAGCCAGCGTGCCGATCTGGTTAACCTTGAGCAGCAGCGCATCAGCCGCTTCTTCCGCGATGGCACGCATGATGCGGACGGGACTCGTGCAGAGCAGATCATCGCCCAGCACCAATGCCTTGCCGGCGACAGCAGCTCGCAGCGCGCGCCAGCTCGCCCAATCTTCTTCGGCCAGCCCATCTTCGATGCTGACGATCGGATAATCGCGCAGCCAAGCCCGCAGTCGCTCGATCAGGGCTGCCCCGCTCAGCGCCCGCCCACCAAGATGATAAGCGCCATCGCGGTAGAAATGGCTGGCGGCCACGTCAACCGTCAGCGCCATCTCCACCCCCGGGCGCAGGCCCGCCAGCTCGATCGCGCGCACTGCCGTCGCGAACATCGCCTCGACATCTGCAAATGCCGGCGCCAACCCACCCTCATCGGCCGTGAGCAGGCGCATCCCAAACTCACGGGCGCAGAGATCGGCCGCCGCGTAGAAGACCTCGAACGTCATGCGCAGGGCTTCATCGACCGTGTCGGCACGCAGCGCCATGATCTGAACATCCTGAACCTCGACCTGACCGCCGGCGTGTTTACCCCCGCTGAACAGGTTGATCATCGGCCGCGGCAGCCCATCAATCTTAGGGTTGCGCAGCTCAGCAAGGGCCGCGTATAGGGGCAGGCCCCGCGCACAGGCGGACGCGCGCGCGAATGCCAGCGAGACGGCCAGCAGCGCATTCGCGCCCAGGCGAGCCTTATTCGGCGTCCCGTCCAGCTCGATGAGCGCCTCATCGAGCGCAGCCAGCGTCTCGAAGCGGCGCCCTCTCAGGGCTGCGTGAAGCGTCGTGTTGATGTTCGCCACTGCCTTGCGACATCCAAGACCGCGATAGCGAGCGGGGTCGCCATCGCGCAGTTCAAGCGCTTCCGCCGAGCCGGTCGATGCGCCAGAAGGAACGGATGCTGAGGCGGTCACCCCACCAGCCAAGCGACAGGTGCAGCGCACCGTTGGCCGCCCACGGCTGTCGAGGATTTCCAGCGCAGTGAGCTGCTCGATCGTCGTCACCGCTCGTCCCTATCCTGTTAGTGTTTCGTCCCAACGCTCAAACAAGGCGGGCAGAGTCTCCGGCACGGCGTGCATCAGCGCGATCACCGCAGCCTGCTGCTCCTGTCGCTCTTGCGCAGATAAATACTCCAGCGGCGAGCGCCCGGCCACCCGCGCCAGCAGGCAGGCCAACGTGTGCCGAACAGCCCGAGCTTCGAGAGCTGGCACCCACGGCAGGTCAACATCAAGGGTTGTCCTGTAAGCTGTCCAAAACCAGCCGGCCGCTTTAATGAACTCCGCTCGCTGAGCGCGTACATGACGCGCTTTGCTGAGCAGATGGGTTAGCGCAAAGCCGAGATCGAACGCTGGATCGCCCCAATGAATGACCTCATGATCGAGCAGCACCAGCCGCGCGCGCTGGACAAGCACATTTTTCGGGCTGAAATCCCCATGCACGAGCGTGACGCGCAGCGACCGCGTTTCGTCGATCAGAGTGCGTAAGAAGCGCGCTGCCTCGCTGACCTGAGAAGCCGCATAGCCGTAATACGCTTCCAAACGCAGCGTCTCAAAGAAACTATACTCAGCGAAAATGGGCGCCAATTCAGCGGCGCGCAGGGCTGCCCCGCGATGGATCATGGCAAGCAGCCGCCCGAACGCCTCAACATAGGTGCGGTTGACCGAGCCTCGCAGCAGCATGACCTTCCAGTTTTCGTGAGGTTGAGCGACGGCGCGCATCGCCACAATGTGCTGCGCCTCATCCTCGAACAAAAATGCCGGCACCGAACCAGCCGGCACGAGTTCAGTCAGCCAGCGCAGGCCAAGCGCTTCACGGTGGATGCGTTCCGGGCTGCTGAACCAATCGACAGCCACGCGCAGTTTGGCCAGCGCCTGCTTAACAACCCAACCCGATCCATCCTCAAATTCAACCAGCATCGTCCTGTTTGAGACCCCACCCGCAAGCGGCATAATGGTTGGCTCAACGGTGGGGGGAAGATGGCCGGCGCTGCGCAGATAGGTGAGCAACGCGCCCGGCCGTTCGATATCGATAGTCATGCCATTTACTCTCGCATACAGCCCATATTGATTAAACCCCTTTCTTGTTCTTGTGGCAAACTACTTGACAGATTTGGAAACTTGGCTTACTTTACTAGACAGCGCATTCATCTGGAAATCGTAGACAAATGTTTGACCGGCGCGTTTTCGTTTGTTGTCCCTGTGCGATGTGTATGGAACTGGCTGGTAGCTGCCGGGGACTCGCGCTTTAGGTGATTCATTCTGAATTTATGCGCCCCGGCTGGCCCGGGGCGTTTTATTTTACTGCGCATTGCGCAGCGCCCCGGCCACACACCGGGGCGTTTCCGTTTTAGGCGGTTTGTTTGCAGAGGAGGGAGGAAAATACTAATGGACTGTTCATGTAGCCGTTAAAAGGCTGTCTCTTCACGGCTCATTTCATTATTGAAACAGCGCTGCCTATCTTGTTCAATGCCAAGGAGCAGAACACCCATGAAAACCCGTCTATCGATCGTTACCCTCCTCTTTGCGCTGCTGTTGGCCGCTGCTGCCAGCCTATCGGCACAAGGGGTGAGCACACTGCCCGAAGATGCTGTTGTCAGCACCGATTGGCTGGCCGCTCATCTGAATGATCCCAATGTCCGCGTCATCGAGGTCAGTGTCGTGCCCGGCGTCTACGAGCGCGGCCACATCCCCGGCGCGATCAATTTCGTCTGGCATACCGATCTTGTCGATCCGGTCGTGCGCGATATCGCATCGCCAGCCGCCTTCGAAGCGCTGGCGCGTTCGGCCGGCATCAATAACAATACGACGATCGTCCTTTACGGCGATAACAACAACTGGTTCGCCGCATGGGGCGCCTGGATCTTCTCGCTCTATGGGGCAGAAGATGTGCGCCTGCTCGACGGCGGCCGTGCGCTGTGGGAAGCCGAGGGGCGAGAGCTTTCGACCCGCCCGGTAACTTATGCAGAGGGCAATTTTACGATCAACGGCGTTCGTTCCGAGCTGCGCGCGTTCCTGCCAGATGTCCTCGATATCGTTGAAGGCAACACGCAGGCCGCCATCCTCGACATCCGTTCTCCGGCCGAATATGAAGGCCGCATTTTCGCGCCAGAGGGTTTCCAAGAGCTGGCCATTCGCGCAGGTCACATTCCCGGCGCGGTCAATGTGCCGTGGTCGCGCGCCGTCAATGAAGATGGCACCTTCAAGTCGATCGAAGAACTGCGCGCGCTCTATGCCGAGGTTGGCGTCGATGGCAGCCAACCGGTGGTCGTCTACTGCCGAATCGGTGAGCGTTCAAGCCACACGTGGTTTGTGCTGCATCGCATCCTGGGCTATGAAGCACGCCAGTATGACGGCTCGTGGACGGAATGGGGCAACACGGTCGGCGTGCCGATCGAGAACCCGGCCGGCACGATCTGGGGAGCGCAGTAGTCGATGCCAGCGACAGCGGCAGGGAGCGGCGCCGGAGGCGGTGCCGCTCCCGCTCGATCGGTCACCATTTCGCGCGGGCTGCTCATTCGCACAACGATCGCCGTTCTGCTGCTGGCGGGGCTGAGCGCAGCGGCTTACAGCTTACACCATACGCCTGGGCGCGGGGCGTCGGCGTCGTTCTCACTGCTGACCGGCATCGCTCTCGGTATTATTTTCCAGCGCGGTCGTTTCTGCTTTTTTTGCATCTTTCGCGATTTCATCGAGCAACGTAACAGCGGGCCGCTGTTCGCAATTCTGACTGCGCTCGCGGTCGGTAGCATTGGCTACGCCATTATCTTTGGCGCATTTTTGCCCAACCCCATGAGCGGCCGCCTGCCGCCTGATGCCCACATTGGCCCAGTGAGCTGGGTCTTAGTCGCCGCTGGGTTAGCTTTTGGTTTCGGCATGACGCTGTCTGGCGCTTGCATCAGTGGTCACCTGTACCGGCTGGGCGAGGGCTACACGCGGGCGCCGGTCGCCTTGCTCGGCGCGCTGATCGGGTTCGGGCTGGGCTTCTTTTCGTGGTTCACGCTCTATGTTGAGGCGATCTCGCTGGCGCCCGTCGCGTGGCTGCCGGCAACTCTGGGCTACGGCGGCGCGCTGATCGCGCAGCTCGTCGTCCTTGGCGGCATCGGTTTGCTGCTGCTGCGCTGGCTGCCGCCGCTGCAAGCCGCGATGAGCGGCCCCCTCACCCTCGATCGGATCGGCCGAACGCTGTTTATTGACCGTTGGAACCCGCTTGTAACCGGCGCGTTGGTCGGTCTTGTCGGCGTGTTTGCTTATTTTCGGGTGGAGCCGCTTGGCGTCACGGCACAACTCGGCAGCTTGTCGCGCACATTTCTTAACGATGCCGGTCTGCTGGCTGACCGCCTGCCTGGCCTGGACACGTTCGCCGGCTGCGCGACAATGGTCGTCCAGACGATCACCGACAATGGGTTTCTGGTCGGCGGGCTAGCGCTTGGCTCTCTGGCGGTCGCCTTGCTCGCGAACCGGTTCAGCCCGTCAAAGCTCACCCTCAAGAACAGCGTCACGGCGCTGCTCGGCGGCGTTTTGATGGGATGGGGCGCGATGCTCGCGCTTGGCTGCACGGTCGGCACGCTGCTGTCTGGAATCTCGGCATTTGCACTTTCCGGCTGGGTGTTCGGCGCGGCCGTCTTTATCGGCGTGTGGCTGAGCTTGAAACTGCGCCTGCAAAGCTAGTGCATTTGCCCTGTGACGGAATTACCACAACAGCGCCCGCTTTCGACATGCGGTAGAGGGCTGTGGAAAGCTAGGGAAGCGCAAGCGAGGAGGACGAACGCTGGCTTAGGCGCAAATGCTCAATTTCCCGCGCTAGTGCTTCCCAAACTGCAGACGGATCGCGCTCCTCTGCGCTGTCTGACCGATGCAGCCCGGGCCAAGCAGCGACAGCTCGTCTGCGCTGTTCAGGATCGACCGCGGCCAACCAGCGCTCGTAATCCGCCACCCAAAACAGGGCATCGCGCAGCAGTTCGTAGGCAGCGAGGCGCTCCTGCTCATTAAAAGGCTGGACATTGGCCAAAAGCTCCTCTTCACTCCATGCGACTGGAGCAAGCACGGCGTGCGCGTAATAACGAACGCGAAAGCGGCTGCGGCTGATGAACAGACTGCCTCGCTTGCGAGCGGCATACCACAGCCCCCAGCCCCACAAGGTAACGCTGACCCCCTCAGCAGGCATGTGTGTATAGGCAGGCGTGCCGCGTTTTTCGGGCGCGGGACGCCGGCTGCAGCCATAAGCGAGCAATAGATTGCCAGAGTCCCGCCGGATATCGCAGCCCCAGCACCACATTTGTCGATCGAACAACTGCTCGGCGCGGTGTTGAAAAGCTCCCGGCAGCGACACGCGCCCTACCTCACATCGTTTTGCACGCTTCATAGCCACATCCTGCGATGGTAAACATATCTAGCGCCAGCTATTCTAATAGATACACAGTCTCATTAAAAGGCTGCTATGCGAGGAGAATTTCATCACGACTGGGGCGCCAGATGACAGCCAACGCCGCACTGCGCTTCGATGTGAAGCAGTGGGCGAATGCTTCTTTTGGCTTCCAGCGCGCGCTGCGTACCTGCATGGCGCGATCAGCGCCGCTCAAAGCGCAGTGGGCGCATGCCGTTGAGTGTGACGAGCAGGGACATGCCAACGTCAGCGAAGATGGCGAGCCAGAGCGACGTTAACCCGAACAAAGCCAGCAGCAGGAAGACCGCCTTCACACCAAAACTGAGGATGACATTCTGAACGATCAACCGGCGCACAAAGCGTGCCAGCCGCACGGCAAAGGGCAGTTGGGTTAAATCGTCGGCCAGCAGAGCGATCTCGGCCGCCTCAAGCGCCTGCTGGCTGCCCGCGCCCCCCATCGCGACACCGACAGCAGCAGCAGCGAGCGCGGGTGTATCGTTAATACCGTCTCCAACCATGGCGACAGGGCCATAGCGAGCGGTTAATTCATGCACAGCCTCAACCTTCTGCTCTGGCAGCAGCCCAGCGCGCACATCGGCCACACCCACCCGATTGGCCACTGCCTGGCCAACAGTCGCATTATCGCCGGTCAGCATCACCGTGGTCAGGCCAAGCGCGTGAAGATCAGCGATTACGCTTTCGCTGCCGGCGCGCGGCGTATCGGCCAGCGTGATGAAGCCAACGACGCGGTCAGCATCGGCTATCAGCATAGTCGTACTGCCACCCGCTTCCGCTTGCTCAACCAGCCGGCACACTTCCGGCTGGTGCGGGAATTCCGCATCGAACAGATTGTGACTGCCAACCGTCACCTGATGAGCATCCACGAGGCCGCGCACACCTTGCCCTGCCAGCAGCTCAACCTGTTCGGCGCTGGCATAGCTGCTGCCCAAAGCGCGCATATCAGCCGCCGACACGACCGCCTGAGCCAGTGGGTGGGCCGCGCGGCGTTCGACAGCCGCCGCCAGAGCTAACACATCATCGCAGGCAGCACACCTCTTACCTTCCGCTTCACAAGCGAAAGCGCGCCAGCCAGTCACCACCGGCTGGCCCATCGTGAGTGTGCCGGTCTTATCGAAGGCGACGGCGCGTATCGAGCCGAGCGCTTCGAGCGGAGCGCCGCCTTTGATCAGAACACCCCGGCGCGCCGCCGCGGCGATCGCGCTGATGACCGTCACCGGCGTACTGATGACAAGCGCGCAGGGGCAGGCGATCACCAGCATGACGAGCGCTCGGTACAGCCAGCCCGTCTCACTTTCAGTGCTGTGCAGCGGCGCCCCGAACAACAGCGGTGGCGCGAAGGCCACCACAACCGCCAGTGCCACAACAGCCGGCGTATAGAAATGGGCGAAACGATCGATCAAGCGCTGGCTGGGCGCGCGAGCGCTCTGCGACTGTTCGACCAGCGTGATGATGCGGCTGAGCGTGGTATCAACCGCTGCGCGGGTCGTCTCAATGATCAACGTTCCCATTCCATTGACTGTGCCGGCATAAACGGTATCACCAGCAGTGCGGTGAACTGGCATGCTTTCACCGGTGATGGGAGCCTGATTGACATCGCTCGCTCCAGAGAGCACCGTGCCATCCATAGGGATCTGCTCGCCAGGTTTGACGAGCACGGTATCGCCAACAGCCAGCGCCTCGACCGGCACGACTTCCTCAGCTTCGCCTCGCAGGCGGGTAGCCACGCGGGGCCGCAGCGCGATGAGCGCGCGAATCCCATCACGAGTCCGCTCAGCAGTGTACCCTTCGAGCGCTTCGCCGATGGCGAACAGGAAAATCACGGTCGCTGCTTCCAGATATTCGCCAATGGCGATCGCGCCAAAGGCGGCGATGCTCATTAACAAATTGATGCTGAACTGGTGATTGAAGCGCAGAACATTGATGCCACTTTTTAAAATCGGATACAATGTGATGACCAAGCCCACCACGTAGGCCGTGGCTGCCACTGCTTCACCAATCAGCCCGATTTGGCTGGCCAACAGCGTGATCAAGACGATCGTCCCGCCGATCAGGGCGAGGCGAGACTCGCGGCGCGCCAGCAAAAAATCCCAGAAGCCGCGCACGCCGCCACGTTTAGCAGGGGCCGAGAAGATCGTTTCGCTCGCAGGCAGCACATCCTTGCCGAGCGCTTGAACCCGCGTCCGCAAATCGCCAAAGGCGACTTCGCCCTCGAGCACCATCGTGGAGCTGGGAAAATCAACCCGCACCGCCTCGACACCATCAAGCTGGGCGACGCCGACCTCGACTTCACGCGCGCAGTGCGCGCAGTCCATTCCAGTGACGGTATAGCGCCGTTCAGGCATTCCTCTGCCTCCATGCGTGCTGCGACAGCATCTCAATAACGGAACACTTGTTCGTATTGGTATTATAGCACTCAGCACCCGCTATACTGTATGGCCATGCGCCGCCAACGAAAGATGACTTCGATGCACCATTTACGACAAAACATGCGTCTGGCAGGCTTCTTGATCGCATTACCCATCGGCACGCTGGGCGGGTTGATTGGGCTGGGCGGCGCAGAGTTCAGGCTGCCGGTGCTGGTTGGCGTTTTTGGCTACAGCGCGCGCCACGCTGTCGCGATCAATCTCGCGATCAGCCTGATCACCGTGATCGCCGCGCTGGCGATTCGCCTGCAAACGCTGCCCGTGCACGAGCTGGAGCCGCTGCTGCTGCCGATCGTCGCTTTAACGTGCGGGGCTGTCAGCGCAGCTTTCGCTGGGACGGCGCTGGTCGGCCGGCTGCCTGAAAAACGCCTCCAGCAAATCATCGTCGCCTTCCTGACAGCGATCGGCCTCGCTCTGATCGCTGAGGGTTTTTTGCCGGGCGAGCCGACCGGGCTGCTGCCGGCGCATGACGGCCTGCGCTTGATCGCCGGGATCGGTTTCGGCCTGCTGATCGGGCTGGTGAGCAGCATGCTCGGCGTGGCCGGCGGCGAGCTGATCATCCCCACGCTGCTGTTCGCTTATGGCGCCGATATCCGCGCCGCGGGCACAGCTAGCCTGCTCATCAGCCTGCCGACGGTCAGCGTTGGCCTGATCCGCTATGCGCGGCGCGGCACCTTTCAGCAGCGCCACGACCTGACCGATACGATCGCGCCGATGGGCGTTGGCTCAGCGGCCGGCGCGCTGATCGGGGGGCTGCTGGCCGGCATCGTCCCAACGGCGCTCCTCAAGATCGGGCTTGGGATCATCCTGATCGCCTCGGCCTTGAACATGTTCCGCCACCAGCGCGCAAATTGATTTCCATGACAAAAACAGATACGATCGTTATTACATGCGTGATTTCAATGAAGGACACTTTATGATTTCTCACTTTCGTGCCCCGCTCATCCTCATCACTATTGTTGTGACATCCACGCTGGCTTTCGCCCAAGCACAAGATGCCACCTTCACCGATGCTGCTGGACGGTTCTCGATCCCGATCCCCGCTAATTGGACGAACCGCAGCACAGAGTCGATCGCCCATTTCACGAATGCGGACGCGACCGCCGACATCTACGCGAGCGTCGTCGAAGCGGAAGACGTGCAAACCGGCATTCAGGCCGCGCTTGAAACATTCTTCGGGTCGTTCGATGCAAGCCCCGTACAGACCAGCGATGCTCCCTTACCCGATGGCACAGTTTGGACGCAGAACATCTACGCCTTGCCCGATGGCAGCTTGGTCGCGGCGGTAGGCCGGCTTGAGGAGGGGTGGACGCACGTCATCGCCATTCGCGCGTCGCAGGCAGCGCTGATCGCAGCCACGCCCGCGCTCAATACGATCGTGCTGGGCCATCGCACCGGCGCGATGGCCGGCACAGCGCCGGAACGGCCAGCCTACATCGTTCCCGAAGCGTTCACTGAACAGGCGATCACGATCGACAATGGCGACTGGTCACTGCCGGCTACGCTGGCGCTGCCGCTCGGCGAAGGACCGTTCCCGGCCGTCGTCATCGTGCACGGCTCCGGCCCGATCGATCGCGATGGAACGCTGGCCCAGATGAAGCCGTACCGCGACATCGCGCAGGGGTTGGCCTCGCGCGGGATCGCAGTGCTGCGCTATGACAAACGTACCTACGCCTATCAGGAACGCATGCTGGAGGCAATGCCGGCAGATTTCACGATCGATGATGAATACACCGACGACGCGCTGGCAGCAGTGGCAGCCCTGCGTGCGCTGGACGCTATCGACCCAGAACGCATCTTCGTCGCCGCTCATAGTCAGGGGGGCACGCTGGGGCCGCGCATCGCAGCCAGCGATCCGGCCCTGGCCGGCTTGATCCTGTTAGCGGCCGGCGCTCGCCCGTTCGAGGTCATCGTACAAGATCAGGTGGATTACATCACGAGCCTCGATCCGGCTGCGGCGGGCGGTCTAGCTGGCCTGCTCGCACTGGCTGAAGCGCTGCAGGCCATTCGCGCGGGCGCCGAGCCCGCTGAGGCACTGGGCAATGACCAGCAGGTCGCTTATTGGACGAGCCTGCTCGACTATGATCCACTGGCGACTGCGGCGGAGCTTCGCCTGCCGGTGCTCGTGCTGCAAGGCGAGCGCGACTACCAGGCGACGATGGAAGATTTCGCGCTCTGGCAGTCTGCTTTGGCCGATCACGAGGACGCAGTGTTCATTTCGTACCCCACGCTGAACCATACATTCACCGCAGTTGGAGACCTTGATCGGCTCGCCATCCCTGC
>DAOTYT010000317.1:0-5119 GCA_034434615.1 Anaerolineae bacterium | reverse complement strand
TTATTATGCTGGGGCCGACCGGCTGATCGGGCTGGCGACGACTCCGCTGGCTGACGCGGCGGCGTTCGCACGCAGGGGCGATTGACCGGCACGCGCTAAGGCGCAGCCAGTGCCGCTTTGAACTGCCGCGCGCGCTGCCGCAGCGCATCTTGCGCCGCGCGGCTTCCGTCGAACGTCGGGGAGACCAGCTCTCGACCGATGCCGAAGGCGGCCGCGCCAGCAGCGAGAAAGGCGGGAATATCCCCCGCCGTGACGCCGCCAGTCGGGATCAGCAGTGCCTCGTCGAAGGGGCCGCGCATCTGGCGCAAATACTCTGGTCCGCCGGGCACAGCGGGAAACAGCTTGATCAACTCGGCCCCGGCTCGCAGCGCGCGCCGAATTTCGGTCGCCGTGTAAGCCCCTGGCAGCGGCAGCAAGCCGTGGCCGAGCGCCCGGCGAATGACGGGCGGGCAGGTATCCGGCGATACGATGAAGCTTGCGCCGGCGTCTCGGACCTGGTCGACGTGCTGGGTCGTCAAGACCGTGCCGGCGCCGATCTGCATGGCGCTGCTGAAACGCGCCGCCAGCGTCTCGATCATCGGCAGCGCGCTGGGTGAATTCAGCGTCACTTCGATCACCGTCAGACCTTCTTCGGCCAGGATCGCGGCGATGATCTCGATATGCGCGAACAACGGGCCGCGCACAATCGTGACGATCTTCTGCGTGAGGATCGCTGCTTTCACTGCTTGGGCCGACATGACTGCTCCTTCAATGCGTGGGGAGAACACTGATGACAGCGCTGCTTAATCTTCGACCAGCAGACGGAGGTCGTAATCGTTATATCCAGTCAGCCCAATCCACAGGGGGCGCACCAGTTCGTAGTTACAATCCCCGGCAACCACCAGCCGGGCGCGAATGACGAAGATTTGCGACACTTCGTCGATCTCAACGCTGACGATCTCATGATCGGCCGTGCAGCCGCGACCGCGCGTCCACGTGCCGATGATAGCGCGCGGGCCGCTGAAATCAAACTGCGCACGGCCGACCGGCTCGCGGCAAAACTGGCTGTTATCGGCCAAATCGAACAGCCGTTCCAGCTCGCCGGCGCTGCGCAGGACGAAGGTGCGGCCGGCCGCATCATAGGCCGACTCAAAGCAGATGCCGCTGACGACGGAATTGGCATCGATGAAGACATAGGGCATGGGCGTCGGCGTTGGCCCAAGGGTGACAATATCCGTCGGAGTGGGGAACAAATCGCCAGTTGGGGTGGGCTCAGGCGCATCGCGCGAGCAGGCGGCCAGCGCGAAAGCAGCGGCCAGCATCGTTTGATAGACAAGGGACAACACACGCCGCATGATCTTTGTCTCCCCGACTCAATGGTATATTAATCTATTTACCTTCCGAAAACATGGTATGATTTGCGTCAGGTCATCAGGATCTGGACTCTCGAACGCAGGTTTTCGCCCCTATGCGCGTCTTAATCATCTCAGACATTCATGCCAACCTCACGGCTTTTGAAACCGTACTCGAAGATGCAAAAGGACAGTGGGAATATGTGTGGTGTCTAGGGGATGTGGTGGGCTATGGGCCAGATCCGAACGAGTGCGTTGACCTGCTGCGCGAGCTGCCGCACCTGTGCCTGGCCGGCAATCACGACTGGGCCGCGCTCGGCCGGCTCGATATTCGCACTTTTAACCCCGATGCGCGTCGTGCCGTCGATTGGACGCGCGCTGCGCTCACCCCCGAAAACACTGCCTACCTCGAAGCGCTGCCGACGACGTTCGTCATCGGCGGCTACACGCTGGCGCACGGCAGCCCGCGCGAGCCAGTGTGGGAGTACATCCTTGAACCCTTGATCGCGGCGCTTAACTTCGCGCATTTCGAGACGCCATACTGCCTAGTTGGCCACACGCATCAGCCGATCATCTACGAACTGATCAGCGAACAAGGCGATACCGAAGTGATCATGCCCACTTACCGCCAGCGGCGCCAGCTTAACGGCCGCCGGCAGATCATCAACCCTGGCAGCGTTGGCCAGCCGCGCGATGCCAACCCAGACGCCGCTTACGCGCTGCTTGACGTGGAAACCCATGTCTGGGAGCACCGCCGTGTGCCCTATGATATCGCCGCGGTACAAGCGCGCATGCGCCAGCACGATCTGCCTGAACGCCTGATCGCGCGCTTGGAGCACGGCTGGTGAGTGACGACCTCAGCCCCACCATGCGCGATTACCTCGCGGAGATCTACCGCCTCAGCGATCGCGATAGCAGCGCAGAGGGTTTTGTGAGCACATCTGTGCTGGCCGATCTGCTCGATGTGAGCGTGCCCGCCGTCAACCGCATGGTCTCTAAACTGCGCGAACTGCGCCTGCTTGAACATGAGCCTTATCAAGGCATCCGGCTGACGGAAGCCGGCAAGCGCGAGGCGCTCAAATATCTGCGCCGGCACCGCCTCGCCGAGGCCTTTCTCGTCAACGTGATGGGCTTTGGCTGGCATGAAGTTCATGCCGATGCCGATCGCATTGCGAGCGTACTCACCCAGCCGCTCGAGGAGCGCATGGCCGAGATGGCCGGTCACCCAACGCGCTGCCCACATGGCGAGCCGATCCCGACCGATGAGGGCGAGCTGCCCCCCCTCAACGACCTTCTGCTGACGGAAGCCCCGGAAGGGCAGCTGCTCGAGATCACCCGGGTGCGCACCCGCGAGTCCGACCGTCTCGAATACATTGCAGCGCTGGGGCTGGTGCCGGGCACTCCGATCGAGATCATCCACGCAGCGCCGTTCAACGGGCCGCTGCAGCTGCGCCTCGGCAAAGAATACCGCATCGTCGGCCATAATCTGGCCGAGATGATCCGCGTGCGGCCGCTTTCGGCCGCTTCGGCTTAAGCCGCTGGCGAAGCAGGGGCCGAAGCGCGTTCGGCTTAGCGCAGGCGCAGCCGCTGCGCCTGCACCTCGTCGAGCGCATCGATCGTATCTTGCAGGCCGGCAACCTCATCTTTGATGGACTGGCGCAGCCGCTGGGCGCGCGCGCTGTCCACCTCTTTCGTCCCCAGCAGCGACATCTGCGCATAGACGGTGCCGAGCGACGACAGCGTGCTGTCGAGCTGAATTTCGGCGCGCTTGACGCTGTTGGCGGTGGCATCGAGATTAGCGAGCTGAAGCTCAAGCTGCCGCACCTGCTCTTCAAGATCGCGCCGCACCTTCGGGTCTTCCTCGTGCGCTAAGCGGATGCGCGCCTTCTCTAACTGAGCGGGGACGGCGCGCCGGTCGCGCTCAACCAGCGCATTACTTTCAAACGCGTCAATATGCAGGGCCAGATCGTACATATGCGCGATCCAGTCGTTCACGTCGGCGATCGTGTGCTGCAAACTGGTCTTCATCGCGCCAGAGTGCCGCTTGGCCAGCGCCAGCATGCTGCGCCGGTACTCCAGAGCGCGCTCCAGCCGCTGGCGCGATACCGTGCTGCGAATCTGGCGCAGGTCATAGCGGGCTTCGAACTCGCGCGCGACGGCCTGCTGCGAAGCTTCAGGATCGGTCAGCGTTGAGATGATGAGCGCGCCTTCGGCAATTGCCCCGGCCACCAGCCAGAACCAGTCTTGCCACCACGGAAACGGCTCCTTGACGAACAGGAACAGGATCAGCGTGATGGCGATCGTCAGCAGGCTTTCCCAACGAAACAGCGCGCTGGCGAGGATGGCCCCGGTGGCGCGGCTGCGAACTTCATCTTTCGCCATGGTTTTCTCTTTCTTCGTATCACCTGAATCTTATACGCCAGATACGAAGCGTAGTTGCAGCGATGGCAAGGTTCGCTTGCATTTGCTGCGAGCACTTCAGCGTCCGGCGTGCTGCTCGTATGCCGGACGCCGACTTTCAAACAGACAACGCGCTAACGGCCGCCCGCGTCTCCGCCCTGCTGGCTGAGTAAGCGCCGCCGGCGCTCCTCTAACTGGCGGTCGATCTCACCGCTGCGAACGGCTTCATCGATCTGATCGGAGACGTTGCGCGTCGCCAGTTCAAGGCGGGCATCTTCAGTATCCAAACGGGCGCGGATCTGATCGGCAAGGCTGCTCACCTCGCGGTCGCCGACAGCGGCCAAATTGTCGAGGCTCTTAATCGTGCGCGTGGTGACTTTCTTGGCCTCAGTCAGCTCGATCAACGCGCGCAGATGTTCGCGTTCCTGCCGGATCGCCGTCAGCCGGCCCTCAAGCTTCAGACGCATATCGAGCATCTGCTGGTACTGTTGTTCCTGCTGCTGCCACTGTTCGTAATACTCTTGCGAAAGCTGCTGCTTGGTGTTCAACTCGGCCTGCGCCGCCGCCGCTAGATCATCTTTGCCTTTCAAAATGAGGGTATCGATATCGCGATCCAGCTTCTCGGCCGCCGCGGCGAACTCCTCGTACTTCCGCTTGAGGGTGCGCACCGTCCCACCAACGGTGGCCGCGGAGTCTTCCAGCGCTTCCAGATTCTTCTCGGCCTGACGGATGTATTCATCCATCACCGCGACCGAGTTCTGCTGGAGCGCACGGTCGACCAGGCTGTGCAGGTTGGCATTGATGAGCGTATTCACTTTCTCAAGAAATGAAGCCATAGCAGGTTGTCTCCTGACCGATGCTCGATAGTGTCACTATTGTAGTATAGCTAATCGCTATTGATCTACCCAATTCGGCGCATCGGCGCGCTCCAGCACCTCAACCGGGTCGCCGATCGCCAGCGAGCCCTCCCCGCAATGAACGACGTTCTGACCAAAAACGACCGCGCCAGTGCGATCGCGCCGGTAGGTCGCCAGCGTTTTAAGCGGCTCGCCCTCGCCCACCACCATGCCGCGTTCAGGATCGACCGTCGTCATGACGCAGCGGCGGCACGCTTTGGCGATATCGAAGACGAGGCCGCCGATGCAGATGCGCCGCCAATAGTCTTCTTCGCCGGGGGCTGCCCCGCTCACGACGATGTTGGGGCGAAAACGCAGCATCGACAGCGCTGGTTTACCGGCCGCTGCCAACCTCGCGTTCAACTCGTCGAGCGTCCCTTGGCCGATCAACAGCAGCGTAAACCCGTCGGTGAAGGTGGTCACAGCGCGTTCTTGCGCGTAGCGCGCATCGACGGCACGCTCATAACCTGCTGGCATGTACAGCAGGCGGAC
>DAOTYT010000316.1:0-5734 GCA_034434615.1 Anaerolineae bacterium | reverse complement strand
TGACGGTGGCCAACCGCCTTCACCGCTCGCTCGATGCTCTTGAACAAACGGTCGCTCAGGTCATGGCTGACCAGAACACCCCTGGTCATCCTAACCGCCTCCGTTTGTCAGACAAGTTTCGGTTAGTGGCTTAGCATGGCAATGGATTTGACCATGTGGCGGGGAGAATAATGAGGCATGTTAAAGAGTGAGTGATCTAACTGCTAATGATCTTCGAAGTTAGTGTTGTTTCAGCGTTAATGAAAGATGAATTCACTTAATGTGGCTTGCTGCATCTGACGCCAAACGATCAATCTCTACGTGGAGCGCCACTTTTTAGCGTCGTGCGCGTATAGTATAGATATATGCAAGAACAACCGTGGAAAGGCCAGCGATGACCACCCTGATCGAGCGCGTTTTTAGCGCAGTATTTGGTACGATCGGCAGCGATTTCATCAATACGCTCAGCCGGGGCGCCGATACCATTTATGACTTCGTGTATGTGAAGGTGTTCGGTCTGCCGTTCATTGTTTTGGGCGCGCGGCAAACCGGCAAAACGACGTTGATCGAATGGATGCGCGCGAACGTCTCGCGCTTGGAGGGCTTCAATCCAGAGCCGACGCCGCCGGGGGGCGATCGCGTCGGCACGTTCAGCGCGCAGGTGGGCGCGGAGAACATGCGCCTGAAACCGGTGCGCGATGTCGGCGGTGAATATGAAATGTGGGAAACCGACTGGGTTGAGCTGTTCCGCGAGGCGCGACCGCGCGGCATTGTGTTCATGATCGATCACACTGATGTCCTCAATCACAAAGATGCGCTCAACTTCATCATGAACCTGATCGAAGAAGAAGCCGAAGCGCGCAACAACTTGAAGGCGTTTCTGCTGCTGGTCAATAAATCGGACTTGTGGCAGGACGACCAGTCGCTCGATAAGCTGATGGCGCAGTACAGCAACGAGATCAAACGGCTGCGCAACCAAGCTGAACGGCTGGGCTACCAAACATGGATTCACTCGACCAGCGTGATCCACGGCGTCGGCGTCGACGGCGCGCTGCAAAACTTCTTCAATGCGATCCGCCCGCGGCCGCGCCACCGTGCAAACTGAACGCGCCATGCGCGAACTGACGATCGATTATGTGCTGGACGGCCGCCGGCGCGGCTATAACTTCACCACGCCGACTGACGGCATCGACGCGAACACGCTCAAAGCGCTGTGGCGCGAGGCGATGCCGCGCGGCCAGGGTTGGGGCGAAGCCGTCTTTGCGGATGCCCGTTCGCTCAAGGTCTTCTCGATCGCCAGCGGCGAGGTCGCCGTTTGCACGATGACGATGACCGATCTGCGCGATGAGCTTGGGCGAGGCGGAATTCGCCGAGTCGCGATTCAGCTTATGACGCCCGAAGCGGCCGAACGCGACCTGCGCGCGCGCCTGTACGCGCTGCCCAACTCGATCGTTGAAGCGGCTGAGGATAAGCTGATGTCGCGCGATTGGCAGCTTTTGGTCAAAAAATATCGTGAAGCGCAGCAGATCAAGTCCATCTTCAAACCACAGACCATCCTGACATTCCCATACAGCCGGGAGGGATGGGTCTTCGTCGAGGCCTGCATTCTGCTGCTCGTCACCCGTGCTACGCTGCTCACTAACCTGATCGAGATTTCGCCGCGTGTTAACCCATTTGCCGACCGGCTGCTTTCTTTTACCACGCTGGCGCTCGACCCGCGCGGCGAGTCTCGCATTATTGGTCTGCCGCAGGAACGCCTCGCCGCCTTTGAGGAGCTGCCAGCGATCGACATCCGTTGAAGGGAGGATTCCGCATGATCGACAGAAATCAGTTTGAGCAGCGCATCGCCGAGAAGATGGCAAAACAGAAGCGGCAAATGCGGCTTGTCTTTTTTGTCGTCAGCGTATTTCTCTTTTTTCTCTTTCTTTTCTTCAGCGCGATCATGATCCGCAGCGACGTGATGGCCCGTGAGGCGCTCAGCAGAGGCCCGCTCTTGCCGAGCCTGATCCTCTTCGGCATTGGATGGTTCATTTCGATCCTCTATCAGGGCATCAGCGTACTGCTTGACAGCCGCGCGGCGGACAGATCGCTGCGCTCGCGCGTGGTTCAGCAGGTGTTGAGCGAACAGGTTCTCGACTTGATGGCCGACTATGAGAAGCCAAAACGCACCGCATATGCGGATGCGGATCAGCCGCGCCCGATCGACGATGCATCGCCCGAAGAAGACGGCGAACTCGTCTCTTTAGAAGAACTGATGCGCGCTGAGGAAGCCCGCCGCCGCGCAGCGCGCGATTAAGATCGCCTCCCCTCCCGATCGCCGCGATTGGCGCGCCACCAATCGTGAAAAGACTGCGGCGCGAACGGGGGAAAATCGCGGTTTTGCGTCCAACTGCTGAACGGCTCAGGAAGCTGGTTAAGCGCCTGTGCGACTTCGCTGGGGCTTCCCAGGGCCTCCAGCGCTGCGGCCGATGCTCTGCCAGCAGCGCGGCCGGCCATCTCGTAAAGCAGCGGGTGGCTAAAACCAAAACCAAACGCCTTCATGGCGAGCTGCCACAGCGGATCCTGGACGGGCTGAAGATCGCGGCGCAGCGCCAGCAGCATATCAGGAATGTTAATATCGACCGGACAGGCGGTTTTACAAGCGCCGCACAAACTGCTGGCGAACGGCAGCGGTGCGGCGTTCTCTTTGCCCTTCAACAGCGGCGTCACAATCGCTCCGATCGGCCCCGGATACACCCAGCCATAACTGTGGCCGCCCACACTTTGATAGACCGGGCAGGCGTTCAAACAGGCGCCACAGCGAATGCAAGCGAGCGCCTCGGCATACTCGCTGGCATAGATCGCGCTGCGGCCGTTATCGAGCAGGATCAGATAGAAATGTTCGGGGCCATCCGGGTCGCCGGGGCGCGCCGGGCCGGTGAACCCATTGACGTAAACGGTCATGCGCTGGCCGGTGGCGCTGCGGGGCAGAAGCTGCACCAGGGTGGCGAAGTCTTCCCAGGTGGGAACGATCTTCTCGATGCCCACTACCGCGATATGGACGGGCGGCAGACTGGTGGACAAGCGGCCGTTGCCTTCGTTGGTGACGATGACGACCGTGCCAGTCTCGGCGATCATGAAGTTACCGCCGCTCATGCCAAAATCTGCCTCAAGATATTCCTGGCGAAGGCGCGCTCGAATGAAGGCGGTCATCTCGGCGGCCTCATCGGTATAAGGCATGCCCAGCTTTTCCATGAACAGATCGCGGATCTGCTCTTTGGTCATGTGCATGACCGGCATGATGATATGGCTGGGATGGCTCTCGTTGATCTGCACGATGTACTCGCCCAGATCCGTCTCGATCATATCGATGCCGTTGGCTTTAAGGGCGGCCATCAGGTTGATCTCCTCGGTCGCCATGCTCTTGCTTTTGACGCCTCGTTTGAGGCCATGCCGCCGGCAGATCTCGATCACGTGGCGGTTAGCCTCGTCCGCATCGGCCGCCCATAGGACATGGCCGCCGTGGGCGATGACGTTCGCCTCCATCTGCTCGAGCAGTTCCGGCAGATCGTGCAGCGCCCGCAGCCGGGCGGCCCTACCCTGCTGTCGCAGAGCATCCGCATGCGCCAGTTCGCTCATGACCATACGGCGCCGGCCGTCCGCATTGCCAGTGCCGCGCTCCAGGGCGGTTTGCAGCGTGATATCTTCCAGCGCGATGAGCGCCGACTGCGCGAATTGATTGGCTTTCAGTTCCATAAGTCGTGTAATCGCCTGCCTCTGAATGCAGACATTGTAGCGCAGCTGAAGCGCCCTGTCATGCCGCGCGGCGTGGTATCATCTCACACAGGTTCTGACGACGGACGAGGAGTGACACTGATGAGCCTCATCCCGCTTTACCCGCTGCGGCTGGAACCAGCGCTGCATGCACGCGTCTGGGGCGGCAGGCGGTTGGCGACCCTGCTCGGCAAAACCCTGCCGACCGATGACCCCTACGGCGAGTCTTGGGAGATGCACGACAGCGCGCGCGTCGCTGATGGCCCGCTCGCCGGCCAGACGATCGGCGATGTGCTGGCGACATACGGCGCGACGCTGGCCGGCCCTGCCAACGATCCCTCGAAGGGCATGCCGCTGCTGGCCAAGCTGATCGATGCTAACGATTGGCTCTCGGTACAAGTGCATCCCAACGACGCACAGGCGGCCCTGCTGGAGGGCGAACCGCGCGGCAAAACCGAAGCCTGGTACGTCATTGAAGCTGAGCCTGGCGCCCGACTGGTGATCGGCGTGCAGCCCGGCAGCAGCCGCGAGACGATCGAGGCGGCCATTCACGCCAACCGACTGGAGGAGCTGCTGGTCTATGCCGCAGTCGAAGCCGGTGACGTGCTCTACGTTCGCGCGGGGACGATCCACGCGCTGGGGCCGGGGCTGCTCATCTATGAAATCCAGCAGTCGTCCGATACGACTTACCGGCTTTACGACTGGGGGCGCGTGGGCCTCGATGGCCGACCGCGCGCGCTGCACATCGAGCAGGGCCTGGCAGTCGCCGAGACGACAGCGCTGCCCCAAATCATCCATACCGCGGCCGATCGCTCGCCAGTCGTGCCGATTGTGGAGGGCGATTATTTCAAGACCGAGCTACACCAGCTTGGCGGGGCGAATCCCGCGCAGGCAGTGCTGGATACCGCTGGCCAGCGCTTTCACATCCTGACCTGCATCGCTGGCGAGGCTGCGATCAGGTGGAATGAGGTCGAATGGCCGCTTGAGCATGGGCGCAGCGCTTTGATCCCAGCGGCGATCGGCGCTTATCGCCTGCACGGCACGGGGCGGGTGCTGCGCTCGCAGCAGCCTTGAACAGCGGCCAGTTGGCCTTCCGCTGTTCACCAGGGTTTAAGCACGAACCGCTTTTGAGAGAATTTTTGTCTCTTACACACAAAACAGGGGCGCGATTGAACGCATCGCGCCCCTGCCCACTTCAGATGCCGATGCTTTAGGCTCTTTCGACCCTGACCATCGTGTCGTAGAAGACTGCGCTGCCGCCGACCGGATCGACCAGCGTTGTGTTGGGCGTGTGCGGGTCGGTGCGCATCGCTGCGTTAATGTGAAGGCCGCGGCCGCGCCGCTCATCGGCTGGGATGGTGACGCCATCGATCGTAAACGGCCGGCTGCCATAGGCCCAGTGCCCGAACCCCAAACTGACGGCGATCACGCCTGGGGCGATGCCCTGAATCACTCTAACCTTGCCGACCATCGGCTTTACCCCGCCGTTGCCCAGATCCCATTCACCGGCTAGGTTCGTCGGCGAGATCACGCGGACGAGATCGCCATCGTTCAAGCCGCGCGCTTCTGCATCGACGGCGTTCATTAGCACAAAGTTTTCCGGCAGAATGCCGAGCAGCCAGTAGTTCGAAATGGTTCGAGTCTTCGTCTGCGAGATCTCGCGATACGTGATCAGCTGCAGGTCAAAGCCTGCCTGTAGGTCGCGCTCGATCAAGTCCTCCCCAAGCAAGCTTGTCCCCGGTGGAATATAAAGCGGGTATCCAAACAGCCGCTCGCCGGTCATGCTGCTGCGCGTGTCGTAGGTCTTCTCCTGATAGAGGTTGACCATCTTGCCAAAGCGGTTGCCCAGTTGACGCCCTTTTGCCGTCTCGCGGTAGCCGCCGGAGAAGTTCTGGAAGCGACCGCCGCGGTTAAGCACATAAACGACCTTCGGCCACAGCTCACCCGCGATGCGCTGCCACCGTTCCGGGTCGAAAACGCTGGGGCGCAGATGCCGGCGCGC
>DAOTYT010000315.1:0-2524 GCA_034434615.1 Anaerolineae bacterium | reverse complement strand
AGCCAAGCCCTACGGCTTCGATGCGCCTCCTGACGATCGCACTGTCAGCCCAGAACGCCTCAACTTTTCGCGTTTTGTGGCACTGCGTGAGATCATGCTTGAGCACGATGATGCGCACAGCGCCTTGTGGGCCAGCCAGTGGGGCTGGAACAGCCTACCAGAGACGTGGGACGGCCCGCCATCCATTTGGGGCGCTGTGACCCCTGAGCAGCAAGTCGCATATACATTAGCTGCGCTTAACCGGGCAGAACGTGAATGGCCGTGGATGGGCGGTATGATCCTTCAGCACTGGCAGCCCGCCGTCGATCTTGATGACCCACAGTGGGGATTTGCGCTGCGAAACCTCGATGGGGAACCGACAGGGTTATATGATGCCTTGTCCGCGCGATCCCTCATAACAGCTGCACGGGACGGTCTGCATTTTCCGATGACGCCCTTCGCGCAATACAGCGGGGTCTGGACGTTTGGGCCGTTGGGGGCGGATATTGGTTGGGTGCAAGACAGTCGCGCTGTTTTCGAGTTCACTGGCAGCGAGATTGCGCTGCTGCTGCGCAAGGATGACTACAGCGCGTTTCTTTACATCGAGATCGACGACGCCCCGGCGAACGCGCTTCCTCAGGATGGCGCTGGGAACACGTTCATCAACCTTTCCAGCTCAGATCTGCGGCCGGCTGTCGAACTCATCCCCGTAGCGCGAGGCCTGTCGCTCAGTGAACATCGGCTGTCGATAGCCGCCGACCGAGGCTGGGATCGTTGGGCGCTGGCGGGCTACGCCGTAAGCAGCGGCGATCTGCGCGCGCCTTACGACCAGCAGCTGGCGCTGGCAGGGATCAGCATCTTTCTGTCTGGGATCGCGGCTGTTGTCGCAGGGCTGGCTGTCGATTGGTCGCCTATGCGAAGGTGGACGCACAGATTATGGCGCTCTCTGAACAACAGTGCACAGATTTTAATCAGCATGGTGACATCGCTCGCCCTGTTAATTGGCATGCTGCTAACATGGGGCGAACCAGTGCCGGCACTGTTCCGCCGTGAACCTGTGCAGCTCGGGCTTGCCCTTTTAACGGGAGGCCTGCTGTATATTGCTCCGGGCTTCTTCGTTGTGCTTGCTGCCTGCGCAGTTCTATTCTTCATCTTCTATCAGCGTGTCGAACTCGGTCTCATGCTGACTTTGTTCTTCGCCCCCTTCTTCTTATTCCCTGTTGAGCTTTTCATATCTGCCTTCCCTCTCGCTGAGTTGATCTTGCTGCTCACCACTGCGGCAGCAGGGCTGCGCGCGCTTCATCAGTGGGGGCTTGCGAGGCAATCAGCAAACAGCGCGTTTCCATTTAAAACCTGGGAACAGCTTCGAGAGCGCTTCAGCATGCTGGACTGGATCGTCATTGCATATGTCATACTAGGAAGTGTGGCACTCTCTTGGTCTGAACATACCCGTATCGCGATCACCGAGCTGCGAGTCATTTTCTTTGAGCCAGCGCTTTTCTACCTGCTTATTCGAATGACTATGCGAAATTCTTCGTCGCTCTTGAGGCTCGTCGATGCCTTGTTAGCGGCGGCTGTGCTCGTCTGCTTTATCGGCTTGTTCCAATTTGTTCGAGGTGAGGCGATCATCACCGCCGAAGAGGGCGTTCAACGGCTGGCCAGCGTTTATGGCTCACCAAATAACGTCGGGCTGCTGCTGGGCCGCGCGATTCCATTTCTAGTCGCCTTCACTTTGCTCCCGGTCGATCGCATGCGCCGCGCGGCTGCATCCAGCGCTTTGGTTTTAGCTTTGTTCACGGCAGTCCTCACCCAAAGCGCTGGCGCGCTGTTCGTCGGTATACCGACCGGAATGGCCGTCGTGCTGCTGTTGATTTTTCGCCGGCGCGCCTTGATACCGCTGACGCTGCTGGGCAGCATTGGCCTTTTTGGAGCAGCATTAGCGCGCACATCAGCGCGTTTTGCCAACTTGTTTGATCTTTCGACCGGCACGGGCTTTTTTCGCTTGCGGCTGTGGGAGAGCGCCCTCATGATGATCCGCGACCGCCCGATTACAGGGGTTGGTCTCGATCAGTTCCTGTATGCCTATCGCGGTCATTATATGCTGCCTGATGCATGGCAAGAGCCGAGCCTATCGCACCCCCACAATATCCTCCTTGACGTGTGGACGCGGCTCGGCTTGCTGGGCGTGATCTGGCTCATCGGCATGCAAGCGATCTTCTGGCACGCCGGGCTGGCAGCCTATCATCGTTTACGCGCCGGCCCTCCCCTATCCTTTGCGATGGTCGTTGGTGCGCTCGGCAGCATGGCCGGGCTGCTGGCGCACGGCTTGATCGATAACAGCATTTTCGTTCAGGATTTAAGCCTCATTTTTATGATGCTCGTTGCCATCATCGCTTATTTTTCCAAAGTGGGGAGTGGCTAAATTCAAACAGAGCGGTAAAATCAAGTATAGACCCGCGGCAGACCGGTTGACTGCCACAGGCCCCAATGTCTGAACGCACACGAGGTTAACGAGCCATCATGACGTGTCCTTACTGCCACCGCA
>DAOTYT010000314.1:0-9759 GCA_034434615.1 Anaerolineae bacterium | reverse complement strand
GGTCATGAGGTACCGATGTATCGCCACTGAGCGCAGCATCCTGCCTGTCGAGCGGGCGTGTTGGCTGCTGAAGGTCCCGCTGAGCGGCTTCTATGGCTGGCTGAAACGAACGCCAAGTCGTCGAGCACACGCGAGTGCTGCGCTGTCAGCGCGCATCCAAGATGACCCCAACGGGACTCGAACCCGTGTTTTCGCCTTGAAAGGGCGACGTCCTAGACCGCTAGACGATGGGGCCAAACCAATAGGGGTAGTGTACCAGTCTCCGGGAGGCTGGTCAAGGTTCACCTCGCGATGCCGCCAAGGTAAACCGCTTCGACGCGCAGCTCGAGCAGCCGTTCGGGCGGCGTCTGCAGCGGGTCGTCGCTCAATACGATCAGATCGCCCCACTTGCCCGGCGTAATGCTGCCGCGGTTCTCCGCATCACCGCTGGCGATCGCGCCGCCCATCGTGTAGGCATACAGCGCTTCGTAGGGTGTGATCGCCTGTTCTGGGGCGATTGGCTCGCCTTCTCCGTCGAGACGATCGACCGCCGCTTTGATGCCCAGCAGTGGATTGTCGTCAGGCACGACTGGCGCATCTGAGCTGAGCGCGACCGTCAGCCCGGCATCAAGCATGGCGCGGACAGGATAGCAGCGCGCCCAGAAGTCCTCTGGCAGATAGCGACGGAAGGTCGTTCCCAATGCTGGCAGAAAGACAGTCTGCGGCACGGCGATAATCCCATGCTCGGCGCAGCGGCGCAGATGGGCTGGCGTGGGCAGGCCGAGATGCTCGATACGATGACGCAGCCCCGCAGCGGGTTTGCGAGCGTACAGCAGCGCGTACAGTTCAGTCACCTGATCAAGCGCGACATCGCCGATGGCGTGCGTCGCAATGCGCAGGCCAGCGTCGTGCGCTTCCCACATCAATTCGAACAGCTCCTCGCGCGCAAAGCGGAGAACGCCGTGCGTCCCCGTGACGTTGTACGGCCGGCTGATGGCCGCCGTCGCGCCGCTCAGGCCGCCGTCGGCGAAGAACTTGACGCCGTCGATGCGCAGATGGTCGCTCACGTATCGTTCTGGCAAAGGCAGCGTCTCTGTGCCGCCATCGGGCCGGCGGATCGGCAGCCCGTTCACGCGGATGAGCAGCTCACCGCGGGCATCAAGGTCGCGATACACGCGGATATGTCCTGGCAGCAGCAGAGGATCAGTTGCGCTGGTGATGCCGAGCGCAAGTTGATGCCGGTGGGCCGCGCGAATGGCGGCCGCCAGCGTCGCGTCATCCGGTTCCGGAATGACGCGGGTCAGCAGTCCCATCGCCGTCTCTTGCAGCAGGCCGGTCGGCTCGCCCTCTGCATCGCGAACAATGACGCCGCCCGGCGGGTCTGCGATCTCACGGGTGATGCCAGCCAGCGCCAGCGCCCGGCTGTTGGCAACGATCATGTGGCCGCAGGTGCGCGTGAGCGCGATCGGATGATCGACGCTTGCCTCGTCGAGATCGAAACGGGTTGGGTGGCGCTTCTCGACCAGATCAACCTCATTGTACCCCCGACCAGTGAGCCATATGCCGGGCGGAGTGAGCGCAGCCCGCTCGCGAAAGCGGGCGACCAACGACGGCAGATCGGGAGCAGCCTCGCGGCGCGCATCGACCTGTATCGTCAGCAGCAGGCCAAGCTTCCAGATGTGCACGTGGGCATCGTTGAAGCCCGGCATCAGCGTTCGCCCGGCCAGGTCGACTCGCCGTGCGCCGAGCGGCATCCCATCGAGATCGCCAACGCGCGCGATGCGCCCATCATCGCCGACCAGCACTGCCTCGGCGCGCGGCGCGCGCGCATCCATTGTATGGATAACGCCGTTATGAAATAAAATGCTCATGGTCTGTCTGCCTGAATTCACCATGCTCGATGATTATACAGCGATCGACTATGCGCGAACGTAGGCAGGGCGCATGCGTTGCGCCATGTGTTCATCTCGCATGGGGGCCACACCCGATCTACAATCAGGATTATGAATGCGCTGTACAGACTACTCATGCGCTATCGCGAGCTGCCCCGCCGGCACAAGATCGTCCTGTCGATATCAACAGCGGCCATCCTCGGCCTGGGGTTCCTCTATGGCTGGTTGTTTGCCGATCTCCCCCCCATCGACCGGCTGCAGGCCGGTATGGCGCTGCCCTCGACGCGCATTTACGACCGGCACGGCCGCCTCCTGTACGAGATCCTAGCCGACAGCGTCACCGGCGGCCGCAACACCGCCATCCCGCTTGAGGCGATCCCGCAGCACTGCATCAATGCGACGATCGCCGTGGAAGACAGCAACTTCTATCATCATCCTGGGGTGGATCTGGTCGGTATTGCGCGGGCGCTGTGGATCAACCTGCGCGGCGGCGAGGTGCTGGCGGGCGGCAGCACCATCACGCAGCAGGTGGCGCGCAATCTGCTCTTCGATCCACAGCAGCGCGCCGAGCGCAGCCTGCGCCGGAAGCTGCGTGAGATGATCCTTGCGGTGCGCCTGCAGAACGCCTACAGCAAAGACGATGTGCTCGCCCTCTACCTCAATCAGTCTTATTACGGCAATCTCGCCTACGGCCTGGAGGCGGCAGCGCAGGCTTATTTTGGCAAAAGCGCGCCCGCGCTCTCGCTGGCCGAATGCGCGCTGCTGGCAGGGCTGCTGCAATCGCCGGCTGTCTATGACCCGCTCACGAATCCAGCGGCAGCGCGCAGCCGTCAGGCTGTCGTGCTGGATTTGATGGTCGCCAACGGCATGATCTCCCAAGAGCGCGCCGACCAGGCCAAAGACGAACGCCTTCAATTTGCGGCCGTCCCCTTCCCGATCGAGGCGCCGCACTTCGTGATGGCCGTCATCCGCCAGCTTGAGCGCAGCTATGGCGACTATCTGCTGCGCGACGGGCTGGATGTGATCACAACCGTCGACCTCGATTGGCAGCGCGCAGCGCAGGCGATCGTGCGCCAGCAGCTCCATTTGCTTAATCATCCCGCAGCGGCCGGCCGCGTCTCGGCCAACGCCAACAACGCAGCGCTGGTCGCGCTCGATCCCCACACCGGCCAAGTCCTGACGATGCTCGGCAGTCCAGACTACTTTGACGAGACGATCGACGGCGCCGTCAATGCCGCGCTCGCCCTGCGCCAGCCGGGCAGCGCGCTAAAGCCGTTCACTTATGCTGCCGCCTTCGACCCAACACTGCGGGAGCCGTACACCGCAGCCACGATGCTGCTCGATGTCTCGACGCCGTTCGTCACGAGACGCCTACAAAGCTACGCGCCGGCTAATTTCGGGTTGGTCGAGCATGGGCCGGTCTCCGCGCGCGAGGCGCTGGCGTCCTCGTTCAACATCCCGGCGGTTGTAGCGCTCGATCACGTCGGCATCGGCCGCATGGTTGAGCTGGCCGTCAATGCTGGCCTCACGACGCTGGCGACCAATACCGACCTCGATCTTGCCGTCACGCTTGGCGGCGGCGAGGTGCGCCTGCTCGATTTGGCGCAGGCTTACAGCGTCTTTGCCAACGGCGGCTGGCGCATCGAGCCAGTTTTCATTTTGAGCGTCACCACGCGCGCTGGCGACCTGCTCTACGAATGGCAGCCGGTGCTGCCAACCATCCGCGTCCTCGATGAGCGCGTCGCTTGGCTGATCACCGATATCCTCAGCGATGACGAAGCGCGCATTGCCGGTTTCGGGCGGCGCAGCGCCTTGAACATCGGTCGGCCGGCGGCCGCCAAGACCGGCACGACGACCGACTACCGCGACAACTGGATCGTCGGGTATACGCCATCGCTGGTAGTCGGCGTTTGGGTGGGCAATGCGGACAATACGCCGATGATCAACGTCACGGGTGTCAGCGGCGCAGCGCCGATCTGGAACGCCTTCATGCGACGAGTCCTGATCGGCGCGCCGCCTGAGATGTTCCCTCGACCAGAAGGCCTTGTCCGCCGTGAAGTCTGCGTCCCCAGCGGCCTGCTGCCAACCCCAGCCTGCCCAACTCGGCGTCTGGAGTGGTTCATCGAAGGGACAGAGCCAGCACGATCGGATAATATCTTCCAGACCTTTACGCTCGACCGCGCGACCGGTCTGCTGGCTGATGAAAATACCCCGATCGAGCGCCGGATTCAGCGCGTCTATCAGGTGCTGCCGCAGGAAGCGCGCGAGTGGGCGCGGCGCAGCGGCATCGCCGAACCGCCGAGCGGGGCGGTGGTTTTCGCCCCTGATGTGGATCGCGGCCTTCGCCTGCTCGCCCCTGATCCGTACACCGTCTTTCAGCTCACGCCGCTCATCCCACGCGAGGCGCAGCGCATTCGGCTGAGCGCCGGCGCGCCGCCCGGCACGCAGACGATCACGTATTTGCTGGATGGTGAGGCGCTGGGCACGGTCGATGCTGCGCCGTGGGCGCTGTGGTGGATGCTCGAACCGGGCGCGCATGAGCTGGTGGCCCAGGCAGAGCTTGAGGACGGCACCGTCCTCTTCAGCGCACCGGTGCCGTTTCGCGTCACGCTGTTCGCGCCGCCGAACGAGTCATACACGCAGGAAGACCGCTAGCGTCCTTGATCGGGTATGCTTTAGCCATATGCATACAGCGCGAGGAGCTATCGATATGCGCTATACCGCTGATACGCTGTGCCTGCGCCCGCAGCCGCCCGATCAGGCGGGCGTTTACGCCAACGTGACCCCGGAGCGCGCCGGCTGGCAGTACCTCCACATGACGGCGCGCCGTCTGGGCGCCGGGCAGATATACCGTGGCAGCACCAGCGCGTTTGAAGTCGTGCATGTCATCTTAGGCGGCGTGTGCGCGATCCGCACCAGCGCCGGAGATTTTCCGCGCGTCGGCCGGCGCGCACACGTCTTCGACGGCATGCCTTATGCGCTTTACCTCTCGCGCGGCGTCGATTTTGAGATCGAGGCGCTGAGCGACACGCTCGATTTGGCAACCTGCGGGGTTCCAACTGAAGAAGATCACCGCGCCCGCCTGATCACGCCCGCCGACTGCACGATCGAACTGCGCGGCGGCGGCAATGCGTCGCGCCAGATCAACAGCATCATCCCGCCCGGGTTCGGCTGCCAGCGCCTCGTCTGCGTCGAGGTCTACACGCCCGGCGGCAATTGGTCGAGCTACCCGCCGCATAAACACGATGTGCATCGCGTCGCGGCTGATGGCACGCTGCTGGAAGCCGACCTGGAGGAGATTTATTTCTACAAGATCGACCGGCCCGAAGGCTACGCCTACCAGCGGGTTTACACCGAGGACGGCTCGATCGACGCGCTGATGCTGGCGCGCAGCGACGACATCGTGCTGGTTCCAGCCGGATACCATCCGGTGGTCAGCGCACATGGCTGTACGACCTACTACCTAAACTTCCTGGCCGGCTCGGCGCAGTCGCTGGCCAACAGTGATGACCCGGCGCATGCCTGGGTCAAGACGGCATGGGGGCCGCTTGACCCGCGGCTGCCACTGGTCAGCCACGCGATGGAAGCGCCAGAGCGATCGTCATAGCTCGGCGGGTTCGGTATGGATGGTCACCCGCAGCACGCAAGGAATCTCGCTGCGAAGGGCCAGCTCGGCCTTCTCGGCCAGCTGGTGCGCCTCTTCCAGCGTCATCTCGGCGGGCAGCTCGGCATGCAAAGTCAGCGCTGCGCCTTCTGAGAGCGCGGTGACGCGCAAATCGTGCCAGTGCACATCGGGGAACTGCGCCCCGAGGAGCTGCTGTGCGCGTTCGACGATTTGACCCCCATTGGTGGGTGGGTCCTGGCCAGCTGCGGCTTGCGCTGGCTCGATGTGCGTGACGATCGATTCGATATGAGGCAGGCTGGCGCGCACCTCTGCTTCAAGCTGGCTGACCTGCGTGTGCGCTTCCGCCAGCGTCGGCTCGCCAGGCACTTCGACGTGCATCTCGAGCAGGACGCCCGCTTCATCTTCAGCGACGCGCACACCGTGCGTGGCCAAGCCGAGCGCATCGGCATGGGCGCGAGCAGTCAGCGCGTAATCCGGCGCTGCGCGCGGCGCTGGCGCGAAATGCACCTCGATCTCGCTGACACCTGTGAGGTTGCGCTCGACATTGGCGCGGATGGTCTCGGCGATCGCTGCCGTGTGATCGGCGGTCATCGCAGGGTCTACCTGCACATCAATGTCCAAATGGACGGCATCGGCCGGCCCACGGCTGCGCGCCCGCACGATCCGTTCGACAGAGGGAACCTCGCCGATCGCGTTGATGAGGGTTTCCGGAGAGTAGGGCGCAGTATCGACCAGCACACTGCCGGTTTGGCGCAGCACCTGCCAGGCTACCCGCCCGATTAGGGCGACGACGACCAACGCGGCAATGGGGTCTGCCCACCATAATCCGCTGGCCACCAGCGTCATGCTGACCAACACCGAAATGGTGACGAACACATCAGCGCGCGTATGGGCCGAATTGGCGATCAGAAATTCCGATTTGAGGCGCATCCCTTCGCGGCGCTCGTAAGTGGTGATGAAGATATTGATCGCGAGCGTCACGATCATCACCATGAACGCGAGCGGCGTGATCGTGGGCGCGCCGCCCGAGATCAGCCGTTCGACAGCCCCGGTGATGATCTCCCAAGCTGCGATCAGCAGCAGGAAGCCGATGCTGAGGGCTGCGATCGTTTCGAACCGCCGGTGACCGTAAGGATGGTTGGCATCGGGCGGCTTTTCGGCGATGCGATTGGCGAAAAGGCCGATCACGTTCGAGGCGCCATCGGTCAGCGAATGGAAACCATCCGCCGTGATCGCCAGCGCCCCAGTGACGATCCCCAGGATGATCTTGCTGAAGGCGACCAACAAGTTCAGCCCCAACGTGATGAGCAAAACGCGGCGTATCTGCTGACGTATAGAGGGTTCAGACATGAAGGGCCCTGAATTCTACGATGCCGTGATCATAAGGGAGGCGTGCACTTTTTGACAATTCTTCGATGAAAATTTCACCGTAGAGAAAATGCGATTTAGTTCAATATAACCTCTCACGTCGCGACGAACGCACCCTATCGTTCAGCATGAATTGCGGTATACTGCACCCGGCGGAGGGAGAACCACAGCGCAGATATGGATGCCCTGCTGTTCGTGCCGATACTGGTCGTCGGGTTTGCGACATCGCTCGGGTTGACGCCGCTGTCGCGCGCAATCGCGCTGCGGCTGGGCGTCGTCGCCCACCCCAACCAGCGCAACATTCATCACGACAACAAACCGTTAATGGGCGGCCTGGCGATCTATATCGCTTTTGCCCTGGCGCTGCTGCTGTTCACGCCGCCGCAGCATTTGGTGGAATTTGGCGCGGTGCTCAGTGGGGCACTCTTCCTTGCCTTGATCGGTTTGGTCGATGATCGGTACAACCTCGGCATCAAGATTCGACTGATCGCGCAAGCGATCGCCGCGCTCGTCTTGATCGCGGCCGGCATCCATATTCAACTGATCGGCATATCGATCATCGACTATGCGCTGACCGTCGTGTGGGTGCTAGCGATCACGAATGCCACCAATTTTCTCGACAATATGGATGGCCTCGCCGCCGGCTTGTCGGCGATCGCGGCAGCCTATTTTACGCTCATCGCTTACAACGAAGGTCTAACGCTCGTCAGCGCGCTGGCGGCGGCGCTGGTCGGCAGCGCGGTCGGCTTCCTGATCTACAACTTCAACCCGGCCAGTTCATTCATGGGCGATATGGGCTCGCTCGTGCTTGGTTTCGTGCTGGCGGTTCTGGGGATTAAGCTGCGTTTCGGTGAACAGCCGCTCAGCGTCACGTGGATGGTGCCACTGCTGGTGCTGGCCCTGCCGATCTTTGACATTTATTTGGTCGTCATCACGCGGGCGTTAGAGCGACGACCGATCGGACTGGGAGGCAAAGACCACACCTCGCATCGTTTGATGGCGATGGGCTTCAGCCAGCGCTGGACGCTGGCGATCCTGTACAGCGCGTGTTTGCTCTATGGCGCACTGGGCGTCTTAGTGGCGACCCTGCCGCCGGCGCAGGCCTTTGCGCTTGGCACAGCGGCGTTAGCCTCGCTGGCTGTATTATTCGTCTTCATGATGTATGCGCGCCGGCGCTATCAACTGCGCGCCTCGAATACACCGTGAAAGGTGGACAGCGATGCAGGAAACCTATGTCGTGACGGGCGGGGCGGGTTTTATCGGCTCGCACATCGCCGAACGCCTGCTGCGCGACGGACACCGCGTCCGCATTATCGACAACCTGATCACCGGCAAACTGCAAAATATCGCCCACTTGCGCGGCGATCTCGAATTTTACAACGTCAGCATTACCGATCGAGCGGCGCTCGATCCTATTTTCGCTGGCGCTGATTACGTCATTCATCACGCGGCGCTGCCCTCGGTGCCGCGCAGCGTGGACGACCCGCTGACCACGCACGAGATCAACGTGACGGGGACGCTCAACGTGCTGCTGGCCGCCCGAGACGCGCAGATCAAACGCGTGGTTTATGCTGCTTCATCCTCGGCCTATGGGGACATAGAAGGGGAATTCAAGTCCGAAGTCATGGCGCCGCGGCCGCTTTCGCCCTATGGCGCCTCCAAACTGGCCGGCGAATATTACTGCCAGGCCTTTACGGCTGTCTATGGACTGGAGACCGTTGCCTTGCGCTACTTCAACGTTTTTGGGCCGCGGCAAGATGAAATGTCTCAATATGCCGCGGTCATCCCTAAATTCATTTGTGCCATGCTGGCTGGCCAACCGCCGGTGATCTATGGGGACGGCCAGCAATCGCGCGATTTCACCTATATCGACAATGTCGTTCATGGAAACCTGCTGGCGCTTAAGGCGCCGGGGGCCGCTGGCCAAGTGATGAACCTTGCGACTGGCGGCCGCATCTCGCTGCTGGAGCTGGTCGATAAATTGAACGCGCTGCTGGGAACCATGCTCGCCCCACGGTTTGAGCCGCCGCGGTTAGGCGATATTCAGCACTCGCGCGCGGCGGTCGGCCGAGCGCGGGAGCTGCTCGACTTCAGCCCGATCGTGGGGTTCGACGAGGGCCTCGCTCGCACATTAGCGTGGTATCAAGGACGGTGACGACCACGATGCGCGTGCTGCACATCCTCAAAGTCAAGGGCATCGCCGGGGCTGAAAACCATCTACTCACGCTGCTCGACGGCCTGCGCGATCATGGGATAGATGCGCTTTTTCTGATCCTGGTCAGCCCGTCGAATCTGGTCGACGAGTTTATGGATGCGGCCGACGCGCGCGGCATTCCGGCGCGCCGGTTGGTCATCCGCAATAATTTCGACCTTGCGCTCATATCTCGCATCATGACGGAGCTGCGCCGGTTTCGGCCCGATATCGTCCATACGCACCTGCTGCATGGCGATCTCTTCGCCATCCCCGCCGCGTGGCTGCTTCGATTTCCGTGGTTTGGCGGCCGCGGCATGCGCCGCCCACTGATCATTTCCAGCCGCCATAACGACGACCGTTTTCGCCTGCGGCCGTATATGCGCCTCATCAATCGCCTCCTCTGGCGCATGACCGACTATGGCATCGCTATCTCCGAGGCTGTGCGCGAGTTCAGCATCGCTGTAGAAGGCGCCAACCCCAACAAGATCGAGACGATCTACTACGGTTTCGACCCTCCTAAGGGCGACAATCGTTTGCTGCGCAAGGAAGTGCGCGCTGAATTCGGCGTACAGGATGACAACATCGTCGTCGGCACGGTCTCACGGCTGATCGAGCAAAAAGGCCTGCCCTATGGCCTGCATGCCTTCGCGCTGGCCGCCGAGCGCCACCCGCAGGCCCGGCTCGTGATCATCGGAGATGGG
>DAOTYT010000313.1:0-9278 GCA_034434615.1 Anaerolineae bacterium | reverse complement strand
GTGGCTCGGCCGCCCCTCCTATGTCTTTCCCCTCAACAATATGGTGCTGTGGGGCATGGGCCTGCCGCTCGGTCTGTTGAGCTGGGTCAGTTTTGGCTGGGCGTTGTGGCGCATCATCCGAGGGCGGCCGGGCGCATTGGCCAATCTGCTGCTGGTCGCGTGGGTTGCGGTCTATTTTGGCTACATGGGCCGCAACTGGGTGATGACCATGCGCTATTTCCTGCCGATCTATCCAGCACTGGCCGTTCTGGCTGCATGGGGGTTGAGCGAGTTCATCCAGCGGGCGCAAACTGCGCGGCTGCGGCGGTTGTGGATGCCGCTCGCCTACGGCTTATTCATCATCGTGACGGGTTTCACCGTTTTGTGGGCAGCAATGTTCACCAATATTTATCGGAACCTGCTCACGCGTGTTCAGGCGGGGGTTTGGGCATGGGATAACCTGCCCGGCGATTTTGCCATGCGCTTGACCGCGCATAACAGCGACCCGCTGGCCCTCTTGACTGTCGAATCATTTGATGAGCTGAACGCGGCTCGTATCGAGCTGAGCGAGACGCAGCCAGCGGCTGCCTTCACCTTTGAGGCGCCTGCGACCGGCGTCATTCCGAGCATCATCCTCGGCGAGTACGACGTCGATCTCGCTGATGACCTGGTGCTGCCATTAGTGCGTTTCTCGCTCGTTCAGCTTGAGGCGGATGGGCAGGAAAGGCTGCTTTCGGTCGCCGGGCTGACCGGGCCGCCTCCGTCCGCAGCCGAGCCGCTCACCATCGCGCTGCTGGCGCCGATCAATGTGCAGGCGGGGGAACGTTACCAGCTGCGGTTTGAATGGGTTGAGAATGGGCCGGTGTCTCTCGGCGATGTGGTGCTGCCGATAGACCCCGCGGGTGAATTCTTTTATACCAACGAAGTTTCGCTGATCAATATCGCAATTCCGAACCGATTCGGCAGCGAAGGCGATTTGCTCTCGCGCGTCACGCGTTTCGATGCCAGCATGCCGCAGTCGTTCAACACATTCATCGCGCCGGCCGATGGCGTGATCACAACCATCCACGCCCCGCGCCTGGGCGACCCGTTTGACACGCCTGAAGCGGAAACGCTCCGCTTTGCCCTGCGTCGGTCGGCCGACGGCGAACTGCTGGCCGAGTCCGTCATCAGCACGAACCTGACTCGCGAGACCAGCATCGCCGGCGATACCTTCAACATCGTCCTCGACCGGCCGGTAACGGTAGCGGCCGGCGAAGAGTATTCGCTCGATATCGCGCTGATGGAAGGTGAGGCGGTCGTCACTGGCGGCACGATCTTCACTTGGGAAGGCGCCTGGGATGACCCCGTGCCAACTAAAGTTTGCACGCTGCCGCTCGGGGTCAATTTGTCCGACCGGCCGCCGCCCGGTTTGTTCATTGATGCCCGCGATTGTCGTGGGCGTGATCCGTGGTGGGGTCTGGTCAACGGCTATCTGCTCAACATCGTCTATGAGGATGAGCCGAGCAAACGCGAGACGTTGATCCGTGCGCTCGATAACAGCGATTACATCGGCATCAGCAGCAATCGTTTCTATGATACGCTCAGCCGTAACCGGCTGCGCTGGCCGCTGAGCAACCGCTATTATGAAGCGCTGTTCGGCGGAGAGTTGGGTTACGAACTGGTCGCAACTTTTCAGGAAACGTTTGAGCTGGGGCCGCTGCGCATTTCCGACCAGCATCTGCCGATCTACGACAGCCCGGCGTGGCTCAACGAGTTTGAAGCTGAAGAGGCCTTTCATGTTTACGATCATCCGGTCGTGTTCGTCTTTCGGCGGACGGCCAGCTACGACCCGCAGCGGGTGCGCGATATCCTGTTCGAGGTGCCGCTGACGCGGGTTTATGATGCGCGCGTCTTCCGCAACTGCCCAGAAGACCCCGATCTCTACTTCTGCGATCCAACGCTGGTGGGGGTAGCGCCGCTCAGCACGGCGCAGGCCGATCGCGCCCCCACCGGCCTGCGCTTCACGCCCGAGATGCGCGCCGTGCAGTACGAGAACGGCGCATGGTTTGAGCGGTTCGATGCGGAGAGCCTGCTCAATACAAATCAGGCAGTGGGGGTGGTCGTTTGGTGGTTGGCGATCGTCTCGATCGGGTTCGCTGCATGGCCGCTGCTGTTCGCCCTGTTCCCCGCGCTGGCCGATCGCGGCTACGGGTTCGCGAAGATCACCGGGATGTTTCTGGCGGGCTGGGGAACGTGGTATCTCTCCAGCGTCCACATCCCGGTTTGGTCGGCGGCCGGCCTTTTGGGCGCGCTGATCGTTGTGTTCGCGCTGGGGGTGGCGCTCACTTGGCGTCTCCGCGCCGAGTTCGTCGCCTATTTACGCGCTTATTGGGGCCGGCTTGCGCTGATCGAGCTGATCACGCTGCTCGCCTTTCTCGCGTTCATCGTCGTTCGCCTGACCAATCCCGATCTTTGGCACGACGCTTATGGCGGCGAGAAACCGATGGATTTCGCCTATTTTAACGGCGTGCTGCGCAGCACCGCTTTCCCGCCGATCGACCCGTGGCACGCGGGCGGCTTCATCAACTATTACTACTTCGGCTATGTCATCGTCGGCGTGCCGACGCTGCTGCTCGGCATCGTGCCGTCGTTCGCTTACAACCTGATCGTGCCGACGCTGTTCGCGCTGACCGGCATCGGCGCCTTTTCCGTGGCCTTCAATGTCGTGCACCGTTTGCGCGAACCGGCTGTGACCGATGGTCGCACGTCCAAACAGCGGCTCGGCAGCCCGTGGGTTGCCGGCCTTGCAGCGCTTATGCTGGCGGTGGTGCTCGGCAATCTCGATACGCCGCGCGTCGCCTTGACCGGACTGGCGCAGATGGGCGGGTACCAGCGGCCAGTGGGCTTACAAAACTTCCTCATTCGTGAGTATGAGGCGGCGTTCGGCACGACCCCAGATGCAGAAACCTATTCACAGCTTCTGGAACGCGCGCGGGCGAACCAATTCGGTGACCGCCTGCGCTATGAGCTGAATCATTCAGCACAGCTCGTCTCGAGCATCGCCGCTGGCTTTGGCCGCATGTTGGGAGGAGAGCCGCTGCGCGTCAGCCCTGATCGCTGGTTTTGGGGGCCGAGCCGGGTGCTGGCCGAAACGCCTGGCGTCGAAGGGCAGGCGATCACTGAAATGCCGATCTTCACCTTCATTTATGCCGACCTGCATGCGCACATGATCTCGATGCCGCTGCAGTTTTTGGTGTTTGCGTTTGTGCTTAACGAGGTGCTGCTGGCCGGCCGCGAACGGCGCGGCCAGGCGGCGCGCCTGCTGGCCCTTGCGTTCGGGGCGATCGTGGTCGGCATGCTGCGGGCCACCAATACCTGGGAATGGATCACCTATATAATCCTGAGCGTGGCCGGCCTGTCTTTTGCATGGTGGCTGCGCTGGAAACCCTCTGCAAGTAATCCGTGGGGGCGCCTCAACCGTGCGGCGCTGGTCGATTATGGTCTGTACGTCGGCGCTTTCGTCGTGATCAGTTTTGCCGCTGTGCTGCCCTACACGACGTGGTTTACGACGACCTACGATCGTGTGCTGCCCTGGGAGGGAGGCAAGACGCCGCTCTGGGCCTATTTCGACATCCACGGCCTCTTCTTATTCTTGGTCGTTTCTCTGTTGATCTGGGATACTACGCGTTGGTTTCGCTCAACGCGGGTGAGCGCGCTGCGCGGCCGCTGGAACCTCCTGCTGATGGTGGTGAGCGGTGTGGCGGCCGCGCTGATCCTCTCGATCGTGCTGGCGGCCGTTGAGTATCAGGTCACCTTGATCGCGCTGCCGCTGCTGGTCTGGGTCGCGATTTTATTCCTGCGTTCAGGCCAGTCACGGGCTATGCAGTTCCTGTTGGCGCTGACGGGATTAGCGTTGGGGCTCACGCTTGGGGTCGAGTATGTGGTGCTGGATGGCGATATCGGGCGCCAGAACACCGTCTTTAAGTTTTATTTGCAGGCATGGTTGATGTTCAGCGTCGTCAGCGGTGTGGCGTTTGCCTGTCTGCTGCGCAGTTCCGAGTCGTGGCGGCCGGCTTTGCGGGCCGGGTGGTTCGTGCCGTTAGTGCTGCTCGTCGCGACGGCATCGCTCTTTCCAATTATGGCCACGCGCGGCAAAGCTGAATTTCGCATGGAGCACAACATGCCGCTCACGCTCGATGGGATGGACTTCATGCTGTACGCAACCCGCTATGAAGGCGACCCGCGGCTGCTGGCACAAAACCCGGACTTAGCCCCGTTCCCGCTGTCTGAGGATCACGCGATGATCCGCTGGCTGCAAGAGAACGTCGACGGCACGCCCGTCATCATGGAGGGGCTGAGCGAAGATACGCAGTACCGCTGGAATTCGCGCATCTCGATCTATACTGGGATGCCCGCAGTCATCGGCTGGAATTTTCATCAACGCCAGCAGCGGACGATCGAGCCGATGGGACGCCTCGTCGAGATTCGTAATGCCAATGTCAATGCTTTCTATGAGACGCACATCATCGGCACTGCGTGGGATATCTTGCGCTTTTACGACGTTGACTATGTGATCGTTGGCCGCTTGGAACGGGCGCATTACAACGCGCGCGGCCTGGAGAAATTCGAAACCATGGTGGCTTTAGAAATGCTTGAACCGGTCTTCCGAGCAGGACAGTCGGTCATTTATCGGGTCAATAAAGACTTGCAGCCTACAGAGCGAGGGTAACCCGTGCTGATCGAATGGCTGGCCCGCGAGGGCGGGATCGTTTTGAGCTGGTGGCTGCTGGTCACGCTGGCAGGGGCGGCGGCGCTGCCCCTGAGCTTCCGGCTGCTCGGCGGCCTGCCTGACCGTGGTTATACGCTGGCGCGCGCCGCCGGTATGCTGTTGGTCGGCTTCGTCTACTGGCTGCTGGCGGTGCTTGGGTTCCTGCTCAACACTACGGGCGGTATGCTGCTGGCTTGGCTGATCGTCCTGGCGATCGGCTTGATCGCCTATTGGACTGGGCCGCGGGTTGATATGCGGGCTTGGTGGCACGAGAATCGCAAGGCTGTCCTCACGGGCGAGGTGTTGTTCTTCGCGCTGCTGCTCGGCTGGGCGATCGTGCGCGCCCATCAAAATGGGCTGCTCGCCACCGAAAAGCCGATGGAACTCGCATTTATAAGCGCCACCATGCGCAGCGAGATGTTTCCCCCCAACGACCCGTGGATGGCCGGCTACGCCATCAGCTACTATTATTTCGGTTACGTGATGGCAGCGATGCTGGCTATGTTGAGCGGCATCCCCAGTACCATCGCCTTCAACATGATGATCGCGCTCCTATTCGCGCTGACCGGCCTCACGGCGTTCGGCGTCGCCTATAATATGGTGCGTTCGCGCGCGCTGCTCCGCCTTTCATACCAGAGCGATGATGAGCCGAGGGTCAGCCGGCATCGACCGGCCCTGTTGAGCGGGCTGCTGGCGACGGTGTTCGTCGCTTTGCTTGGCAATTTTCAATTCGCATTGATCGAGCTGCCATATCAGACGGGGACGGCAGCCCCAGAGTACCTGTCGTTCTGGAACCAGCATCTGCGTTCGGAGCCGCGCGCGTTCGCCGACCCGAGTTTCGAGCGCTGGGAATTTTGGTGGTTCTTCCGCGCTGCCCGCGTCGTCAACGACGTCAACTTCGATGGCAGCCGTGATGAAGTCATCACCGAGTTCCCACAGTTTAGTTTTTTGCTGGCCGATAATCACCCTCATGTGCTGGCGCTGCCGTTTGCGGTGCTGTCGCTCGGCTTGGCGCTCAACGTCGTGCTGGCCGGGCGCGCCCCAAACCGCAGCGAGACGGTGTTTTACGCCGTTGTGCTTGGCGGCTTGATCTTTCTCAACACATGGGACGGCCCGATCTACATGATCGCGCTCGTCGGCGCGGAGGGGCTGCGGCGCTTGCTGCGCGGGGGAACGGGACGCCTGGCGCCCACCGATGTGTTCAGCATGATCCGCTTCGGGCTGGCACTGCTCTTCTTGTCTGTCCTATTCTATCTACCGTTTTTGCTCAGTTTTCGTTCACAGCTCGGTGGCATTTTGCCCAACCTGCTGCACCCAACGTGGTTTCGCCAGTATTTCATCATGTTTGGCCCGCTGCTTCTGATCCTGGCTCCATTCCTCATCATCGAAGCGCGCCGGGCTGGGCCGGCCATGGACTGGCGTTTGGGAATTCAGACGGCGCTCATCCTTCTCTGGGCGCTGCTGCTCGTCGTGCTGCTGCTGGTCGTCATCGGGCTATTGATTCCAGGGCTGCGCGGGCCCGCCCTCAATTTCGTTGAGGCGAACGGCGGTTTTGGCGTTGTGCTGCCGCAACTGCTGGGGCGCCGCGTTGAGCGCATTGTGACGACGCTGTTCCTGCTGGCTGGCATCGCCTTGATCGTTGGGCGGCTGTTTCCCCGCCGCCGCCCGCTTGACGAAGACCTGCCCGCAGATGCTGGGGAACGGCATGTCGTTAATTACGCGCCAGCGACGGGTTTTGCGCTGCTGCTGGTTGGCATGGGGGTTGTGCTCACCCTTGTCCCTGAATTTGTCTATCTGCGCGACAATTTCGGGACGCGCATGAACACTGTATTCAAGTTCTATTACCAAGCGTGGGCGGCCTTCAGCATCGCTGCGGCTTACGCGGTCTATGCCGTGCTGGATGATGAAAAAAGCCGCATCCCCGTTCCTGCGGTCAAAATTGCCCTTGGGGCGGTGACGAGCGTGGGGATCGCGCTTGGGCTGCTCTATCCCGCCTTTGGCATTCCCTATCGTACGCTGGTGGAGACCGGCTACTTCAATCGTGAAGATCCGCCATTTCTAACGCTGGATGGCGGCCCGGGGTCGGTCAATCCTGACGACTACGCCGCAGTGATGTGTTTCGGGCAGATGGTGCAGGGTGACCGCGTCATTGTGGTTGAACGGGTCGGTGGCTCTTATGATGTGGGCAGCCCACCAACTGGCTTAACCGGCCGCCTGGTGGGGATCCCAAATCTGTTCAACTGGGAGGGGCATCAGCGCCAGTGGCGCGGCGCAACGTATTCCCAGACCGCCGGCACGCGGGTTGAGGATATCGACCGCTTGTATGCTGACCCCACATGGAGCGCTACCCAGGTAATCATCGACCGGTATGGGATCGATTATGTGTTCTTCGGCACCGCCGAGCGCGATCGCTATGGCAGCGCCGCTGAGCTGAAGTTCCGCGATCGCTTCACGCCGGTCTGTGAGTTTGGGGGCAGTCGCTATTACCGCGTCTCTCAAACCCCGCGCGGCGGGCACTGAGATCTCGATGATGCTTGCCAGAATGCTTGCCAGAGTAGTAAGTGAGTAGGCCGATGCAAGATGTAATGGATTACCCTGCCGAAAGAATCAGCGAGCGCAGCGCCCGCGCTGCATTAACGCTCTCGGTTGAACTGATTGCGTATTTAGTTATCTTTGGGTTGGCGCTGGTGCTGCGGTTGGCCGAGCTGGATACAGTGCCCCTGGGCGCCGATGAAGCTCGGCGCGCGCTGGCAGCGTGGCGCGTCGCCATGCCGGGGGTGGTCGGCATGCCGATTGTGCCGGACAGCCCATTGATTTTTGCAGTGCAGACGATCTCATTCGCACTGATGGGCGGGTCGGAACAGTCGGCACGCTTGGTCATCGCCCTCACTGGCGCCCTGCTGGTGATTGCGCCCGCGTTGTTTCGAGCGCAGCTTGGCCCCAGCCGTGCGCTGCTGTTCAGTTTTGTGTTGCTATTCTCGCCGGTGCTGCTGCTGGCCTCGCGCGCCAGCAGTCCAGTCATCGGTTCACTGGCGATCGCAGCGCTGCTGCTGTGGGCGCTCACCCGCTATCAACGGCGGCGCGCGCGCGGCGATGCGATTTTGGCCACAGTGCTGGCCGCTGCTCTCATTCTGTTGGCCGAGCCGGGCGGCCCTGTGCTGGCCCTGATCCTGGCGCTGGCGTGGGCGGCCGCGCATTGGCTGACGGCGCGTGCAGATCGCTACGCCCTCGACGAACCGCCCACGCAGTTCGAGACAAACGGTTCTCAGCCGCGCGAGCCGCTGCTAACGACATGGCCGTGGTTGTCGGCGCTGCCGATCGCTGCGCTTGTCGTCGTTGTCGTGGCGACTCTGTTCATGCTTTATCCTTCCGGCCTGAGCGCGGTCGGCACGCTGATCGTCGGCACCTTGAGCGCCGTTGGCGCGAGCGCGTCAGCCGCCTTTCACCCCGTGCTGGCAGCGCTGTTCTACGAACCCTTCGTGATCGCTGCCGGCTTCATCGCTTACGCGCTCATGGTGCGGCGCGGCGGCCTCATCTTCATCGACCGATTTTTGTTGGCATGGGCCACGCTTGGCGCGCTGGCTGGTCTATTCTTCACCAAGTCGCCTGCCTATGCGCTGTGGATCACCGTGCCGATGGCGGGTTTGGCCGCGCGTTTAGGGCTGCTGATGATCGGCCAAGACCAAAAAACGACGGACTGGCCTGTGCCATACTGGGCGCGTTATGTGATGGCTTTAGCAGCAGCGGCGATCTTCACAGTGCTCACAATGGGGCTGCAGCAGCTTGCTCGCAATTTGCTGTTCAGCCCTGATGGCACTTTGACGGGTGCGCCGATCGATGTGACTTCGGCGATCCTCGTCCTTGTGACTGCGCTGTTTGCCGTTGTCACTTATTTCATGGCCGTCAGCGTTTGGGATCGGCGAACTGCTTTGCAAGGCATCGGTATTGGCGTACTTGCGCTGGGGCTGCTCACGTCGCTGGGCGCTGGCTGGAATGTGGCCGTCGTGCGCGCCGCCAGCCCGACTGAGTTTTGGAGAACGCGCGCCACCAGCATGGATACGATGCTGCTGCGCGATACGCTGTTCGAATTGGCGCGTCGCGAGACGCGCGGCTTCCCATCACTCCCGATCGCGGTGCTGGCGCCGCAAGACAGCGTCATCGCGTGGGTTGTGCGTGATTTCACAGGCGTGCGCTTCATCAGCGAACCCTCCGCTGCTTATGGGGAGGGAGTCGTCCTGTTTAATGCTCCGATTCTGCCGGAGCTGGGCGGAAGCTACGTGGGGCAAGATTTTGCGGTCGAACGCAGTTGGTCGCTTTCGGCGCTGCGGCCCATTGATCTGTTCGCATGGTGGACGCAGGGCCGCATTCGCGCGGGCGCAAACGCCGAAATTCGCGCTGACATGGCCTATCTATGGCTGCGCCAGGATATTTATGAAGGCGTTCAACCGAGCGTGGATCAGCGCGGTTGAGGGCAATCACTAAGGAAAAACCGTGTGTTCTGTGTAACAATGGCGGAGTTGACAAGCTCTAGACGGAGAAAGGGTGCCGA
>DAOTYT010000312.1:0-4417 GCA_034434615.1 Anaerolineae bacterium | reverse complement strand
CCGCCAAGCATGTAATAGGCGCTCCACCGAACGAGGATGGGCGCGCGTTCAAAGACGCGTTCAAGCCCATAACGCGCGTCAAGCGTGTCCATAAAAACTAAGAACGCGAGCAGACCGATAGAAAATAAAAATTCTGCCCGCGGAGCCATCAAGCCGCCAGCGAAAGGCTCAGCAAGATGGCCGAAGCTCCCAAGCTGAAACCATGCTCCTACGATGTAAAGCGCATCATTCATGCTGGCTGCGCGGAAGAAGATAAATGCGAAGATGACCAGCGCGAATGTGAAAGCCATGCCGATGAGCGCACCAGCGGGTGAGCGAGGCAGGCGAGGCAAATTTAACCGCCCGTACACTGCCTCGCCAACGACATACAGTCCATGCAGCGCACCCCAGATCACAAACGTCCATGCAGCGCCGTGCCATAAGCCGCTGACGACAAATACGATCATGAGGTTAAGTAGATAGCGCGGGAACGCGACGCGGTTCCCGCCGATCGAAATATAAAGATAATCGCGAAACCACGTCGATAACGAGATGTGCCAGCGCGACCAGAATTCGCGTACCGACCGCGCAAAAAACGGCTGGCGGAAGTTGAGCATCAGGTTGATGCCCATAATGCGGGCGAGACCAACAGCGATATCGGAATAGGCTGAAAAATCGCAGTAAACCTGAAAAGCGAAGAAGATCGTCGCCATGATCAACGGTTCGCCTGTGTAGGCGCGCGGCTCGGCATAAACGGCGTTGACGTAAATGGCGAGCCGGTCGGCGATGACGATCTTCTTGAAAACCCCCCATAGGATCAAGCGGAGACCGCTGATCGTGCGTTCTGGGTCAAAGGCGGCTCGCTGCCGCAGCTGCGGCAAAATATTGGCGGCGCGCTCGATCGGCCCGGCGACCAGTTGAGGAAAGAAGGCGATGTAGGTGGCGAAAATGCCAGCGTGGCGTTCTGCTGGAACGACGCGCCGGTAGACATCAATGGTGTAAGCCATCGATTGAAACGTGTAAAACGAGATCCCGATCGGCAGGAGCAGCGACGATGTTGGCGCGGCGTGGGGAAGCCGTACCAGGTCGAGGGCGGCATTGAACGAACCCACAAAAAAATTGTAGTACTTAAAGGTGAACAAGACGCCGAGATTGGTGGCAAGGCTGAGCGCCAGCAGCAGGCGCCGCCTGCCGCGATTTTCGCTGCGCTCGATCAGGCGCGCGGCTGTGTAATCGACGAAGGTCGAGAAAACGATCAGAAGGACATAAGCGCCGCTGCCAAAGGCATAGAAGAAATAACTGGCGCCCAACATCCAGATCCATCGCCAACGATGGGGCAGCAAAAAAAACGCCGGAAAGAAAACGGCGCAGAAAAGCACGAATTCGGGCGATGTAAAAACCATTGGCGGTCGGCTCGCTGACCTCACCACGCCGCATGTTGAATGGCTTAGATCTAAAAGGGCGGCGCTGCGCTATTGTACGATCGCTGTGGGCCTTATGGTACCGTCGGTTGTAAATAGGTCATATGCTCGCAGCATGTGTGCACATACTTTACCGCCTGTTTGCGCCCCTGTCGACGCCAGGCTTCGAAACAATCACCATTATTTCCATTAAAAAGTTAAGGGGTAATTTACATTTTTGGGATAAACCTTATTATTGTATTTATACTTCCACTACGAAACCTATATTGAGTTTTGGTGTGTGAGGGAGTAAAATCCGAATTTGTGAAAAACGTTGATGCTCGTAGCTGAAACTATTTATTCTCTTACTGTACTTTCTACTTCGTTGATAGGAGGGGGGCTTGTGGTCAGTGGCATGCGGCAGCGGGTTGATAAGCGGGCGCTACAGCCAGCCATCGATGATGTGCTCTCAAAGTTAGGACGCGGGCACATCGATAGTGTCGCTTATGACACTGCATGGGTGGCTCGGGTAGCCCCCTTGTTTCCAGATGTAGGTTTTGAAAACGCGCTGCCGTGGCTGCGCGCGCGCCAGCATGCCGACGGAAGCTGGGGCGGCGAGATCATCCATCACCACGACCGGTTTATCTCGACGCTGGCGGCTGCGATCGCGCTTAAAGAACATGGAAATATGCCTGACGATGCTGACCGCGTGCGCCGCGCCGAGGAATTCTTATGGCGAGAGTATCCCCGTTTGAATCAAGACGCGCACGAGACGATCGGCTTTCCTGTGCTCGCCATTTCTTTGCTTGACGAAGCGCGCCAGCTCGAAATGAACGTGCCGCACAACCCGCGGTGCGATGCGGAGACGATCGCAAAGAAACTCGCTATTTTGCAATACAGCCCGCATTTGTGGCGTAATCACACCATGTCCTTTTCGCTAGAGGCTATTCGAAGCGCCTTTCCGAAACGTCCTGATTTCCTAGAGACGAATGGATCGGTGGGCACTTCACCGGCGGCGACCGCGGCGCTCCTGCTGCGTTCGCAGCACCGCTCGCCTGAGGCATTGGCCTATCTGCGCAGTGTCGTGATGGCGGACGGAGGCGTTCCTAATGTATCGCCGATCGATACCTTTGAGATTGCATGGTCGCTCAACTATCTGCGTATTGCGGGCGCGGTGAAACCAGAGGATTTGCAGGTTCGCCGCGCATTAAGCGAACTTTGGCACGCATGGTCGCCCCAATCGGGGTTGGGTTTTTCGTCCTATTACTCGATCTTCGATCTGGACGATACGGCCGCCGGTTATGCCGTCCTGCGCTGGGGCGGCTACCGCGCTGACGAGAAGGTGTTTGCCCAGTTTGAGGAAGAAAGTCACTTCCGCTGCTTCCCGCATGAGATCGATCCCTCCCTCAGCGCGCAGGTGCGCCTGATTTCCGCGCTGAAAGGCGTGCCCGCCGGCTCGCGCGCAGCGGCTTGGGTCGAGAAGACTGTCACCATGCTGCGCCGCAGTGAGACCAAAGGCGAGTTTTGGTTCGATAAATGGCACGCATCACCGTATTACCTTGCGTGCATCGCTGTCGAGGCGCTGACCGGCGTCGCTGATGATATGGTGATCACGCGGCTGCGCTGGCTTTATTCGACTCAAAACGGCGATGGCGGCTGGGGCTTCTATGGGTGGTCAACGCCTGAAGAGACGGCTTACGGGCTGCTGTCGCTTCTCTTTTGGGAACGTCAGCGCGGTGGCATCGACCCCGCGCGGCTGCACGCCGCCGCCGATTTTCTGCTCGGCCACATCGATGACGAGCGCCTGACGCCGCTGTGGCTGGGCAAGTGTCTGTATACACCGCGGTATGTCGTCAAGGCGACACTGCTCGCAGCGCTGCACGCTTACGCGCTGTGGGATGAGCAGCAGCGTTGATCATGGCAGATGCAGTTTTTGCAGCACGCATTCGCGAGCGCTATCCCGAAGGCTTGACCGGCATCTTCGCGATTGGCGCGACGCGGCGTACTTACATCCTTGAACAGAACCGCCATGCCGCTAACCCGGGGTACATCGAGGACTTCGCGGCCCACGGCGCATGGCTAATGGAACGTTATTTTCGTTTCATCGGCCAGTTTTACGGGTTGGGCGGCCAGCACATGATCATCACCGCGCTTTCGTTTCGCAGCTTCTTTGAACGTGGGCCAGACTATGCGCGCGTGGTTGTGCCAGAAGCGCTGCGTTTGATCGATGAGCAGGCACAGGCATATTATCACGCCTTCGAGGCTGATCCTTATTTCATCGGCATCGATACGCTGCTTACTTTACCTCCCAGCTCGCCGGTCCACGAGATGGCTGAGCGGTTTGCCGATTTCCAGCGCTCTTGGCCATATGCCAGCGGAAGGCGAACGCTGATTTGGGAAATTGCCTCGATGCCGCTGCTCACCCTGTGGCAGTTATTCGCGCGGCTCACCCCCGAGGAGCGAGCCGCCATTGATGCAGAGATCGCCGCTGCTGGCGAGTTAGAGGCGCTTTATCACCTGCTTTACCGGCGCTTCGCGCGCGAGATCTACGGGACAGATGTGCCGGTTCCGCATTTTTATCTCGGCACCAATATGAGCGGCGACCTCAAAACGCGGGCGCCGCTGCCGCTGGCATTAAGCGGCGGCGATTATCTGCGTTTGTTTTATACGCCTTATCCCACGTTGTTCATGACCGAACAGGCGATGAAAGTCATGCTGGCCGATCTGGCGTTCGGCGAGCGCTTCCACTCCGTCAAGCGTGATTATGATGGACGTTACACGCCAGAGCTGGCGCAGGCCGAATATGAGCGCATCATGACCTTGAGCGCTGACCCAGAGACAACGTTGGGTCTGGCGCGCCGGGTTGAACTACCGGCACTTGATGAAGACGCCTAGCAGATATTCACTCAACCGACGGCGATCTCGGCGAGCGAGCGCACGCGCGGAAAAACGCTGATCCCGGCGAAACGGTCGAGCCGGTCGACCAGGATGCAGTCTATCGCGCAAGCGGCGGCGAAGGCGCCCTCAGACCACGGGTC
>DAOTYT010000311.1:0-2564 GCA_034434615.1 Anaerolineae bacterium | reverse complement strand
GGTACGGTGGCAGTAAGGACACGTCATGATGGCTCGTTAACCTCGTGTGCGTTCAGACATTGGGGCCTGTGGCAGTCAACCGCTCTGCCGCGGGTCTATACTTGATTTTACCGCTCTGTTTGAATTTAGCCACTCCCCCCAGAAACTATCTCTTGACATTGTTTCCCACGGTGAGTATAGTTACCATACTAAAGGGGCCGTGGTGTAGCGGTTAACATACTGCCCTGTCAAGGCAGAGATCGCGGGTTCGAAACCCGTCGGCCCCGCAGATGTGAATCCCGCCCCGTTAGGCGGGATTTATGATTCATAATGCACTACACACGTGCACTTTGCTCGGAAATCGCTGCGCCGAGCGCTTTAACCGGCTTCTTAGCCCTTGCCTGCTGAATTATGCTATACTTCTCGTGTTCATCAGAAACTTATGAATGCTTAGACGATTATTTTTTAGGGCGTTCCCAAACATAAAAGCAGATCCTCTTTTTGTCGAACAATCCCTCACAAAAAGTTGTTTTTAGACCGGGGCGTTTGTATCCTATGAAGCCGCTGCGACGAAGCGCCCTTCCCGAAAGAAACCACTAACGTTGTTTCTTGACGATTAGAGATTTAACCATCGCATATAGAGCTTTAACCGATCGACTAATGGTTGAGGTAAACACTTTTGAGTTACTTTTGAGTTAATGGCATGCCTTAAGAAGGCTCGCACATGGATAATGCTGTGTATAACGTCGCCAAGCATGAAGGTGGGCGCCCATCGCCACTTTTTAGCGTTTTCGACCTCACTATGCGAGGCGCGCTATTTACGGGGCTGTGGTGGGTATTGAACCGAGGAAATATCGACTCGTGGATCCTTGGGATTCCGGTCATCATCGGTGCAACGTCTCTGAGCGCACTCATTTTGCCGACGCGCCGGTGGCGCATTCATATTCTAGGGATCATCCTCTACGTGCTCTATTTTCTGCGCAAATCGGTGCTCAGCAGCATCGATGTCGCCACCCGCGTCTTACGGCCAGAGATGCCCTTAAAACCCGGTTTGCTGCACTACCCACTGCGCTTACCGCCGGGCTACGGCCGCGTTATTGTTGCCAATACGACCAGCCTGCTGCCGGGAACCCTGTGTGTGGACTTGAAGGACGATTCCCTTGTTGTGCATGTGCTGGACAAAGACGCCCCGGTCATCGAAGAACTGCGCATTCTGGAGATGCGCGTCGCAGCCATCTATGGGGTGAAACTATCTGAGGATGCAACATGAACATCATTTATCAGGCTGCGGCGTTTTTCCTCCTGCTCAATATTGGCGCCGGGCTAATCCGCATTCTGCGCGGCCCAACGGCGGCTGACCGCCTGTTGACCATTCAACTTTTCGGGACTACTGGGACGACAATTTTAATCCTGCTCGCGCTGGAAGCGCGGAATGAAGCGTTTCAAGATGTCGCCCTCGTTTTCGCGCTGCTGGCAGGGGTCCTTGGCGTCGTCTTTACTCGTTATGGTCAGCTAAGAACTGATGCAAGCCAGCCTTCATCGGAGTTGAAACATGGCCTGGAATGACATCATTACGGTGATCTGCATCATCGTCGGTTGCTTTTTCTTCCTGACCGGCACAGTGGGATTGCTGCGGCTACCTGACACGTTTACGCGCCTGCACGCGCTGACGAAAGCGGACAATCTCGGTTTGGGGCTGATCACGGTGGGAGCAGCGTTCCAAGTTGAAACGCTTTCGGCACTCATCAAACTCGGACTCATCTGGATTTTGGTCCTCGTTGCTAGCTCAACGGTTTCGCAGTTGATTGGGCGCTTCACCTTACAACAGGGCCAACAGCCTTGGGAAAAAGTGCCATGAATTTCACTTTTGTCGTCTTATTCGATGTCTTTTTGATCATCACGCTGGTACTGTGCGCCTGGTTTTCGCTCACTACGCCCGACCTGCTTCGATCGGTCGTCCTGTTCATCGCCTTCGGGCTTTTGGTCTCCCTCGCATGGGTTCGGCTGCAAGCGCCAGATGTCGCGATGGCAGAAGCGGCCGTAGGCTCTGGGCTGACCGGGGCGCTGCTGCTCTCCACATTGAGCGCCATGCGCAAAGCACAGGCTACGCGAGATGATGAAACGCTGAATGACCAGCAGAACGAAGAGAAGGCGCCAGATACAGCCGGCGCAGAGGAAATGGAAATTGCACAAGACCCATCGCGATGACGACACTCGCCTGACACCGGCGCGCATGTTGATCCTGGCGCTCGCCATCGTGCTGGCGCTTGCCACGATCGCCGTTGTATTCGCGCTGCCGGCGGACCAGCCGCGCTTATCGGAAGCCGCAGCTGAAAATTTGCCTGCCACCGGCTTACTTAACCCTGTCACGGCAGTGCTGCTGAATTTTAGGGGATACGACACTCTTCTGGAAGTCGCTGTCCTTTTCCTTGCTGTCCTCGGCATCTGGTCAATGGCAAGAACAGCCCGCGTTTGGCTGAAAGTGCCAGACAGCCCGGTGCTCACGGCCTTCGTCAGGCTTCTGCTGCCGCTGATGATCATCATCGCCGGCTATCTGTTGTGGTTAGGGGCCGATGCTCCCGGCG
>DAOTYT010000310.1:0-3332 GCA_034434615.1 Anaerolineae bacterium | reverse complement strand
CAAACTTCCCAGCCCAGCCCCCACGCGCCAAGCGCCGGGCTTTCCCAGTTATCCTCGACAAAGCGAATATCATGTTCGCGCGGGTTGATCCCTAATGCCTCAAGCGAACGCAGGTAGATCTCTTGCGGGTTGCCGGGGTCAGGCTTCAGGATGACTTGATACTGATAGTAATACTGCATGCGGTTGGGGTTGTCGCCGTAGCGCCCGTCATCAGGCCGCACGCTCGGCTCCACATAGGCGACGCGCCACGGCTCGGGCCCCAGGGCGCGCAGCAGCGTCGCTGGGTTGGCTGTGCCAGCGCCGACCTGCACATTATGAGGCTGCCACAACACACAGCCCTGATCGACCCAGAATTCGTGCAGCTTCATGATAAGTTGCTGAAAGTTGAGGGGAGGGATCATCAAAGTACCCTTCGATGGAAGATGTGCTAACACAAAGTGATAGGTATTATAAGGGAGAGCCAAGCAGGATCAAACCGGCGGTTTCGCGCTCTGCGATCGTGACGCGCAGCAGGCTGTTTTCGCAACTTTCGGGCGGTTTTTGGGTTACTGTAGTCATGATGAATATACGCAAAGGACTGCGCTCGCGTTCTCGTCGATCGCCCCGGCAGCTCAAATCGCTGGCCGATGTTGAGCTGATTGAACTAGCGAAAGAAGGGCGGCAGGAAGCTTTCGGCGAGCTGTATGAGCGTTATATCGAGAAGATTTATAACTATATCTACTACCGCACTGGCAATCACCACGATGCGGAGGATTTAACCGCGCGCGTCTTTTTTCGAGCAATGGCACACATCGAGAATTACACCGAGCGCGGGGTTCCGTTTCAAGCATGGTTGTATCGTATCGCGCACAATTTGGTCGTCAACTGGCACCGCGACCGCGGCCGGCGCAAAGTCATTTCGCTCGATGACTATATCAGCGCCAGCCTGAGATCGGAGGCGCCCGATCGGCAGGCTGAAGACAATGAAGAACGTGAAGCCCTGCTGCGCGCGATCCGCCGCCTGCCCGCCGAGCGCCAGCAGCTGCTCATCCTGAAATTCGTGGACGGTTTATCGAATGCGGAAATTGGCGCGGTGATGGATCGGACCGAAGGCGCTGTTAAATCGCTGTACCACCGCACACTGCTGGCGCTGCGGGATGAACTCGTTAGCGCTGGAGGCGAGAAGATCGACAGTGTATTGTCAAATGAAAGAGGCGAATACCACTCATGACTTATTCTTCTTCCGATCTTCATTTGCAGAATTTACTCTCTGCGCTCACTGATGCGATCCTGGTCGATCAGACCGATCTCGATCACTTGTACCGGCAGTACAATGTGCCGCGCGCCGAGGTGGAAAGCTTCCTCCAGTTGATACAGCGTCTGCATGTCGCCCTGGTCGGCGTCCAACCTTCGCGCCGCTTCGTCCAGCGGCTGCGCCAAGATTTGATCGGGCAGTCGCAGTGGAACCTCGTCAACCGCGTGCGTTATCTACCGCCGCGCGTTCAAATCGCCGCTGGCATCGCTCTGATCGCCGGCTTCATGCTGCTGTCTCGCCGCCGCTTGGCAGCCCTCGCTCGCGAAGATAGGCAGCTTGAGGCGTCTACTTTTTAGGGCAGGGCCACACAAAACCTGAGATTGTGTAGATCAGGATAATCTACCCATCAATTTTCTCGGCCAAAACAGCCTCCTCGCGCTCGCGAAAATAGCGCACTGACTGTTCCACTAGTGCATCGAGCGCGGTGGCATCGGGCCGTCCATACATTGCCGGGTACGGATCGCCGCCTGGGCCCAGCGGCTCCGGCGTCACATATCTGCCTTCGACGTTGAAGCCAATTACGTACAGCGCGCGAATGATCGTATCGAGATCCATCGCGCCGGTCCCGAGTGCGCCTCGATGACTGTCAGCCAGGTGCAGGTTGATCAACTGATCGCCCGCGTCAATCAGCGCCGCACCGATATGCGCTTCCTCGGCCTGCATGTGATACACATCGCCATTAATCCCAGCGATCATCGGGTGGCCCACGGCGGCAATGAACCGCTTCGCATCGGCGATGGTGTGGCAAAACGAGACCTCAGCGCTGCGGATCGGTTCGATGGCAGCGGGGATATTATGCCGGGCGAAGTCATCCACCACCAGCCGCAGCGTCTCCACTGAGCGTTCGAACTCCATATCATCATACGCTTTGGGACGCCCCACCGCGCCCGGGACGACCAAAATATAATCAGCCTCCACAGCGCTGGCGAATTCTAGTTCGCGTCGCAGATAATCGATCGCTGCCTGTCGATGAACCGCGCGGTTGCTCGACAGGTCATTATCGGGCGAAAACATGCCGCAGATGCCGCCGACGCGGATGCCGTGGTCGGCCAAGATACGGCGCGTCTCATCGGGCCGGTAGCCCAAATCCGGGCCATAATGATTGCCGTGCAGCTCGATGAACTGCACACCATTGCGCGCCAGCCGCGCGGCTGAATCCGCCAGCGACTCCATGCCGAAACCCCAATTACTCCACGACAGATTCAATCGGCGGCTGAAGCGGTCGGGCTGGCTGCGCTTCAGGTCGAGGAAAGCCTCGCGGATCATATCGTTTTTCATTTCGTAATTCTGCTTAGCCATTTCCGATGTCCTTTTTGGGTATGCGCATCCATTCGCTGCGAATGCAAACAGGCCGAAGCAGGGGTATCTTGGCATCAGTGTACCCTCTGCAAAAGCAGCTCGACAATTGAACGCGAGTCACAACTCTGTGCAGAATTACCAAATCGACCGCAGAAGAAATGTTGCACCAGCTCGAAAATCGCGTTAAGGTATGCGTGTGAAACGTTACACAGGCCGAGAGTTTCACGGTTTTGGAAACTAATTTTGTCTGTCGAAAGTAATTTTTTATGTCTTATCGCATCACGCTGCGTCAGGTCGCTGATTATGCTGGCGTCTCAGTTACTACGGTCTCCAATGTAATACGGGGCTGGCCGCACATCGCTGAGGCAACGCGTGCACGCGTGCAGGAAGCCATCGACGCACTCGGCTACTCTCCACACCCCATCGCGCAGGGGCTGCGCACTGGGCGTACGCAAACGATCGCGCTCATCGTTCCCGATCTCGCCAAGCCACATTTCGCCGCGATGGTCAGTACCATCGAGCAGATCGCCCGCGAGCAGGCGTACAGCATCCTCATCTATAACAGCCACGATGATGAGGACAGCGAAATCTCCAGCATTCACGAATCAATTAAGCGTTGGGTCGATGGCATGATCATCGTGCACGCTGCCGACGCGCGTATGACCACCGCCCTCCTGTCCAGCCTCACGATCCCGGTAGTAGCGCTAGACCGCGTGCCGAGCGATTTCGATGGCCCCGC
>DAOTYT010000309.1:0-2167 GCA_034434615.1 Anaerolineae bacterium | reverse complement strand
GGCCAATCGCTTGAAGCGGTCAAATCACTTTACCGGCGCGCCATTCAGGCCATGCGCGACCAAATGGAGCGGAGTGAACTCTGATGGACGAGCACCGCCGCATCGACGACGCGCTGGCCGACCAGACCGATGCTCTGCTGAGTGGTCAATCGGTTTCAGAAGACCTGGAGGCTGAACCCACATTGCGAGAATTGACCTCGGTTGTGCGCCAGCTTCGCGATGTCATCAGCCCGGAACAGGCCCCACCGCCTGAATTTGAGGCTCGCCTGCGCCGGCGTTTAGACCAAGAACTCGATCAGCGGCGCATGCTACGATCGCGCGCAATCGCGATAAGCCCGTTAGCTCGTTTGACTGGGCTGGCCGCTGCTTTGTTCATTGTCCTCGGCGTCATCGCCTGGCTGGTTTCGTCAAATGAGCGTGTTCTGCTCAGCGGAGCGGCGGTGGGTGCCGGCGAGGTCGTTGGCCTGCTGTTTATAGTAGGTGCTTTTGCCGCCATCGCTCTCTATCTTTATTGGCGCCGCCGGCGCTAAATTCTCCTGCAAGGTGAATGCAAGTAAATACTGCGATAATATTTAATTGGTGTATGAGTAATGCTGCGTGATAATGAGGGATAATCCGTTCAAGCCCGCGGAGCAGTCACATCGCATGAAGTACGGACTCTAGTATGCTTCTGAACGTTGGTATCCCCTTAGCCATCGCAACGGCTGTCCCGATCTTATGGATCGTCGTGGTCAGGTATTACGATGTCTTGCAGACGGCAAAAACGCGCATTCTTGTCGCGTGCGTCCTTTGGGGCGCAGTCGGCGCTTTTGGGCTGGCTTACCTGATCAACAACGGATTCGTGAACCTGCTGGTCAATGCTGGCCTCAGTGGCGCGCAAAGTTACCAGGTGCTCGTCCGTTTCGCTGCGCCGGTTATTGAAGAGATCCTCAAAGCGACATTTTTATTTTTCCTCATTCGCCGGCCCAGTTTTGTCTATTTCGTGGATGGCGCAATCTATGGCTTTGGAGTCGGCATCGGTTTCGCCGTCACGGAAAACTGGTTTTACATCCTGAACAACGCCGAAGCGGGATGGGGGGTTGCGTTCAGCCGGGTGATTTCGACCGTCCTTATGCACGGCATGGCCAGCGCCGTGGTCGGCCTCGCGCTGGGGCAGCTGCGCCGGGCACAAGGCGGGAAGGCGCGGGTGCTGCCATTACTGGGTATTAGCGGCGCTATTTTGGCCCATGTGATCTATAACAACGTCGTCAACGTCCTGTCTGGGGCCGAGCTGCTGCTGGTCGCTATCGTACTCGGATTAGGTGGCGCAGGGGTGATCATCCTGCAAATTCAGCAAGGTATCGCCAGCGAGAAACGGCAGTTTGGGCGCATCTTTGGCGAGGGGAGCGATGTCTCCACCGGAGAGGTGAAAGCGATTCAACGAATTGGCGGTGGCAGCTTCGAAGAGCTGCTCGTCCAGCTCAGCGACTCCTTCGGCATTGAAAACATCAATTTAATCCGGCGTATGCTTATCACGCAGGCCAATCTCGGCATCCTTGAGAACAATCTGCGCGTCGCTGGTGTAAGCGCGCGCCTGCGCGAAGCGTGGGAACAAGACGCGCGCCAACTTCGCGCAGAGTATCAGACGATTCGCCGCGAGTTAGGCTATGCAGTGACGGCCTATATGCAGTCGATGTTTCCCCCAAGCGATGAAACGCTTTGGGAAGGGATGCAGGAAAAAATTGCAGAGTCTGACCCCACGATGGTCAATCGGTTTGATATTTTCATGCGTACCAGCGGCCTCGCCGCCAGCTTCACCCCCGAGGAGCTGGAAGCGCGCGCCGAGCGCCTGCAGCGCATCGAGATCTTCCGCGATGTGTCGCTGGGCAATTTAGAGAACATGGGCCGCGCGATTGAGATCGCCGATTATCAAGATGGCGCGATGCTGTTTGACGAAGGCGATGATGGCGATGCGATGTATCTAATCGAGCAGGGCGCTATCAACATTTACGCCGTCGATGCACAGGGTGGGGAACGCTTTTTACGGTCGTTTGGGCCGGGCAGCGTTGTTGGCGACTTTGCCGTGCTCGATGGGCAGCCGCGCTCGGCGCGGGCACGAGCGCATGGGGCGCTGCGTGTGCTGGTATTGAAACGCGAAATGTTCCGAGTGTTCATTCAAAGCCGTCCT
>DAOTYT010000308.1:0-12962 GCA_034434615.1 Anaerolineae bacterium | reverse complement strand
GAAAAATGATGGCCGAGATCGTCGTCATCGAACGGGCAAAAGAGTAAATCAAGCCAGTTAGAAAAGCAGGGCGGATCAGCGGCAGCGTGATGCGCCTGAAGGTGCGCGCGCTGTTCGCGCCTAAGCTGACCGAGGCTTCCTCAATGGCGGGATCGATCTGCGACAGCGCGGCCGTGCCAGAGCGCAGCGCAGCCGGCATGCTGCGAACGATGAAAACCAGCACGATCGCCAGCGCCCCGCCGAACATGGCTTGGCCGCCGGTGAGCTTAGGCATGACGGTGATATCGCCCAGCAACGGTAATGTGATCACGCTTGGGCTGTTGAAGACGAGCAGATACCCGATGCCGATGATGGTGCCCGGCACGGCGATCCCCAGCATGGCGCCAAAGTCGAGCGCCCCACGGCCGAAAAACTGCGTCCGCATGACGATGAAAGCGATGATCATGCCGAGCAGGCCTGCGATCGGCGTCGCGATGGCGGAGAGCTGTGTCGTATCACGCATTGCCTGAGACCCGATGCCGTTGATCACAAAGTCGAAATTACGCAGCGTGAACGTGTTGTTGACGCCGGGAACCTGCACGAACGCTCCGTAAACGATCGTTCCGTAAATGAGCACAATCAACAGGCAGATGGCCATCACGATGCTAAACAGCCCCCATTTGATGAATGGGTTGGTGATCATCTGGGGTTGGCCAGAGGGTTTGCCTGTCACCGAGATGACCGACAGCCGGTTGATCCAATAACGCTGGATGATGAAGACGGTGAGCGAGGGGATCAGTAAGATGATCGAGAGTACGGCGGCGGCCGTCGTATCATACAGGCCGATCACGCTAATGTAGATGCGCGTCGCCAGCACTTCAAAGTTGCCGCCCAAAACTAATGGGTTGCCAAGATCGGCGATCGATTCGACGAACAGCAGCAAAAACGAGCTGGCGATGCCGGGCATTAACATGGGCAGCGTCACCGTGCGAAAGACGCGCCATTTGCTCGCGCCGAGATTGGTGGCCGCCTCATCCAGCGCGGGGTCGAGCGCCAGCATCATGCCGCGCAGGTTGAGATAGGCCAGGGTGAAAAACGACAGGGTGAGCACCAGCGTCAAGCCGTCGAGGCCATAGATATCGTAGCGCACGCCGAAGATCCCGCGCGAGATGACGCCGTTGCGGCCGAACAAGACGATGACCGAAGTTGCCACAGCGAACGGCGGCGAGATGACCGGGATGAGCGCGATGATGTGCATGAAGCGCTTAAACGGGACGTCCAGCTTGACCTGAACGAGCGCGAACAGAAAGCCGACGAGCGTGCCCACAGAGGCGGCCAGCACGCCCATGACGATGGTGTTCAAAATGATCGTTTGAAAGACTGGCTCAGTGAGGTAGCGGCGGAACAGAGGCAGGCCGCGCTCGGAAACGCTCTCTCCGATCATGGCCAGCAGCGGCCAAATGATCGTGATGAGGATGAACAGGATGACGAAGATGAGCGCGCCCGTCAGGATCGGGTCGCGAAAGGCGCGTCGCGCGCTGGTGATTGTGCCGTTCAGCCGAATGATTGGTATTCTCGCCGCTTGCATAGAAGCCCCCTCAATAAAAAACCTCCCCCGCCCCAAACGAGCGGGGGAGTATTATTGTAGCGAATAATGCGGCGTTTACTGAACGGGAGCCGGGGCGATCTCCGTGTCGAACCGCTCGGCCAATGCGGTGCGGTTGCGGCCAGCCGCCTCGAAATTGTAGTCGATCACATTGATATCGGCCAGGTTGACCGAGAGCGGTGAAACTGTGGCATCTGGATTGGTCGGCAGCTGCAGCGAATTGACCGTCGGGCCGATGTTCTGCGCATCGGCGGTCAGCGCCCAGTCAAACCACATGCGGGCGGTCTCTGGCTCTGGCCCATTGGCGATGATGGCCATGCCGCCGATCTCATAACCGGTGCCCTCCTCGGGGAAGGTCGTCACCAAGATGCCCTCGAAGCCCTCTTCCTGAAGCTTCACGCAGTCGTGCGAGAAGATGATCGCCACGGCGATCTCGCCCTGACCAGCGAGGCTGCCAGGCGCTGAACCGGAGCGGGTGTATTGAAGGATGTTCTGGTGCAGGGCAGCAAAATACTCGAACGCGTTATCGATCGCGGCTTGGGTCGGTGTGCCATCTTCGTCATAGCCCGTGCCTTCAGCTTCGGCCTCGAGCGCATCGGCCTCAAGCTGAACGATCGTCCAGAATGCGGTGAACGCCGTGCCCGAGGTCGCTGGGTGCGCCATGGCGATGAAGCCCTGCAGCTCAGGCTGGAGCAGATCCTCCCACGAGTTTGGCGCCTCAACCCCCAGCTCTTCGAGGATCTGAACATTTGAGCAGAAGCCGAGCGCGCCTACATAAACGCCCGCCCAGAAATTCTCGGCGTCCTTATAGATGTCTGGAATGACCGTGGCATTGGGCGATTCGTACTGCTCAAGCAGGCCTTCTTGCACGGCAGCAATGAACGTATCGACTGGGCCACCCCACCAGACGGAGAATTCAGGGTTATCGGCAGTAGCGCGGATGCGCGCGAGCGCTTCGCCCGATGACATGCGGACATAGTTGGTTCTGATGCCCGTCTCAGCCTCGAAGGCTTGTGTCATCGCCACGCACCAGTCTTCTTGCGGGGTGCACAGCACAGTCAGCGTATTTTCCTGCGCGATGGCAGGTGCAACCAGGAGAGTAAGCAGGGCAAGCACGGTCAGCGCGATCGAAAAGCGAACTTTCATCATACAAGCATCTCCTCATAGCTTATTGGAAAATAGAATTGGTAGAAGAAAGGTAGCGCCAACACTTTATGAAAAGATTAAATATTATAAGGATTATTGTTAACAGTCATTCATGGAATGGTAAACAGGCTCCTGAACACTAGCGCGCTGGCAGATTCCATGAACAAGATAATTTGGATATTTGAGCCGTATTTTTCTGTAAGAGTAACTACCGAGTCGCCCCTACACCTGTCCTTTGTTTACAATAGTGTTCATTTTGCTTTATCAACAAGAACACCTGATAGGACTTGCACTGCGTCAACACGCTGGCGCAAGATACAGTTATAGTTACAGATTTGCCTTTTCTCTCTGGCCATCGCGATCGTCGTCTCGATATTGGACTACGCCAGCGCGTCCATCCGTGAGCGCGTGATGTAACTGCGGTCGCCGCGAAACGAAGCAAGCGCCAGCTTGTGCTGTCACGATGGCGCTGTGGTTTGTTCTGCCATCGGTTCGGCGCTGGCGGGTTTTGGCAGCGGGTCGCGCACTGTCGCCACGGCGATGACCGTCAGCAGTGCCATCACCATGCCCCCAAGCAGGAATGGGGTGGCAGGCCCGGCGCGCTGAAATAAAAGCCCGCCGATCAGCGGTGCAAGCGCATTAGCGCCGCTGACTGCGGCCGCGCTTGCGCCCAGCACGCGGCCAAAATCCCGGCTGCCGGCGTGGCGCGTCAAAAGGCTGTTGATGCTTGGGCGAACCAGCCCCGCGCCGATCGCGATCGGTACAATGGCGACCAACACCCACAGCAGGCCGCCGATCCCGCGGTTTTCGTCCAGTGGCAGCTCCACTGCGATATCGCCGATGATCGCTTCGGTGCTGGTTGGCGCCAAATCGCGCAGTTGGTTGATGACGCGCTGGCGCAGATAGAGCGGGTGCGGCTGTTCTGGCGTCGTGCCGAACAGTAGCAGCCCAATCGTCAGCAGGGAGAGCGCCGCAAAGATGACCCGGCGCTCGCCATAGCGGCGCGTCCACCGGCCGAGATAGCGCACCTGTACTGTGATCAACAACGCGCCCACGAAGATGAACAGCAGCGCGTTGCCCTGTCCCAGAAACCCCAGCCGGCTGAGTGTGAACAAGCCCAGCAGGCTCTCGAAGCCGAAGAAGATGACCTGCTGCCCGAACAACAGCGCGATCAGCAGCGCGATCTGGCGATTGCTAAACAGCGGTCGCAGTGCCAGCAGGCCGAGCGGCCGCTGGCCCGCCCCGCTGCCGCGCCGTTCAGCAGGGAGCGTTTCTCGAAATAGAAAGAGCGTCAGCAAAATCGAGACGAATGAATAGGCTGCTGCGATCAGCGCAGGGATGGCGAGGCTGTCCGAGAATTCGAGCGCAAAGAATGAGATCACTGGCCCAAGGATGAACCCGATGCCGAAGGCAGCGCCGATTAGCCCGAGGCCCTGCGCGCGTGTGCTGTCATCGGTCACATCGCTGATGGCGGCCTGCGCTGTGGCGATGTTCGCCCCGAAAAGCCCGTCCAGCGCTCGTGAGAAGATGACCATCCACAACGAATTGGCCGAGGCCAGCAGCAGGAACCCGATGAACGTCGTCACCTGGCTGATCAGCAGCAGCGGTTTGCGTCCGTAGCGATCGGAAAGCGCGCCCATGAGCGGTACGCCGATGAGCTGCGCGATCGGAAATGTCGCCGCGACCAGCCCGATCTCCAGCGGTGAAGCCCCGAAGACTGCGGCATACAAATGTAAAATCGGGATGACGATCGTCAACCCAAGGACGTCGACAAAAGTGAGGACGAAGATCGGCAGGATACGTTTGTAGTCAAGCTTGGAGGTTGCAGTCATTGCGTGGATGGCTCTGATCTTGTCAGTGTCGTGCAGCTCCCATGAGTGTAACGCTCAACGCGGGCAGGGCAAGGCCAGATCTTCGCGCCATGGGACTGGCCTCATTGACGCGCGGCATGATCGACGCCGCACGTTTTTCAGAGCGCGTCAGAAACTGCGCAAAACAGCGCGAGACAACCTAATAGTGCGTCTCGCGCTGTGGGCTAGGTGAAGCAGACTAATGCAGTTATCCTATGCGCTAATTCGATAAACGCGCGCGGCCGTCCCACCGAGGATCGCGTCGATCTCGGCCTGCGGGCGCCCAGCGAGGGCGCGGTTGGTCTCCGTCCACACCTTGTGATAATCGCCAGCGAGGATCGCCACCGGCCAGTCGCTGCCGAACATCAGCCGGTCTGCCCCGAAACAGTCAATGGCATGGTCGATATATGGCTTCAGGCTGTCAGCCGTCCACTCTGGTTCAGCGGCAGTATTCAGTCCCGAAACTTTCGCATAGACGTTCGGATAAGTGGACGCGGCCTTGAGCTGCTCGGCCCACAGCCCCATCTCGCGCTTGGCGATGGGCGGCTTAGCCAGATGATCGATGACGAGGGTAAGATCGGGGACGCGCTCGGCCAGCGCTGGCACATGCTCGAGGTGATTGGGGAACACCGCGACGACTTCAAAGATCATCCTGTGTGCCGCCAGCACTTTGAGCGACTCGATGACGATATCCTGCACCACCCAGTTCGGATCGGGTTCAGTGTGGATCAGGTGGCGGATGCCGCGAAACTTAGGGTGGCCGCTGTACATCACGATCCGTTTTTCCGTCTCGGCAGGGTTGAGCAAATTGACCCAGCCGACGACGCCTCCGATCCAGTCGTAGAGATCGGAAGCGAGCAGCATGTAGGCCGTATCTTCATACGAATTGGCGCTCTGCACGACGACGGTCTTGTCGATGCCGGCGGCCTTGAGCTGTGGTTCCAGATCGGCTGGCGTGAAGGTCGCATAGATCGGCCCATACTCTGGCACGAGCCACGGGTATTCGACTTCATTCAAGTTCCAAAAATGCTGGTGCGTATCGATCTTGAGCATAGAAGAGATCCTTTTCTATAGTTTGAAAAGCAAAAACTTGCATCGTTACCGCCGTCATGATACATTATAAATTATAATTTGTTCATCGCGCCCGGAAAAGTCATTTTGTAGAATGCTGAACTTGTGATGATCGCGCAATTTCCGTTTCACATCGATTACAAGCCTCGCCTCGGTCGCAAAACCGACTATGGGATCGGCTTCGTAGGCACAGGCGGCATCGTCCAGTATGCCCACATTCCCGCCTATAAAAAAGCTGGTTTTCGTATGGTCGCCTGCTATGACATCGATCACGAAACCGCCCAACGGGTGGCGAGCGAACACGGCATCTCCCGCGTCCATCGTTCGCTTGAAGACCTGCTGGCAGACCCCGCCGTCGAGATCGTCGATATTGCTGTGCAGCCGTGGCATCAGCTCAGCATCGTCGAGAAGGTGGCTGCGGCCGGCAAACATATGCTGTGCCAGAAACCTCTCTCGCAGGATTTTGATGAAGCCGTTCGGATTGTTGAGATTGCGAAACAGGCCGGCGTCAAACAGGCGATCAACCAGCAGATGCGCTGGGATGCCGGCATCCGCGCCAGCAAGATCCTGATCGAACAGGGCTTCATCGGCCAGCCGACCGATGCCCAGATTCAGGTGAGCGTGGCGACGCCGTGGCACATGTGGCCATGGCTGGCCGCTGTCGATAAGCTGGAGGTGATGTTCCACAGCATCCATTATCTCGATGCGATACGCTTCCTGTTTGGTGATCCAGAGTGGGTGACGAGCCGCCATGCGCGCTATGCAGGGCAGGGGCAGGTCAAAGGCGAGACCAAGACGATCACTGTGCTGGACTATCAAAGCGGCCTGCAGGCGCTGGTCTCCGTCAACCACTACAATCAGTTCGCGGAACCGTTCGCGACTTTCCGCTTCATCGGCACAGAGGGCGCGATCGATGGGACGATCGGCCTGATGTACAACTACCCAGCGGGGCGGCCAGATACGATCGAGATCACCTCGGCTAAGTTTGGGCCGGGCGTGAAGGTGACGCCGACGCTGGATGAGATGTGGATCCCCGACGCTTTCGTCGGCACGATGGCCTCGCTGATGGAGGCGATCGAGACGAACAGCACCCCGCGCGATAACAGCACGGAAGATAATTTAAATACGCTGCGCGTCGTTCACGCAGCTTACCAGTCGGCATCAGAGAACCGCTCAGTGCGACCGGCGGAGATTGGGGTAGGGACACGACAATGACCGTTCAGCCACTCATTCAGCCCACCGAGGCTGTGCGCGAGCTTAAGGCGCTGGCACGGCGTCATCTGTGGATGCCGTTCACACAGGTCAACGATCTGATCGCGGATGATGGCCCGCGCATCATCGTGCGCGGGGAGGGGTGCTGGCTGTACGATATCGAGGGCAATCGCTACCTCGATGGTGTCTCGGCGTTAGAGGCGATGGTCGCGGGCCACGGACGACAGGAACTGGTCGAAGCGGCCATTCGCCAGTACGAGCAGGTCGCTTTTATCGATCTGTTCCGCTATGCGACGGTATCGCAGATCGAGCTGGCGGCCAAGCTCGCCGAAATCACGCCCGGTGACCTCTCGATGGTCTTCTTCACCCCTGGCGGCGGCGAGGCGGTCGAGGTTGCCATCAAGATCGCGCGCCAGTACCACGTCATGCGCGGGGAGTACAGCCGTTACAAGGTCATCACTCGGCATGGCGCCTACCACGGCACCACGTTCGGCGCGATGGCCGTCGATGGAAACTACCACGCCACGCGCAATCACCTGTTCATGCCAGAGACGTTCGGGCGCATCGCCCCGGCCCCGGAGCCTGGCTGCGGCGCTGAGCATGCGCGGGAGATCGAGGCGCTGATCGTGCGCGAGAACCCGGCGACCGTCTCCGCCGTCCATCTCGACCCGATGAATACCGCCCTGCGCGTCGCCATCCCACACGATGAGTTTCTGCCCGCCCTGCGCGAGGTGTGCGACCGCTACGGCGTCTTGTTGATCGCCGATGAGATCATCACCGGCTTCGGGCGCACCGGCGCGATGTTCGCCTGCGATCACAGCGGCGTCGTGCCCGATCTGATGACGCTGTCAAAAGGACTGTCGAGTGGATACGCTCCGATCGGTGCGGCGGTGGTGCGTCGGCACATCGCCGATGCGTTTGCCGGCGGCCCAGAGCAGATGTTCCGGCACGGCCACACGTATTCTGGGCATCCGGTTGCCTGTGCTGTGGCGCTGGAGAACATCCGCCTGATTGAGCGCGACGAGCTGGCAGCCCAGGCGGCCGAGAACGGCGCTTACCTGCTTGAACGACTGCGCATGCTCGATCATCATCCCTGTTTCGGCGCTGTGCGCGGCAAGGGCATGTTGATCGGGCTGGAGCTGGTGCTCGACCGGGAGACCGGCGCTACCACCATGCCCCCCGGCAAGATCGGCTTGGCATTTCGTTTGGCCTGCCGCGAGCTGGGCCTGATCCTGCTGCCCATTCACCCGGGCAACGTCATGCTGATCGCTCCGCCGCTCAACATGCGTCGCGATGAGATCGAGCTGCTGGTGGATATCGTCGACCGCGCGCTAGGCGTTGTCGATCGTGAATTTGGGCTGGCCTGACCATGTACCATTACACAGATCTGCCGCTGCTGCCCACGCAGGTGATCGGCTCTCACGGCACCCCGGGCTGGCTGTTCGTCGTTCGCGAGGCGATGAAAGCGGGCCAGATGGGATCGGTCGATATCAAAGAGGCGTTTGAGGATGCGACCAAGCTCGCGATCATGGAGATGGAGGAAGCGGGCGTCGACGTGATCAGCGATGGTGAAATGAAGCGGTTTAATTTTCTCGTCGGCTTCTACGATTCGATCCACGGGCTAGAGAAGATCCCTTGGGAGCGACAGCTCGGTTATCCCGGGCCAGATATGATCAATGCATTTCGCGCTGTCGCGCCGTTGGCCGTCCCGAACGGCTTTGGACTGGTCGAGGAGCTGACCTACGCGCGCACCCGCACCTGCAAGCCGCTGGTCACGCCGTTCGGCGGGCCGGTCACGTTTGCATTTCGCATCGACCCAGGTGCAGTGTACGCCGATAAGCGTGCGGTCGCCTGGGCTTTAGTGCCGCTGCTCAATGCGGAGCTGCGCGCCGTCGTCGCCGCTGGCGCCATGCACATTCAGATCGATGAGCCGTCGGCGATCGATGACTTCGTTTCAGTCGATGAGTTCGTCGAGATGTTTAATGCGATGGTGGAAGGCGTCGCCGATCGCGTCACTATCGGGCTGCACATCTGCTTCGGGAATTATCTCGGCCGGCCGGCGGTGGCGCACCGCACCTACGAACATATCGCCCCCGTTTTTCCGCGCCTGCGCGCCGATATCATCCATCTGGAGTTCGCCAACCGCGGCATGTGGCAGTCAGATATTTTCGCCCGTCATGCCCGCAGCGATCAGTTTTTAGCCGCTGGCGTCGTCGATGTCAAAGCGCGCGCGGTCGAGGCACCGGAGATCGTCGCTGAGCGGATTCGAGAAATCCTTAAGTACAACGATCCAGCGCGCGTCTGGATCAGCGCCGACTGCGGGTTCAGCATGACGGCGCGTTGGGTTGCCCGCGAGAAGCTCAAGGCGATGGTGGCGGGGACGCAGATCGTCCGCCGCGAATTGGGAGCAGTGTAGATGGCCGTCAACTATACATACTCAGAAACCCTCGGCCGTGCCCTGCGGCTGGATGATCTTGAGACGATCGGCATTTCGTCGCAAACGCTGGCCGAAGAAGCGATCGCAGCTGGCCGCGACGAAGAGGCGATCACTTTGATCAACTACTTCCTGCGCGAGATGCAGATCATGCACCGCATTATGACGACATGGGTGGAGGATATCATCCGCTTTATCGTCGAGCGGTCAGGTGTGGAGCCGCCGCGCGATACGCAGGTCGCCAGCGCGATCCTCCGCACTTTCAACACGGCGGAGATCGGCATTGCGCCGCGCGATCGCTGCCTGGAGGCGCTGGCCAACGGCGAACGAACCGCCGCGGTGGAATGGCTGGAGCGGATGCGGCTCGAATTTAAGAATCCGCACGATCTGCTGGTGGCTTGGGTGCAGGATCTGCTGTCTTACTGCGCGGCAACCTGGGGAGAAGAAGCCGTGCTGGAGACGATCCTGCATACGCACCAGTCGATCTGGGGCGACCGTTATGAAGCGTGGGACCGGATGACGCCGTGGGAGAAAGTTGCCCTTACCGTTGAGGGGATGCGCGGCGGGCACTTCAGCGGTGCGCGCCGGCGCGGCGACGTGCAGGTGCGCGAAGAACACGATCGCTTCGTCATCAGCTTCGATCCCTGCGGCAGCGGCGGCGTGCTGCGTCGCGGCGACCCGGAGACGGGCCGCGGCCCCTATCCGATCGCCGAGCATGGAGTCAACCGAGAGCCGCACCTGTGGACCTGGCAGAAAACTGGCGTGCACTGGTACTGCTCGCACTGTGCCATCGCCATGGAATGGCTGCCCGGGCGCAAACGCGGCCATCCGCTGCGCCCGCTTGACCATACGCTTGATCATCATGCGCCCTGCGTTTGGTATGTCTACAAAGACGAAAAGCAGACGCGCGACTACCATTACCCGCGCACCGGCCTGATCAGGCCAAACGATGTGGGCTAAAAGAAACAGGTTATGTGAGATGACTCAGGGGGGACCCTGTCATCGCGGCGGCGTGCCGCCGAAATAACAAAAGTGTCGGTACTAGTCTGTTTTTTAGAAGGAGTTCATTCACATGCGCAAACGACTGTTCCTCTTTTCTCTGGCGCTGCTGGTGGTGCTCAGCCTCGGCAGCCTCGCTATCGCTCAGGATGATGGGCCACAGTACGCCGGCCTCGATGTCGACCTTTCTGGCATCACCATTCGTATGGCCACGATCGGCGGCGGGCAGTACGAAGCGATGTACAACTCGATCCCGGTCTTCGAACAGGCGACTGGGGCGACTGTTGAAATCGTGGCACTGCTCGACGGTTTCGCGATTGACCAGAAGCTCAAGACCGATTTCGCGATCGGCGCCGTCGATTACGATGTCGCTTGGAACCACACGAGCTTCGTCGCCCAGTATGTGCCGTTCCTGGAGCCGCTGAATAATTATTTCACTGCCGAGGAACTGGCGGCTTTCAGCCCCGCGATCATCGATGCTGCGACGATCGATGGCAATTTGATGTTGATCCCGCGGCATGCCGATGTCAGCGCCCTGCACTACCGTCTCGATCTGTATGAGGACCCTGAGATCGCCGCAGCTTACCTCGCCGCAACTGGTCGCGAGCTGGCCGTGCCGACGACGCTTGAAGAAGTGGATGCGCAAGCGCGCTTCTTCGTCGAGAATGGCTACAGCACCTATGGCTATGGCCTTGCTGGCAAGGAAGAGGCGCTGACCGGGCGCTTCTACGAGCTGCTGTTTGCCAGCGGCGGCGACTTATTCGATGAGAACTTCGAGCCGATCTTCAACAGCCCAATCGGCGTGCAGGTGGCGACGCTGCTGCGTGATTGGTATCGCGATGGGATCATCCCGCCCGATACGACCAACCTGCTGTGGGATGGCGACGCGCAGAATTTCTGCAATGGCGATGTGGCCATGAAGCTTGAATGGTACGGCTGGTACAGCTACTTCCAGGATCCCTCTTCATGCCCGGCGATCGCGGGTAATTTCTGGCTGGCCCGCGGTTTCACTGGCTTCAGCAATGAGGGGGCCCGCCCGACCGGCTGGGCCGGCGCGCATGCCTTCTCGATCCCGGCTGCCGCTCAAAATAAGGAGGCTGCCGCCCAGCTTATCCGGTTCCTCACGTCAGAGCGCGTGGCTTATGAAGAGGCGCTGCTCGGCTTCCTGCCCGTTCGCGATGATGTTTGGGCTCGCATCATCGAAGATGCCGGCGCTTCTGATGTTCCGCTTGACCAGCATCGTCTCGAAGTCGCACGTTTGCAGGTAAGCGAGGATTTCCGAACGCCACCCCTGATCGCAGAGTGGATTCCGTTCTCGAATATGTTCTACCCGCGGCTGCAGGCCATCATCCTCGGCGATGTTGAGCCGCAGGCAGGTCTGGATGCGGTTGCCGAGTCGGTTCGCCAGCTTATGGCGGACGCCGGCTACTACGATTAGTCCATTCACCCCACAAGCTGCTGGGGCGGCCCGGCTGCCCCAGCGGCTCTGCCTTACGGAGTGCTTCTCGTGACGACAACCACGACCATGACCGCGGCCGAGGTTAGAGCCAGTAGAGGTTTGCGGTCGAGCCGGCTGGGGCCGCGTTGGTTTCCGTTCTTCCTGATTTTGCCCAGCCTTGTTCTGATCTTCATCGTCACTGGTTTTCCGCTGCTGTACTCGCTGTACGTCAGCTTCACGCCCTATGAGCTGCTGCGGCCAGACAGCTTGGCTTTTAACCCGGAGACGATGTTTAACAATTACCGCCGCCTGCTCAATGATCCGGTCTTCTGGCGCGCCTTCAGCAACACGATCATCTTCTTGGTGATCACCGTTAATGGAGAGTACCTGCTGGCACTGGGCTTGTCTCAGCTTCTGGCGCGCGTCACGCGCGGGCAAAGCATCATGCGAACGATGCTCATGATCCCGATGATGTTCGCGCCGGTGCTGGTGGGGTTTCAGTTTCGCTGGTTCTTCAACACGAACCTTGGGCTGGTCAACAACCTGCTGACGGTGTTCGGGTATCAGGGGCGGCCGATCAACTGGCTGGTCGATGAGCCGCTCGGCATGATCTCCATTATGATCGCGACGATCTGGATGAACCTGCCGGTGACGACGATCATCCTATTGGCCGGTACGATGTCGCTGCCGCACGAATTGTTCGAGGCCGCCGAGGTTGATGGAGCGAGCGGGTGGAAAAAATTCGTTCACATCACCTTCCCGCTGCTGGCGCCTTTCAGCTATATCGCGCTGACGATTCGCTCGCTTGATGTGGCGCGCGCCTTCGATATCGTCCGTATTATGACCGACGGCGGGCCGGCTAATCGAACAGAACTCATTTGGACATATGTCACGCGGCTGGCCATTGACGATACGAAATTCGGACTGGGCAGCGCTATGTCGTGGGTTACCGTTTTGCTTTCGCTCTTTTTCACAGTTTATTTCTTCCGGCAGTTGGTGAAAACGCGAGTCATCCAATGATTTCTGCCAGTGTCAGCCCGCATCGCCGGGCCAATGTTCTGCTGACCAATCTCAGCGCGTGGGTCATTTTGACCCTGCTCGCCCTGCCCGCAGTTTGGATCATCCTGACCGCTTTTCGACCGGCTGCGGAAATCAATACGTCGCCGCCCGTTTTGATCCCGCGGCAGCTCACCCTCGATGCTTTTGCGACCATGTTCGGGTTGAACC
>DAOTYT010000307.1:0-8853 GCA_034434615.1 Anaerolineae bacterium | reverse complement strand
ACCATGCCGATCAGCGGCACATCGGGGCGCGGCTCTAACCCCATTTCGCGCTGGAGCGCGTCTTTATTGAGCGGGCGGATGGCGCGAAAATCTTCCACGCCGAAATTGGCGACGAGATGAGGATCGGTTCGAGGGTTCCACAATTCATCATCGATCCCGTTCAGGATGCCGTAAAGATCATCAAGGCGGGCGCGGATCAACCCCTCAAGGCCGTAACCCATGTACGGGTACTGGATCTCGATGGCGTAACGTGGGCTAACGGTCGTGACAATATCGCTGTATGCAATTGCGATCGCCAGCAGGTTGTCGGTCAAGCCGCGGCTCGTCAGCTCAGGATGATGGCGCCCGGGCACGCCCAGCTCCCACAGCCACCCGCCGACATGCTCGCCCTGATAGGCGAGATTGTGAATGCCAACCAGCGTGCCAACTCGTGCCCACCCGCTTCCTTCAACGCGCCGCAGCGCGATCAAGAAAGGGACCAGGCCAGTGTGCCAATCATTGACATGCACGACATCGGGAAACCAGCTGATATGATCGCGCAGCGCGTCGGCCGCTGCGACCACCGCCTGACAGAAAAAGATGAAGCGCGGCACATCCCATTCCCATTCCGAGTAAACGGCGGTTTCCTCGCCAAAGTAGGGCCAGCCGCGCAGAAAATAAACCGGCACGCCGTCATATTCGGCTTGAAAAAGACTCACATCGGTCGTGCCAGTGGGGCGCGGAAGCTGAAAAGACAGCAGCGGCAGCGCCCCGATCCGGCCGAGGTCGATAAAACGATAGCAGGGCAGGATGATGCGCGCATCGACGCCCAGCCCACGCAGCGACTTTGGAAGAGAGCCGATGACATCCGCCAGGCCGCCCACCTTGGCGAATGGGGCCATTTCAGCGCTGACGAACAAGACGTTCATCGCAGCCCTGCTAGGCGTACATGTACGTGCGGAAGTCGCGATAATCGATGTTCGGGAACACCTTATCCAGCTCCCAGTATTCCAGCGCCAATTCGCGGTCAGCCCGGCCCGCCTCGAGGCCGGCCGCGAGCTTATTGAACCGTTCGAGGTGCTGGCTGAAGCGCTGGATGGCATACTCGCGCGCCTGCCCGGTCGTGACGAGGAACGGCCAGTCTGAGCTTTGCAGCAGCAGGGCTTCGCGCGCCGCCTGCGCCAACACGATCTGTTCAGTCTCATTCGGCGCAGTGAAACGGTTCGCGAGCGCCTCCATGCGCTGCTCCGCCTCATGGATTGGCGCCCACATCCAGTGGGTTTCGTTGTTATCCCATACAAAGTGGGTGCCGCCAGCTCCCCACGAACTCTCCGGCAGGTTAAGCACATCGCGCGGCGGATGGCGCTCGATGTGGCGGCTGGCCGTGGTCAGCTCCACCTCGCCGTTAACCGAGAGATGGCGCAGCACTTTGCCCAGCCAGGCCACCCCTTCAAACCACCAATGGCCGAACAATTCGGTATCGTAGTTGGCGGAAACCAACCCGAATTCGCCTGTCCCTTCGTGGAACGCGCGCAGCTCATCGCCGACCAGATGCGCGAAATGCTCAGCATGCTGATCGACTTTGTAGGCCGCCCAATCAGGGTGATACAAGTCTTTATGACCCAGATCGACGCGCGCGCCAGTGATGCGCCAATACTGAATGCCGCTGGTGCCCGCCTTACGATGGAACTCGCGATAATCGAAGTCTCCGGGGTAACCCCACTCAGCGCTCCACACCTGTTGGCCAATGCGGTTGTTGCGTCCGATGACCGCCACGCCGGAATGCTGCTCGCTGGTTGGATAGTGAGTCGTGTCGTTGACATAATACGGCATAAAGGTGGTCGCAGTGCGTTCAGGCGCGATCATCTGGCCGGACGCCGGAATGACATAGCGGCGCTTGATCTCGCCATAAGGCCCGATCACGTCGCCGCCAGCCACGCCGACCGGCTGCCCGCCGGTGATGGTGTGCGTCTCGCTGAAGAACACTTTTAAATCGTTCTCGGCCAGATAGTGCTCGATACCAGGGCGCTTGCGCCCCGTCTCAGTAATATAGGCTGGGCGATAGGCGCATTCAGGCAGCCAGATGCCCGTTGGCCGGCGGCCAAACATGCGCATGTATGACGCGACGCCTGTTTTGACCTGCGCGCTGATGGCGCTGTCGCTGCCCAGCAGCGGCAGGTAACCATGCGTGGCCGCGCACGTCGTGATCTCGACCAAGCCTTCATCTTGCAGCGTTTTGAAAGCGCCGATGATATCGCGCTTAAAGCGATGGTCGAACGCGTGTTTGACGCGCTCAAATTCATCCCGATACCACTCTGCGAGAAATCGAATCTGTGTGTTCTCTGGCTCGGTTTCAGCAAAGTAGGCGATATCGCGCTTCGCTGCTTCAATGCGATCGTCCAGGTATTGTTCAAAATGATCTTTTACGTCTTCGTCAACCAATTGTTCGGCCAAAACCGGCGTGATGCCGATCGTGATCTTATAAGGAACGCCTTCCTCTCTTAAATCGTATAACATCGACAGCAGCGGCACATACGTTTCCATGGCCGCCTCGTGCAGCCACTCCTCGCCGTGTGGCCAGCGCCCGGCGAGGCGCGCATAGGGCAAATGACTGTGCAAAACGAACGTAAAAGCTCCGACTGCGCTCACGTAATACTCCCCCGTTCACGAAACGAGAACGACCGATCATCTTTCAATGCCGATTGTAACGACTGGCAGCGTGAACACGCAACTCAAAGTTGATCTCAAAATTACAAGACAGATAAAGTACAATGAGGAGGTTCGTTTTAGCCACGGTGCTGCATGATCTCTTGGTTGCAACCCGAAAGCCTGCTGCTCAGCCTGTTATTATGCTGTTTTGTGCCGTCGCTGGCGCTGGTCGGCATCTCGGTGTGGGTTTTATTCCGCGCGCAGCGCTGGATCACGCCGAACCCGCAGCGCGCACAGTGTCGTTATGCCCGTATGCGGGCACGCCGGCCGCAAACCTCAACCGATATCTTGGTGAGCCAAATCGTCCGCGACCAAGCGCTTAAGGTCGGGTTCGTCGGCGCGCTCACCAGCCTCGGCGGGCTGCCTTTGCTGCCGGTTGGCCTCACCATCGACTTGTACGCCTCAGCGCGCTTGCATAATGAAACGCTGCAGTTGATCGCCAATGCCTACGGCCTGTCAGCGGCACAGGGGGCGCCGCTCAGTTTGGGACAGGCGCTCCAGCTTCGCTCTGGCCTCTCTGCGCAGCAGCTCATCATCAGTGGCGGCCAGCAGACGGCGCAGTTCGCGACGACCCAACTAATCAAAATCATCGCCGGCAAAGCATCGGCCAAGCTGATCCCAGGTATAGGCTTTGTGATTGGCTTTATCGTCAACTACGCGATCGCGACCGCGATCGGGCGAGGGGCGGCTCGCTGGTATAAAACGCTGGCGGCACAGCGCGGCCAGCCCATGCAGATCGAGGGACGGCTCAATTCAGGCTGAAAGCCGGCAGCATCAACGTGAAGACGCTGCCTTGCCCGGGTTGGCTGCTCACAGTGAGATAGCCGCCATGGGCTTCGGCCACGCGCCGCGCGATGAACAACCCCTGCCCCAGACCGCGCGGATCGATCAAACGCCCGTCTGGTGTGCGCGGTTCACCTCGGTAGAAACGGTCGAAGATGTGCGGCAGGTCGATCTCCGAGATGCCAACGCCAGTATCAACCACCTGCACGGTCAGAAAACCTTCTTCACCACGGCTGGCAGTCACGAAGATGTGGCCGCCGCGCTCAGTATAGCGAATGCTGTTCTGCAGCAGGTGGCCAAGCGCCCAACGCAGGCGCTGCATGTCGCCGCGCACCTTGAGCATCGCGGCATCGCGCACCATCACACCGATGTCGAGCGAGGCGCGGTTGATCTCCGGCATCATGCCGCTCACCGTTGACCACAGCAGTTCCTCCAGTTCCAGCAGGTCGTCGCGGATGCTGAACTGGTCGCTGCTCAGCTCTGAAATATCAAGCAGCTCGATGATCATCCGGTCAAGCACATCGACGTTGCGGCTGAGCGTCTCTAACAGCCGTCGATTCGGTTTCGTGCCCTCTGGCGTCTCGAGGATGATCTCACTGACGCCTTTGATGACCGCCATCGGGGTTCGCAGCTCATGGGAAATCGCAGTGATGAATTGATCCTTCAAACGCTCAGAAAGCACATCGCGCGTGACATCGCGCAGGATCATGATCGTCCCCAACCGCTGGCCCGTTTCATCGGCAACGGCGGCCAGCTGCGCGCCGATGATGCGATCATTGACCTGGACGCGCTTCGGCTCACTCAACGGAGAGAGTTCGGCATCAAACGTAGTGACTTCGCGAAACTGTTCGAAAAGCGTCCCCAGTTCGGTTTGCCAAAACGTTTTGATGCTGCCGAGCAGCTTACGGGCAGCTTCGTTGACAAACACCAGCCGGCCCTCATTATCCTGCATGATGACACCCTCGCTGATAGTCGCGAGGATGCTGTTGAGCCTTTCGATCTCGGCATCGCGCAGCGCGATCGCGCGTTCGAGCTGGCGGGTGTGCTCTTCAAGTTCGCGGGCTGCCTCGTTGCGCCGCCCCAGCGTTTTATATAGGCGCCGAAACATTTCTTCTGAAGCTGAACCTAAACGATCGACACGATGAATGATACCGCTAATCTCACGCGGGTCGGGAGGGGGGGTGGTCATGTTGAGGCCTTACTTTGGCTTTGCCGGGTATCGACGATAGTATGCAGCAGCGCGCGCAGCTGTTCAAAATCAGGCAGCGGCTTGGCGATGATCTCGTCGACGCCGTCCTGCGCCATCATGACATGGCGCTCAGACTCGCTCAGCGCGAAGGCCGTCATCAAGACGATCGGCGTCCGCTCAAGCGCGTGCATCTGGCGCATCCGCTTGGCGATCTCGTTGCCGCGCTTGCCGGGCATGCGAATGTCCATCAGCACCAACTCGGGCAGCTCATCGCGATGCGCGCCGGCTTCGAACGCATCCAACCATTCCCACACCTTCTGGCCATTTTCAAACGCGCGGGTTTGCTTGCCCCACACCTGCGCCATCATCGCAATCAGGTTACGAATATCTGCTTCGTCTTCTGCAATTAACCAGATCAACGACCATTCCTCCGCAGCCGCGTGTTAAGCGCTCAAATTTAAACCTGTCATCAGTATAAACGAGGTTTACTGAGACAAACCGAAATGTTTGCGCAGATGCGGCATGGACCTTATGATTATGCACAGATAAGAGGTTAAAATTAAGTTTCTCGATCGCATTGGACGACACCGCAAGGAGAGTGGCTGTTGTCAACCTGGATGGTGGTTGAGGACGAGCCAGCGATTTACACAGTCCTGCTCTCAATGTTCGAATTGTGGGGCATCGATGGAATCGCCTTCGACGATGGCGAATCGGCCGTGAGGTGGATCGATGAGGTGGATGCGGGGCTGTTCAAAGGGGAACTGCCTGAGCTGGCTTTGATCGACATTCGTCTTTCCGGAAAACTCGATGGGGCAGACGTGGGCGCGCGCCTGTGCGCCAGCCCAGTGCTGAACACGATCAGCATCGTTTTGATCACCGCCCACCGGCTGTCAGCTGAACAGGAGCGCAGGCATCTCGCTCGCTCTGGGGCAGTCAAGGTAATTAGCAAGCCGCTTCCCAGTATTAATGAGCTGGAAGAAGAGCTCACCAACATTCTCAAAGCGCGCGCTGCCCTGCGTGAAACACCGACACCAACCCCCACTGCCTCCCAGCCTGTTCAGACCGACCCTGGCAGCAAACCGGTAGAGCAGCAGAAAATACCGCGCAAACGCATGACCAAAATGTACAAGAGACGTTCCTCCACCAAAAAAGAGGGCTGAAGTGCAAAATACCGCCCCTACGAAAGCGCTGACCCGGCGCGCCAACCGCTGGAAAACGCTGGCCTTCGTCGTCGGGTCGCTCGGGTTTTTCATCGCTGCGCTGGGCGTTTTGCTTTTTGCCATCCCGCTCGCGCCGCCGACTTCGCCCAATTACGGGCTGTACCTGCTGGCGCGCACATCGGTGCTGGCGCTGGGCATCTTGACCGTTTTGGTCGCCATCGGCATGATGATTCGCGCGTTTACCTTTCGCACCGACAATGACCTCGCGCAGCTTACGGCGCGTTACCTAGCGACCCGGCTGGATGCCAGCTACACGTTGGTTCGCAACGTCAGCCATCGCGAGATCGGCTACATTGATGCGGTGCTGGTTGGCCCGCCGGGTGCGCTGGTCTTTCGCCTCCTCGATGATCGAGGCGTTTTCGTGAACGACGGCGCGAACTGGGTGCGGCGCAACAAGCGCGGCGAATGGGTGCCAGCCGGCATCGACGCGACGCGCGAAGCCATGGCCGATATTCATAAACTGCGGGCGTTTTTGGCAAAGCGTAACTTAGGCGATGTGCCTGTCTTCGGCGTGATCGTTTTCACGCATGAACCCCCGGCAGCGCACATCACCCTAAAAGACTCTCTGATTCCCGTCGCAAACCTGAGCGGCTTGTACGCGGCTATTCAGAATAACTACTTGGCGATGGGGCGCATCTCGCCGCAGCAGTCGGCAGCAGTCGTGCGTTTGCTCGAACAAAACTGAAGCGACCTGTGTTGGGAATGCAGGTTGTGGAGCTGTCAGGCAAGTTTTTCGTCGTGGGTGCAGTGTTCTGCGGTTTGAAGCTTGCCATCGAAGATGATGGCGGGGTGTGAGAGCAGCGGCGATGATCAGACGACTCACCGGTGGGCTGCCCGATTGGGCGCAGCCCAGTCACCCAGTCTTGCGCCATGCGCTCGGCATGAACCAGCCGCGCCCGCGCTGGCAGGTGCGTTACGGGCGCGCCCTCATGTTTGTCCTGATCGGCGCATCACTCCTGCTGATCGGGTATCTGGCTGCGACCAACCTGCTGCGCAGAGTGCCTGGTGAAAATCCAGTTGAGGCGATCAACAACATTCTGTTCATTCCTCTATTGATCGCGCAGCTTCTGCTGCGCATCTTCGCTGTGCTGCTCACATCGAGCACCGTGACTGAACAGATTCGCCGCCAGAACTGGGACAGCCTGCGCGCCACACCCAGCGGCGCTGAGCTAACGCTGCGCGCTCGTTGGGCGCTGGTTTTTTATCGGCTGCGCGGGCTGTTGGGCGCGGTGCTTGTTGCTCGCGTTGGCCTTCTGCTGCTCATGCTCTATGACCTGACCGCGTTTCAAGGGCGCTACCTCGATCTGTTGATCAGCGGCATCACGCCAGATGTGTCGCTGGTGACCGCGGTGCCGCTGCTCGCTTTGATGATGACAGCCGCACTGCTGCTGCCGTTCACCGCCGTTGGCTTTGATGCCTCGATCGGTCTGCTGATTGCAGCGCAGGTAAAAGCGCGCACCTTGAATACTGTACTGCAGCTGCTCTACATCCTGCTGCGCATTGGCCTCACAGTCGCGCTGCTGATGCTGCTGACTCATTTTTTGCGTGGCGGCTTATTCATCAGCAGCGCAGCGGCCTGGCTGCTCATCGCCGCAGCGGCGGCATCTGCAGATTGGGGCCTAAGCCTGCTTTATCTCAGCCGCTATGGCGAGATATGGGCGATCGTGCCCTATGGCATTCTAATCGGGCTGGCGCTGCTGGTCTTCGCGCTGGCGCAGGCTGCCATCGCCGATCAACTTCTGCTGGCGGCGGCGCGCCGTGCGCAGCGCAATGATAGTTGATCCTGCTGAGAAAGGACTGGCATGAAAGCGATCATCCCCGGGCTGTTCACCTTCACCGGCCTGCTGATCGGCCGGGTTTATGCGTTCGAAGATCATGACGGTTTGACCCTGATCGATGCCGGCATTGCGCAGTCTGCGGCGATCATCCTGCGCCAGCTGGCCGCTGCGGGCCGCGCCCCCAGCGATGTCAAGCGCATCCTGATCACCCACGCTCACTTCGACCATGTCGGTGGGCTGCCCGCTTTGAAGAAGGCCACTGGCGCGCAGGTGCTGTGCTCAGCACGCGAACGACCGGTGACCGAAGGACGCGCGCCGGTTCAACGCCCCCCGCGCGATGCGCTAAACGGGATCAGCCGGCTCTTTTGGTCGGAGGGCACCCCAATGCCAGGCACGCCGGTTGATGGCGAGATCGACGATGGTACCGTGCTGGATGAGGTTTTTGGCGGCCTGCACGTCATCGGCACACCTGGTCATTCGCCCGGGCACATTTCGTTCTGGCAGCCAGAGCGGCGCGTTTTGATCGCAGGCGACGTGGTCTGGAATACGCCGCGGCTGCGGCTGCCAATGGCTGCTTTTACGACGGATATGGGCGAAAACCTGCGCTCCGTGGGCAAACTGGCCGCGCTCGATGCGGCGATCATCTGCTTCGGCCACGGCAAACCGCTGATCGCCGATGCTGCGGCCAAGCTGCGCGCCTTCGCGCTGAAAGTGAACGCGCCGATCCCGACCAGCTTCACTCAAAACGGAGCGTGAAGCGAAAACGGGCATCGTCATCAAACCACATGGGAAAATTCGTGCCCCAAACATTGTTGTATAAATTGACATGCAGCCCGCCAGCAAGATCGGGGTGTTGATCGTCAAAATCGAGCAGCGCTGGCCGCCCGGGCGCGATCAGCGGCGCATCCCAGGTTTGCAGGCGCAGCGCAAGCTGCCCATCGTCATAACGAGCCTCCAAGCCGACCGCGTGCAGGCCGCGCGCGCCGCGGCTGACGACGTCGCACGGGTCGATCAGACGCCCGAGTTTTTCTAACCGCCAGCGCTGCGGCTGCGGCAGGCGCGGCACAAAGGACAGCCAGTAGGCTTCTGGCAGGCGCTGGGCAATTTTGCCGAACCACTGCAGATCGATCTCGATGCGCCGCTCTTGCAGCGGCAGCGCGTAACGCAGCTCAAAGTGCATCGGCGTTTCAGCGCC
>DAOTYT010000306.1:0-17491 GCA_034434615.1 Anaerolineae bacterium | reverse complement strand
TTGGCTGGAGGTGGTTTCTGCTTTCAACAAATCATGCAGCTTATCATCTGTCCTCGGCAGCTTGGGTTCCACTGCTGAGTCGGTGATAGGCAGCTCTTGTGGCTGCGCAGCTGCAATTTCCGGCTTGGTCTCGATGCTGTTCGGCGGCTCATCAACTGTTGGCGGAGGCGTAAAGCGAGCGTGGCTTTCCGAAGTTTCCACCGACTCAAAAAGCGCATCGAGATCGCTGTTTACCGGCGCGCCGGCGACGGGAGCCGGTAGATCGTCAAATTCAAAATTTACAGCTGGCTGCGGTTGAGTATCCTCAACAGTGACTGATGGTCTCACCGAACTGTCACGGTAGAGATCATTTAAGAATTCTGGTTCACCGGCAAAGTCGGGCGGAATGGCCGCGGCTGGAATCGGCGGCTCCGGTCGTTCAGCCGGAAATGCCGGCACAGCAGTCAACGCCGGTCGCGGACGGGTATCGTCAGCCGCGATTGGTGGCTCATCGTGCCAATTAAAGGCGAACAGCGGCTCAGCATCGCCTTCTGAAATTTCTGGCTCTGCGACCAGCGCCGTCGCGGGGACGCTGGTTTTGGGGCCGTCAACCATGATAGACGGATGACGCGGCTTGTAGTGCGCGCGCGCCTCGACATCTGGCGCGTCGCGCATGAGTGATTTCACCTCATGAACGCCTTCACTGCCTTTACGTTTTAACACTCGGTAGAGGGTTTTGAGGCTCTCGGCCATCGTCGTCTCAATGTGACGGCCTGGACTGCGTATCGCGCCGAGGACGCCCCCCATTTCATAGGTGAATGTCCATTGAACGATCGTGCCTTCAGCGATTTCTTGCAAGCGAATGCGACCGCGAGTGCTGCGGAAGGGGACTCCATCGACGAAAACGTATTCGTAGCCTAGACCGTTGTACCACGTGGTGATCTCTGCGACGGCATCGCGCCCGCGATCGTTCGTCATGCGCCAGCGCGTGCCTTGGCCACTTCGTTTGGAGGTGATGAAAGACACGCTTTTGCAATCGACCTGCCACGAAGGATTGTTCGAAAGATCGCTGATGAAGTTCCACACCGCTTCTTGCGATGCAGGGATTAGGATGCGTTGATCGATCGTTGCCATAGACTTAGATTATAGCCATAGTAAGGATTGTTCAAAATAGGCTTTTTTTGTTACAATGCATATTCAGTATCGTCTCTTGAGGATAAAAACACGTGCCCAGCCCAATCGTTACGCTAGCGTTCATTTTAGCGACCTTGTTTGGCGCGAGTTTTCACCTCATTTTCGGCGGAGATGCCCGGCGCTTGGCGCTTTTTTTATTAGTGGGGTGGTTCAGTTTTGCGCTTGGGCACCTGCTGGGCGTCATCTTCCAAATCGATCTGTTCAACATCGGCACATTGCGGGTGCTGCCGGCGTCCGTGGTTTCCATCAGCGCGCTTTTGACGATCGTTTTTTTGACGGCTAACCGGTCGCGCAGGCGGCCATCTCGTTAATCACCCCATCAGTCGAGGAGGGTCATGACTGCTAGCGTTCCCCCTACAACGCCACCTGTCTTGCCTGCGCCGCGGGCCGCGGAAACGTCTGGCCCGTCAATTAGGCGGATCGTAACGATTGCCGCCGCGGGGTTGATCGGTGTATTTCTGCTGCTGTTCATCATTGCGGTCGTACTTTCGGTCATCAATATCGATCAGGCTGCGCCGATCGTTCGCATGATACGCGATTTGGTCATCATCTTCCTCGCTATAGAAGGTATCCTGATCGTGCTTGCGCTGGCCGTCTTGATTTTGCAAGTGGCGCGTTTGATCAATCTCCTCCAAACCGAAGTGCGTCCCATCCTTGAGAACACGCAAGAAGCCGTGGAAACGGCGCGCGGGACGATCGAGTTTGTCGGTGCAAATGTCACAGAGCCGCTTATCAGAACCAGTTCGTTTCTCTCTGGGCTCAGCGTCATGGTATACAGCTTGTTCGGCATTCGGCGCGCGGTGCGGCGCAGAAAAGCGAGGCCTGATGAGCAGTCATGATCGACCAGCATCGCTAAACAACGGTGCTTTTTTGGCAGGATTGTTTTTGGGGGCATTGGCTGGTGCGCTGATCGCTTGGTTCAAAGCGCCGCAAACTGGCGCTGCCTTTCGTCGGCAGTTGGCCGAGCAGGGCGAAACGCTGCGCGCGCGCGTGGAAGCGGGCCTCCCGGCCGACCCAGTTGAAGCCAGCCTGGCACAAGGCAAAGAGGCGGCTCGCCGCCGCCGGCAGGAATTAGGGCTGGCCGATCAGCTCTGAAGCAGCTCGATCTGGCGGTAGACATCTCCGATCGAAGCGAGCACGTCGCTCGCGATGACCGCGCGGGCCGACCCGACCCGCTGCTCTGCCGCTTGGCCTGCCAATCCGTGGAGGTACGCTCCAGCTACAGCAGCATCAAAGAGATCTACTCCCTGTACGATCAGGCCGACAATGAGACCCGCCAGCACATCGCCAGTGCCAGCAGTTGCCAGTGCCGAGGTTTTGAATGGCATCACCGCCGTGCGGCCATCAGGATGTGCCGCGATCGTGTGTGCGCCTTTCAAAACGACGATGACATTCCACTCCGATGCTTTTTGGGTCGCAAGGCTCCAGCGCTGCGCAACCACTTCATCAACGCTGAGGCCGCACAGCCGCGCCATCTCGCCCGGGTGCGGCGTGATGATGGTCTCGGCGGGCAGGTTTTGCAGCACGCCGTCTAACTCTGCGATCAAATTGAGAGCGTCTGCATCGATCACCAGCGGTGGCAGTTGAGCGCCTGCTGACTCGTCCGCGCTGGCTTGTCCTGCCTCGGTTTCGGGCTTAAGGGCCGAAAAACCGATCGGGCGGCGTGCGCGCGCCCCAGTGGGAGAGCCTTTCAACAGTTTGGCGATGAACTCACCCGTCGTCTTTTCGCGGCCGATTCCTGGGCCAACCAACAAGGCATCGTAATGTTTTAGTTCCTCTTGCAGCACTGAAAACGCAGACTCGGCGATCACGCCAAGATCGTGCGGCAGCAGCAGCCAAGTCGCTTCCAGCGCATCACCTGCCAGCATCGACGCCACAGGGGTCGGCGTCGCAATCGTCACTAAGCCAGCACCAGCACGGTAAGCGCTCAGCGCACACAGGGCGGGCGCGCCAACGTAATTGACCGAGCCGGCGGCGATCAAAGCTTTTCCGAACGTGCCTTTGTTGCCATCGCGGGCACGCCGAGGCAGCAGCTTGGCCACTTTTACGGCGCTGATTAATTCACGCGGTTCGTCATTTAAGCCCGCCGTGGAAGCCGGCATCGCCAGCGGTGCTACCGTCAATTTGCCGACTGCTGCCGCCCCGGGAAAAGTGAGCAGGCCGGGCTTGCATGCGATGAACGTGACAGTTTCATCGGCATGAAGTGTGTTGGCATCGAGGGCACCTGAGTCGCAATCTAAACCGCTTGGGCAGTCTAAGGCGATCACATAAGGACGCAATGCCCGCTTCTCGGCGGCCGCACTTTCTGGTGTGATCAGGTCAGTCGCAGAGCTGTCCGGAGCTGCGCCTCCAAGCGCGCTCTTGACCGCACGGAGCAGTTTTGCCGCTTCTGGGCGCAGTGGAAGCTCTAGGCCGATGCCGAACAAGGCATCGACGATTACCGTCGAGCTGGCGACCAAATTCGTGAGCACGCGCTGCCGCTGGTCATCGTCTGCGTTGACGATGAAGATGCCCGCTTTTTGTGCCGCATCGAGCAGTGGGTCATCATCCCGCGATTTGAATAAATAAACGCGCACCTGCGCGCTCCCGGCTTCTGCTAACGCGCGCGCTGCAACAAGGCCATCTCCGCCGTTATTGCCTGGGCCGATCAGGAATGTAACCGTTGGTTCATCCGTGTGCGCTCGCTGCCTGAGGAGCTGTTTGATCCGTTCAGCGGCAGCATGGCCGGCATCCTGCATCATTGCGTCATAGCTGTAGCCAGCCGCATCGGCTGCGGCTTCAACGGCGCGCATGCGCTCTACGGAGATAATTTTAGGCACGGCACAATCCTCATCTCGTTTACCTGCCATTATAACAAATGCTGAATACAAACGATCCAGAGGCAAGCACCTCTGGATCGCGCTCAGTTTGTTCCAAAGTTGTTGGAGTTCGCGCTTTAGGCGCTGCGCTCCACGACCGAGATCGCCAGCTCCACCAGCGCGCGTTTCGCCTCTGATTCTGGCAGCGGTTCCAAAGCTGCGACGGCCATTTCGACGAGCCGATGCGCTTGTGCATACGCCTCTTGAAGCGTATCACCGTCCATCACCTTGCGCCGGATCGCCGCCATGGGATCTTCTGCGTTCTCTTCAGTATGCGCGGCATGATAGGCGACGGCAAAGCCGCGGCCTTGAGCGACATCAATACCTGAGGTTTTGCCGAGCTGTTCGCTGCTTCCGACGATATCGAGCACATCGTCAATGATCTGGAAAGCGAGGCCGATTTGATAACCGTACTGGCTGAGCGCATCGATCAATGCATCATCAGCGCGAGCGAGTTCTGCGCCGAGACGCGCCGCCGCACGGAACAACGCTGCGGTCTTCAAGGCGATGATGCGATAGTAGGTCTCGCGCGTGAAGTTATTTTCTTTGACGGCTGCGGCTTGCAGCGTTTCGCCTTCGACCAGGGCAGAGGTTGCCTCGGCCAGTACGATGTTCAGGTCTTCATACGGCGCCATCAATTCGTAGACTTTTGTGAACAGAAAGTCGCCGGTGAGCAGGGCGAAGGTACGCCCCCAGATTGAATTGACCGAAGGCCGGCCGCGACGCAGCACCCCATGATCGTTGATGTCGTCATGGACGACGCTGGCGGTGTGGACGAGTTCGACAGCCGCCGCGACGGGCATGACTGGCGTCAAATCTTCACCTCCGCACGCCGCAAAACTCAGCAGGACTAAACGTGGGCGAATGCGTTTGCCGCCGGCCTCAAGGATATGGCGGCTTGCATCGCGCAAAATCTCGACTTCGCTGTCGACCGCCTCATACATGAGTTTCTCGAGCTGATGCATCGCACCAGTGAGAAATTCTGGACTCACTTTAACTTGCTCGGAGGACGCTGCGACCACATGCTCGAGTTGTTGGATGCTCATTACTATCCCTATCGGTACAATAGGCGGTAGGTATTTTGTTTGTGACATTCAGAACAAATTAAATCTTATGAACCTATTCTACCGAATTCGCGTTTTGAAGTCAACGAAAACGGGTAAAGGCTGGGTGAGTAATCCGTGATCTTTCATCGATTAAGTGACGTTACGCAGTTCGGCTTTTTTCAGCCCCTGCCCTAAACTCCTCTCTCCTAAGGAGGGCGACTTCAAAGCCCTGGCTGGTTCTGCCTCCCTTCTCTTAAGGGAGAAGGGGCCGGGGGATGAGGGCAACTGCGTAACATCAGTGATTAATTTAATGATCCTCACTGTGATGCGCTAACGGCATGAGCTTAGCGCAGGGCAGGCGAAAGCGAAAGATACTGCCTTTGCTGCGCTGGCTCTCCACGATGACGCTGCTGTGATGATGTTCTAGGATTATGCGCACAATGGCCAGCCCAATGCCCGCTCCTGAAAACTTGCGCGTATCAGCATGGTCGATTTGAAAGAAGGGGTCAAAAATTCGCTCGATTTGGGCTTTGGTCATGCCGATGCCGAAATCGAGGACGCAAAATTCAACTTCGCTGTCAATGCCGCGCACCCGAACGATAACTTCTTCAGTGCTGAATTTTAAGGCGTTATCAATTAACAGATAAAGTACGCTGCTTAACCCCTGATGATCAGCAATCACCGGGGGAAGGCGGGAGGCCATGTCAGTCTTGACGCGATGGAGGTTATCCATGTGCTGCCAACTGCGGTTTAGGCGGCGCAGGGCAGTCTCGACAGCATCGCGAGGCATCACTGCGCCTAGCGTGATGTTTAAGCTCTGCGCGAGCTGGCTCACGTTGGTAATGACGGCTTCGAGACGGGCTGTAGCTTCCAGCGCATATTTGACGAGCGTCGCCGCGGGGTAATCCTCTGCCAACAGGCCGATCGCCGCCTTGATGTGCAGCATTGGCGTTTGCAGCTCGTGTGAGACGGTATTGATGATCGCATTCTTAAGCACCGAGATTTCCTCGGAGCTGCGTTGATGCCGTTCAAGTTCGTCCTGTGTCTGGCTCAACTGCTGCTGCAGCACATCGGCTTGGCGAGCAAGCCTGCGCTGTTCGGCTCGCTGGTGCAGGGCCAAGCGCAGCGCCGAAACAACCACATCGACTCGTGGAGGTAAGATAAGATCGGCTGGCTGCGTTTCGATGGCGATCTCATCGAAACTTTCATCGAGCATGACGAGAAGAGGGCGTTCAGGGTTTGTGATGGTATGCGCGATACGGTTTAGAATCGCCGCGGCTTCCGGCTGTGCAGCAGCGAGGACAACATCGGGGAGATGTTGTGAGTCTAGGGGAAATGCTGGATCGCAAAGGCGATCAATCTCGTGCTGCGCTGCAAGGGTGCCTCGCAGCTTACTGGCGATCGTCTCCTTCAATTTTGGTTCGACAGCCGCGGGCAAAACAGCGATCTGGCAGGGGATATCGGCGATGCCTATCATCGATGAGCGTCCTTGGGCACGCGAATTTCATCATGGTTCATCTTCGTGCCCTTCTAGGGCACGCCAGAACAGGTCGAGGCCGGGGCGTTCAGCATTGCATTCTAAACAACCGACGAACGGATCATCGATGCGAGTGCGGTGTTTCACGCACTCGGCAGTCACCTCGAATTTACGTCCCAGGCCCAAAAAGCGCGGGGAAATCGTCAGCGTCAGCTCCATATTGGGGCTGGCGTTAGCGTTCAGGATATCGGGAACCAGGCACTGCGCGCAGTACTTAGGACGCCATGGCAGCGACTGAGGATTGTACTTAATCAGCCGGCACTCCTGCACGTCACGGCCGCGATTATAGTCTTCATAGTAATGTTTGCACTCTTTGCCGGCAGGGGTTCGCATCTCAGATCTTTTTATTGCTATCCACTATCGAAAGTGTAACATGTTTCTAGCACAGGTGCTGTTGAACGCGAATTTATTTTTGTGAAGACCATTAAGGCGTGTTATCTAACCAGTCAAGCGCTGCCGCGGGCAGCCGGTCAAGCGGGCCGCTGATCACAGTGCATTCTGGCAGGGCTTCAATGAAGGCTTGGCCATATTTTTTCGAGAGCACCCGGTTATCGAAAATAGTGACGATGCCCCGATCGGTGCTTGACCGGATCAAGCGGCCAAAGCCTTGTCGAAAGCGCAGGATCGCATCGGGGATAGTGAACTGGTTGAAAGCATCTTCGTAGCCCTCGGCACGCGCAGCAATGATCGGATCATTAGGCACTGCGAATGGCAGCCGCACAATAACGACAGCGCTCAGCCCGGCTCCGGGGATGTCGATGCCCTCCCAGAAGCTGCGCGTGCCCAACAAAACAGCCCGCTCGGCCGTTTTGAAACCCTCCAGCAGGGCCTGCCGGCTGCTGCCATCGCTTTGGTCATAAACGACAATGTTTCCCAGCGCCAGGCGCGGCGCGATCGCCTGCGCAGTCTGGCGAAGCTGCGCATAGCTGGTGAAGAGCGCCAAGGTACGTCCGTTGAGCGCGGCAGCCAGCCCGATCAGGCCGCGTTCGACTGCTTGTTGGTAACGATGCTTTTCTGCGGGATCGGGGATATCTGTTGGCAGAAACAGCAAGGTGGAATCCTGGTAGTTATACGGAGACCCCAGCGCCAGCGCAGGGATATCGTGCGCGGAGAGCCGCTCGCGTAAATAATCAAATCCGTCACTGGTCCTCAACGTGGCGCTGGTGACGATGACCGACTCTTTGGCGTGCCACAGCGTTCGTTCGACCGTGCTGCCAACATGCAGCGGCGCGCTGTACACGGTTAGTCCACCTCGATCCTGCCCAGCGCTGATCCAGTAGACCGCATTCGGGTTTGGCGTCTCGATCAGGGCAGTCAGTTCGGCCTGAACTTCATGCAAGTAACGGGCTGCAGCGCTAACCCCGCCTGAGATGAGGTCGAAGTCCTCGATTTGATAGCGCTCAAGCCGAGACAGCGCGACAACGAGCTGCTCCATTGCATCGCTAAGTGTATGCAGAAACGCTTTAAGCGGCGTCCATTTTTCCCCAAGCGCGCTGAAGGCAGTTCGAGCGCGGATGGCCTCAGTGATGCGCACCTGCGCGCTGTAATCCGATGTCGGCAGATTGAGATCGTCAAGCAGGCTCTGCAGTGCCTTGAACAATCGCTGCACGTGGATATCCATTGCTGCGATTGCCTCGCCCAGATTTTCGATGAAGGCCTCGATGCGTTTCACTTCTTTCTCTGGTGCTTTGGCGCGTGTTTGTTCGACCAACAAGCCAAGTAAGCCTCGGTCTGTGCGGCCGAGGTCTGCCAGCCGGCGGCGCAGCGATACTTCATCGATGCGTACGCTCAGACCGCTGGTGATGGCATCTTCGAGATGGTGGCCCTCGTCGACGATCACATAGCGATGCTCCGGCAAAGCGCGGTGGCTCACGAGCGCGTCGCTGACCAGCAGGGCGTGGTTAACGATCACAATGTCCGCGTTCTGCGCCGCTTTGCTCGCTTGGTAGAACGGGCAAGCGCCGCCTGTGGCAATCTCGCAGCGCTCGAGCCGGCAGCCCTCGTCCTCCGCGCTCAGCCGCTGCCACAGGATCTGTTCGTCTGCGCCGCGCAGGTTGATCTCACTGCGATCGCCGCTTCCGCCTTCAGCTTGCCAAACGAGGATCTTCGCCAGCATACGCAGTTCGTCAATCGACGCTGGCGGGCGACGGCGAATCGCAGCCAAGCGTCGAGGGCACAGATAATTGGCGCGTCCCTTCATCACCGCCGCGCTGACCGGCCGTGGCATCACCTGCTGCAGCAGCGGGATGTCCTGATCGATCAATTGGTCTTGAAGATTGAGCGTGTTCGTGGAGATGACGACTCGTTCGCCGGTTTTCTGTGCCCACAGAACAGCAGGAACCAGATATGCGAGCGATTTGCCCGTGCCCGTGCCCGCCTCGATCAATGCATGTTGGCCGGTGGCAAAGGCTGATGCAATGGCATCGGCCATCTCGATTTGCTGCTGCCGGAAGGTGTAGCCTGGAAACTGCTGGGCGAGAGCGCCGTTCTGGCCCAGCACAGCGTCGATCTCCTCGGGCATAATGATGGACGGGCTGGCCGCCGTTGAGTGTGATCGTTCGGCCAGTGTTTCATTGGCACGCGAATTCAGCTCCGGCTCAGGCGTGGATGCAGCCGCCGAGGAGTGTGTGCGGCGCTCGTTGAGCGCAGCCGCGAAGACGAGATTAGCGTCCCATCGATGCCCGCGCCCTGCCGCAACGATCGCCTCCAGCGTCTCCAGCGGCAGCGCAAGCGCGCGCTGCCACAGCGCCCAGTAGAGCAGCGCGGTCGCGCGCGCATCGGCAAGTGCGCGGTGCGCTGTTCCGATGTCGATGCCAAGCTGTGTCGTCAGGCTGCGCAGGTTGTAGCGCGGAGCGCGCGGCAGCAGCACAGCCGCCAGTTCATAGGTGTCAATTTGCGGGTTACGGGTCAAGGTGCCGCGCTGCCGTAGAAAACCAGCGTCAAACGTGATGTTATGCGCGATCCACGGTGCACTTCCGACAAAACCAGTGAGCAGGGGCAGCACTTGATGGATGCCCGGCGCGTCGAGCACATCCTCAGAACGAATGCCGGTCAGCGCGCTGATCTCACGTGGGATCGGCCGGCCCGGATTGACGAGCGTGCTCCATTCCTCGACGATCTGCCCGTCGCGCAGGCGCACTGCACCAATTTCGATGATCTCATCGCGGGCTGCATCTAATCCTGTCGTCTCTAGGTCAACCGAGACGAGTTCACCGCGCATGGGCGCACTTTCCCTTCCGCCAACTGCTGGCTGTGAAGCGGCTGCGAGCGGGCCGCTTCACGACCAACGATGTCGCTTTATCAGTTTCCCGCTTCTTCAGTGGCATCGGGTTCGGGCGTGGCTTCGAACGCGGCCTCTTCAATTTCTTCAATTTCTTCTATGTCTTCAAGCTCTGGTTCTTCGGTCGCTTGCAGCGCTGCTGCTGCTGCAACCTCGGCCGCGACTTCAGCATATAGTTGCTGTAAGCTGTCACGCAAATTGGGCAGTTCTGCAAAGGTCAGCCCGACCAAGCCAGCTTCTTCGATTTGGGTAAAGTTTTCATCGCTGAACATAAACCAGAGCAGCGATTGAACTTCGATACGGGCGAGCGCTGCACGGTTGATGAGCAGGGTGATGGGACGCGCCAGCGCGTAGCTGCCATCGGCCACAGTCGCCTCAGACGGCGCGACGCAGCCTTGCCCTGCGTCGATCGCAGCGGCCGCTATGTTGGTTTGATCGCTGGCGAGCACACGGCGATACTCTGGCCAGCTTAAGTATGCGAGCGCGCCGGGCACGTTCGCCACCGCCGCTGCACGAAAGGCGACATCAGGGTTTATCTCGGTGTCGGTTCGCAGCGCGCCGCTCCCGCCCGCCAGACTGCTGAGCAGATCGCCAAGCGGGTCGTTAACCGCAGGGGCGAACAAAATGAGCGGTTCGTTCGGGAACGAGGCATCAACCTGATCCCATGTCGAAATTTCATTGGATGTCGCATCCCACACGCGGGCGACCTGCTCAAGCGTCAGGCACGCACTATAACCTGCCTCAGCATTCGCGAGCAGCACTACCGGCTGCCGTCCTAACTCTAGAGGCAAAACCTGGACGGCATTCGCCTCGCAGTTATCGGCTTGCTCGTCAGTCAGCGGGTTGACTGCCACAGCGAGATCGATCTCACCATTGCACAGCCGACGGAAACCATCGGCCTCGCCAAGCATAGAGCGGCTGATCTGCACCCCCGGTTGTGCGATGCTGAAGGCGGATGTGACAGCGGCGAAGTAATCGGTTTGCGCGGCAGAACCCGCCATCGTGATGGCGCCAACCAAACCCTGCGGAATGGTAAATGCCGTTACATCGCGCGTGAACTGGCGGCCGGTTTGACCATTTGCGACGATGGCGCGGTTGCGCTCCTGTGTCTCCGGCGATGGGGCAAGCGCGCCGCTTATTTGAGCTTGGGCAGCCGCATCGTCATCGAGCAGCGCGTTGATCAGCGCTTGCACATTGGCGTTATCGAGGTTGGCAGCATTAATATAAGCGAAGAGGCGGCGGCTGCCCGGATACAATCGCCCTTCAATCGTTTCGGTCGAAGGCGAGACGCAGCCGGCAATGCCGCCATCGAGTGCGAGCAGCGCGATCGACTCATCGTGCGCGGCACGGGCCGCCGCCGGATAACTAACGAAGCCAAGGGCGGATGTATCCTCAAGCACGGTGGTCAGAATTTCGTTTTCATCCTCGAAGCGCGGGAAATCACGGCGCAGCCCGTCGCCCTCGATCTGTTCATCAAGTAGGGCATAGACTGCGCTTAACTCGTTGGGCAGGGCCAGCCGCAGCGGCTGCGAGGGAACCTCAGGCTCGATCTGGCTCCAGTCCACAATTGTGCCTTGAGCGCTGGGGGCCAACAGCAAATTGAGCGCATCCATCGTCAAACATTGTGCGAACGCGGCGTTGGGGTGGGCCACGAGGGCATACGCATCGAAGGCGATCAGCAGTTCGATAAACTCAACTTCCCGCAGCGCACAGCTCACTTCCTCTCCCACTCCGATCGGACGGGTCGCCAGTGTCACATCGGCTTCGCCAGCGCAGAACAGATCAAAGCCCCGGCTGCTGCCGGTGACCGTGAGCTCAACCGCTTGCGCCGTGCCCGCAGCCTCGAGAGCGGTTTGCACGAATGGCGCAGCGATGCCTGAACCGACGACTACGGCCCTCTCCCGTTCGTCTTGCTCATCCTGTGCCAAGGTAATCATAGTGCTTAGCAGAAGCGCTGCGAGGACAGTAACCCCAAGCAGGCGCGGGAAAGCGCGCTTCATTGATGCTCCTTAACGTGATCGATGTCGTATAATAAGGTGCCGAAGACATTGTACCGTTATGGTCTTAATTGTCCATACGGTATTTAGATAGGAAGACCATGGCAGCAGCAGAACCTACATTGTATGAATTGGTTGGTGGGGAAGCCACGTTTCGCCGGCTTGTTGACGAGTTCTATGCGCGGGTCGAAGCTGATCCAGTACTGCGATCGATGTTCCCGGATGATCTTGAGCCGGGCAAGCGCTGGCAGTTCTTGTTTTTGTGCCAGTATTTTGGCGGCCCGGCGGTGTACCAGGCCGAGCGGGGGCATCCACGATTGCGCATGCGCCACATGCCTTTTCCGATCGATGCGCGGGCGCGTGCGGCGTGGCTGCGGCACATGTTCGCCGCGATCGATGCAGTTGCCATTGCTGAGCCGATGCGAACGTTCATGCGCCAGTATTTTGAGCGCGCCTCTGAGCACATGATCAATCGTTATGACGTGTCCGATCAGGCCATTTCAGGGGGGTAAAATGCCGGTTGTGGATCCTTCGTCATCCCCTGTGCCGGAAGCTGCGACCGGCTGGATGAGGCGCGTTGCACAGCGGGTGGTTCGGCTGCCGCGTTTCAGCCGCTTCCTGATCGCGATCTTTTTCGCCGTTTCAGTCACACTGCTGCTGACGCCGATCGTCGACATTGTCTATACCACCTATTTCTTCTCTTGGGATACGCGCATCCTGCCCGCCCTGGTCTCGACCGGCGCGGGCATTTTGATGTATGGGATCGGTTGGTGGTTGGTGGTTGGCTTTGCGGGTGAGCAGCCGCGACCCCGCCCTGCGATTGCGGCTTATCTGGCGGTGGGCTGCTTTGCGGTGCTGGGCAATCTTTTCCTGATCATCAATGGTGCCTTGAACGTTGCACGCGGATGAAGGATGATAGCAGATGATGACTGTGCGTCGGCTTCTTTTGCTCTGCGGCTTGTTTGCTGCGGCCTGTGCCCAGCAGCCTGAGGCGACGGTCATTCCAACTTTGCCTCCGGTGATCGTTGAGCCTGCTGTTGAAGACGCTCATTCGGCTCCCACCGCGACCGAGATTATTCGTGCGACGCTGCCGCCGACCTGGACGCCAGAGCCGCTGCCCAGTGCGACCCCAACCACCGCCCCAGTGCCGACCATCGATGTGACGACCGAGTTCATGATGGCGCAGCCGACGCTGCCCGCCTGCGCGGCCTTCGACATCGATCGTGAGCGCAGCGCGGAGGCCTTCACGCTGGGCACCAGCCCGCTTGTCGCATGGCAGGCCGTGCTTGCCGCAGTCACCTACCGCGTGACGCTTTATGACGGCGATTTCAACGTCCTTCAAGAGCAGGACGTACCCACAACGCAGCATGTCTTCAGCCCCGATCTCTTCCGCTATGATGACTTCTACTTCTGGGAGGTGCGCCCGCTCGATCGTTTTAGTGTTCAGATCTGCCTCCCGCGCGGAGGGCGGTTGGTGCCGCAGTTATGATCCGGCGGCTTTTCGTTTACGGCGTCTCCGCATCAACGAGGATGTACTGTTCGAATGCTTCGGCCGTCCACGGTAAGGCCGGCTTGAAAAAGTGTGTATAAATCGCTTCGGCGTAAATGCGGATTTCGTATTGAGCATCGGCGGCCATGCGCAGGCGAAGCCAATGCATCAGGTTGAGTGCATCCACTTTGACAACCCACGTGTAGTAGACGCTAAAACCGGGCAGGAATAAGCGCGCCATCTCTTTGGAGACCCCGGCAGCCAGCGCCGCTTCATAGTGGGCATACGCCTGATCGTAAAACGCGAGCAGCTTCTCCGTCATAGCCGCATTTTCAGCCGGGTCGAGAAAGCCCTCGCTGGCCTGTTTATTGCTTTTTGATTGGCGCCGCCACTGCGCGGGTACGTAAAAATCGTGCTCGTCAAAGGGGGTGTAGCGCCCTGACTGCGCATTAGCGGACTGGTAGTGGAAAGTGCGATGCCGCACCCACTGCCACCAGGTGACTAATGGGGCGCGCACCCGAAATTTGAATTCAACCATTTCGAACGGGCTGGTGTGTTGGTGGCGCATCAGATAAAAGAGGAGCTTTTTATCGGCCTCTGCACCTTTGCTCTCTCCCAGAAAGCTGACGCGAGCCGCGTTGACGATCGCCAGATCGCCGCTGACGGCAGCGGCTGGATGAGGCATCAGATCGACCAGCTCAACCCATCCTTTATCCAAGATCTCCACCCGCTTGCCGATCAGTCCTTCTTCCATAGTGGGGCGCTCCTAAGCGAAGTATTGCAAGGCGCGGCGCATGCGTTCTTCAAAGTTCTGCGGCGTGCTGGGAGGGATCGAGCGCAACGCAGCCTGGGCTTCAGCGGCGCTGTAGCCAAGTGATACCAGCGCATCAAGCACATCTTTGTCGGCCTCGGAAGCTAAAGCCACTGCAGCCAGTCCATCTGCGCCTGTGAGCTTATCTTTCAACTCGAAGATAATCTTCTCGGCCGTCTTTTTGCCGATACCGGGGACATGTGTGAACGCCTCGACCTGCCCAGCAGCCACGGCCGAATGTAGACGGTCGATGCTCATCACGCTCAAAATGGAGAGTGCCAGCTTGGGCCCAACGCCAGTCACGCTGATCAAATGCTCGAAATACTCGCGTTCCGCCTTGCTGGGAAATCCATAAAGCGCCAGCGCGTCTTCGCGGACGATGAGCAGCGTTTGCAGGGTGATTTCATCACCGATGCCGGCATTGATCACGCCGAAGGGTACAAAAACCTTGAAGCCGACCCCGTGGACTGCGACCACAATATGATCGCGGCCGATGTCTTCGAGGGTGCCCCGCAAGCTGGCGATCATGCTCCGTCCTTGCTCGCTAACCAAGCGGTGCGCTGTATCGTGCACTGTGCAGATCGGTAATGGCAATGCCGAGCGCATCAGCAGCATCGTCGGGTCGAGGAGTGGCCTCCAGCCCCAGCAGCACGCGGATCATCTCTTGCATCTGCGGTTTTTTAGCTGCGCCGTAGCCCGAAATCGCCTGCTTGACGAAATTCGGTTTGTATTCGTAGATCGGCAGATGCATGCTGTGCAAGGCGAGCAGGATCACGCCGCGGCCCTGGGCAACGGCGATCGCAGTCGTGAGGTTTTTCGCGTAGAACATTTCCTCAACGGCGGCTCGATCTGGCTGGTGGCTCTCGATCAGGTTTCTAAGCGACCCATAAATGATCTCTAAGCGGACTGGCAGAGGATCGGTAGCGGGTGTCGCGATGACGCCGTAATCGATCGCCCGTAACGAACCATCAGCCAGCTCACGCACGAGGCCGTAGCCCACCGTCGCCATGCCCGGGTCAATGCCGAGCGTGAGCATCAAGCCGTCTCAAAGGCGGAGATCGCCTCATCGGTGATCTGCAAGTTGCTCGATACCGACTGCACGTCATCGAGTTCTTCCAGTTCATTCATGAGTTTCAGGTTCGCCATCGCCTTCTCAATTGGGAGCTGTACTTCATTTTTGGCTTCCCAGCGCAGCTCAGCCTCTTCAATTGCATAGCCGGCGCCGCTCAGCGCAGACTCAACGGCGGCGAACAGCTCGCGCGGCGTGTAGATGACGATAGTTTCATCTTCGAGCGTGACGTCATCGGCTCCAGCCTCAGCGGCAACCATGAATACCTCGTCAAAATCGAGGCCAGCGGCCGCAAGCGCGATATATCCTTTCTGCTCGAACTGCCATGCCACTGAGCCGGCCGATGCCAAACTGCCGCCCGCACGGTTAAACACCCGTTTAATCTCGGCCAACGTGCGGTTTTTATTGTCCGTCAGCGTGTCGAGCATGAAGGCGACGCCGTCGATGCCATAGCCTTCGTAGGTCACCTCTTCCATGTCGGCACCTTCAAGCTTGCCAGTGCCGCGCAGGATCGCGCGCTCGATATTTTCTTTAGGCATGTTATTGGCTTTGGCTTTCGCGATGGCCAGCTTCAGTCTAGGATTAGCGGACTCATCGCCGCCGCCTTCGCGAGCTGCTTGCGTGATATCACGCGCCAGGCGGGTGAAAATCTTGCCGCGCTTAGCGTCTTCTGCACCTTTCTTTCGTTTGATCGTCGACCATTTACTGTGACCCGACATCAGCTGTACTCCAAAAAACTGCACTACCGTACTTTAAACATCGTCATTATATCGAACGACAGAAAAGGCGTCGAGATGGCGGGCACAGGGCAATCGCTTCAAAATCCGTATCAGGGTCATGAGGGGTCGTAACGACTCGTAGGGACGGCATTTTTGCCCTCCGCTAGGTCGGACACGCAGAAGCGCGTCCCTACAGAACCGTTTTACCTTGTTGTGACCTTTGCGAAAATTTGAAGCGATGACCCTGTCTAGGGACACGCCGAGTCTCTCTACAGTCCGATCGCGTGTGCTATAATTTGAGCGTTGTCCATCGAAGGGAGTTCGCCTTGGTCGATATCACTGCTGACGCGCGACCAGTTCGCCAACCGCGCCTCGAGACGCAGCAGGTCGCTTGGGGCGTAATCCTGCTCTCGTTTGCGGTTTTCTGTTTGTTATGCATCGCTGCTGGCATTGGCTTGCATTATTTCGTGTTCAAATCGACCGTACCGATGGTTTCGGTGCTTACTGTCGGCCGGGGAACGGTCGGCTTGACTGGGACCGACCTGATTGAGCAGGTCGTGCGCGATCGGCGAGAACTTTTGAACAGCTCGATCATTACCACCGACCGACAGTCGCAAGCTACGCTTAATTTCATCGATCAACGCAGCGATCGACAGCTTGTCGCAGCAGTGACGATTAACAATAACACGCGGCTCGATTTGGATGAAGTTTCGCGACCTCGCTTCGAGTGGAGCGCGTCAGGATATGAGATCAATCTGAGTGATGTTTCTGGCCGGTTGGATATCTTCATGCCTCATGATGTCGGCCGTGAAGTGCGGCTGACTGTTTCGTCGCCGGCGGGGACGGCTGCCGTCTTTACCGCACCCGGCCAGTACAGCGTCAACTCCACCGCAGAGCAGCTCATCATCAACAATCTGAACGGTATCGTAACCGTTCTTCCGGCGCATGGCCAGTATGCTCAGACCATCGCCAGCGGCCAGCGTGGATTGATCGTTCACGAAACCGGGGAACTTTCGCTGTCGCCGATGTTTACCGAGCTGATCGCCAAACGCACCTTCGATCAAACCAATGTCTTTGAGGCTTCAGCCATCGGCACACAGGTGCGAGAAGCCGCATGGGGATGCTATAACACACTGAATGATTACCCGATTGGAGCCTACGGGCTGACGATAGTGGATGGCCGGCCTGCTTTGCAATTTGTGCGCGGAGGTGGCGCTCAGTCTCATGGTGAGACCGGCTGTGTGTATACCCTTGGCCCCACTGGGCGTGGTTTCGATGTCAGTGAGTTTGACTATCTGGGTCTACAGGTGATTTTCAAGATCCATTCGCATTCTTTGAGCACGTGTGGCATTCAAGGCAGCGAGTGCCCATTGATGCTGCGAATGGATTATATTCCCGTCACGGGCCAGCCAGCAGTCTCGTGGTACCACGGATTTTTTGTCAATCACAATGAGCAGTTGAACTACCCGCAGATCTGCGACAGCTGCACGCAGGAGCACGAAGCGGTCAACG
>DAOTYT010000305.1:0-2790 GCA_034434615.1 Anaerolineae bacterium | reverse complement strand
CGGGCGGCCCAAGCTGAGTCGTCTGCGCGACCAAGATCGGTTTATTCTTCGCGCGAAAGAACTGCCACGCTGCTTCGACATCGGCGGCCGACGCCGATCCCGCTGAGATGACGAGGATCATGCGCGCGCATTCGGTCAGCGATGGATGCACCCCACCAGCCCAATGATCATCGGTTTCGTTTTCGTTGGTGTGCATCCAGCAGGCGACGCCGAGCTGCGTTAGATCGCCCGCGAGCTGGGCGGCAAAACCGGCTGCGTCGGCGGCGTGGTTGATGTAGACGGTTTCTTGAGGGAGCTTGGCCCGGGTGTGAGTGGCCACGCGCACCGCCGAAGGTCGGTTGAGATGGGTATGCGCTTCGGTGCGGCCCATACGAAAGACGCTGCCGCCGCACAGCGGGCATTCCCCTCGCACTGCCGGCACGCTGCGCCGCGTCCACACCGCGACCGGCCGCTCCAGCTCAACCATCTCGCGACAGCGAACGCAATACGCTTCGACGACAGCGTCCTCTTCCTCGTGCGGCAGTTCATCATCAAACACAGGCAGCGCTCCTTGGCCAGCTCTCGTGAAGAATTGTAACGCAAAAAACGGCGCGGTCGTTTAAATCGACACGCCGCTCATTTAAATTGGGAGCAGAAATGGCGAACAGATTCGCCGCCCGCTCGCTCAAATACGCGCGGGCAGGCCATAATGCTGGCGAACGAGGTTCTCGATTTCGTTGCTGACTTCTGGGTTCTCGCGCAGATAGTTCTTGGCGTTCTCGCGCCCCTGCCCAAGCAAGCCATCGTTGTAGCGATAGAAAGCGCCGCGCTTTTCGACGATTCCCAGATCGGCGGCAAGGTCGATGATCTCTCCGGCTTTGCTAATGCCGCCTTCAAGGAACATGATGTCAAACTCGGCTTCGCGAAACGGCGGGGCGACTTTGTTTTTGGTGACGCGAATTCGTGTGCGGCTGCCGATGATCTCTCCACCCGGAGCTTTGATCGACTCCAGGCGGCGCACATCAAGGCGCATGCTGGCGTAAAATTTGAGCGCGCGTCCGCCGCTGGTGGTCTCCGGAGATCCGTACATCACGCCGATCTTATCGCGCAGCTGGTTGGTGAATAGCACAGCGACGTTCGATTGTTTGATCGCGCCAGAGAGCTTGCGCAGCGCCTGGCTCATCAGGCGGGCCTGAATGCCGACGTGGCTGTCGCCCATCTCGCCTTCGATTTCAACGCGCGGCACGAGCGCGGCCACACTGTCCAGCACCACCACATCAAGCGCGCCGGAACGCACGAGCGCCTCGGTGATCTCAAGCGCCTGTTCGGCGGTATCGGGCTGGGCGATATAGAGCGTATCGACGTTGACGCCGATGCGCGTGGCATAGGTTGGGTCAAGAGCGTGTTCCATATCGACGAACGCGCACCAGCCGCCGCGTTTCTGCGCCTCAGCGATCACGTGCAGGCAGACGGTTGTCTTGCCGGAGCTTTCAGGGCCGTAAATCTCGACCACGCGCCCGCGCGGCACGCCGCCAACCCCGGTCGCGATATCGACCGTGAGCGAGCCCGTCGAGATCACATCGACAGCGAGCTGCGTCGCATCGCCCAGCCGGACGACTGTGCCCTCGCCGAAGCGCTTGGTCAAATCATCCAGCGCTGCTTCGATGGCTTTCCGGCGACCTTCTTCGGAAAACGGAAGCTGCTGTGCGCCATCTTGGCTGGCTTCTTTAATCTCTTTACTCGCTCGTCTCGCGGCCAAGGCACTATTCCTTTGCTCAATACCCAACGCGTTCATGTCCTCATTCCCGATTATAAATCAGAGTGGCGCATGTGCGCGAAGAACTATGGCTTTACTTTAGCATATTTGTTCTATTTGATCAAGAGGGAGAGATGCAGGGCAAGCGCATTCTCCCTGTGTACACTGTTTTGTCCCTCAGCTTTTGTGACTTCGTCGCCCTCTCCCTTGTATCTTATAGATGCGGTATGACCTTACTTCCTCCGAATGCTGCCGCTGACGGTTTTGTCAGACCTTGATCTGCTCGGACACGGCTCGACGTACAGGAACCCATAACAGGACGGGGCGTCAGCAACCTTACAGCTACCCGTTTTCATCGCGTTCAGCGAGTGCTGCTGGCGCGGAATATTTTTGAAAACAACCGTCAGGCTGCGTTACTCGTTGAACGGCCAGATATTGCATGGAGCGACAATGACTTCGGTCATGGTGATGAACACATCGTTTACACCACCGAAGTAGCCTACAGCACTGAACGATCTGGCTGGACATAGATTAACTGGCCATGATCTCCACCAAATAGGCACAACGGCTGTAAGCTGGCTGCCAATTCATTGATAGTATGGCCTCTGTCACCATAGGCAGAAAAGCATAAGCAGGGCGGGGCGCCGCCCTGACAACCTGACGCGGGAGCGCTTCTGGGCATGCTTAAGACCGAATGCGCTGGTCGCCCCGTCCTGCCATAGTCGGCAGCACGTTGAGTACTGTTTGATTCCATTGAACTCCGGTACAACCGTTAGCGGCAGCATTCTTATCTGAGCCCCGCCCAGTCTGAACAGCGGTTTCTTTGAAGCAGGCTTTCTCTCCCCTTTGAGGGGTAAAGTTCACTTTCACCCTAGTCCCAACTTCTTGACAAAAGTAACAGGAGCGCGTTACCATCTAGTCGTCTATAAATGTTTACGACCTGCTGAAAGCCGAACACGGACAGGTCAGCATGGCGGCAGTCGGTAAGCCAGAGGACAACGGCTACGCTGAACGGCTGATGCGGACGATTAAAGAGGAGGAAGTAGATTTGTCGG
>DAOTYT010000304.1:0-15903 GCA_034434615.1 Anaerolineae bacterium | reverse complement strand
TGGCGCAGGTCTCATCAAATGCTAACATCGGCACGCCTTACCAAGGACGATCATGCCGCCATGGCCCCAACTGCGTTCGCACCCGCCTACCACCCAGGCCGCGTCTATTTCGTGATGGGCGCTGGGATCGTCGCCGTCTCGCTGGCAGCGATTTTCATCCGCTTTGCGCAGGTGGAGGGAATGCCTTCGCTGCTGATCGCTGCTGGACGGCTGACGCTTTCCGCCCTGATCTTAACGCCGTTCACGCTGCGCCGGCATCTTCCCGATTTGCGAGCCATGCGTGGAGGTGATTACCTGCTGGCTGCCGCTTCTGGACTATTGCTGGCTGTTCACTTCGTGACATGGATCGCATCTTTGGAATACACCAGCGTCCTGATCAGCGTCGTCTTCGTCTCGACCAGCCCGCTGTGGGTCGCTTTGCTGGAATTTGTTTTCCTGCGAGCGCGCTTAAAACCGCCGGTAGTCTTTGGCCTGCTGATCGCGGTGATGGGCGGCGCGCTGATCGGCGCAGCGGGTGGCGATGCCGGCGGCGCAGGCAGCGATCCTGCGCTGGGAGCTGGGCTGGCGCTGGTGGGCGCCATCGCCATCGCCATTTACCTGGTTGTTGGTCGCAAACTACGGGCCCGCTTACCGCTGCTGCCCTACATCTGGCTGGTTTATGGCTGCGCCGCCCTGTTCACCATCCTCATGGTGCTGCTGAGCCGCACACCGATCGCCGGCTACAGCACAAGCAGTTATTTCTGGATCGTGCTGCTGGCGCTGGTCCCGCAGTTGATCGGACACACTTCCTTCAATTACGCGCTGCGCTATCTCTCGGCCACCTATATCAGCATCGCCGCGCAGCTCGAGCCGATCGGCAGCGCTTTTGTGGCGTTTCTCGTTTTTGGCGAAATTCCCCTGCCGCTGCAAATGGTGGGCAGCGCGGCGATCATCGTCGGCGTGGCGCTGGCGACATTCGGCCAATCGCGCGCTGGCTCTAAGGCCGGTCAGCCGCGCGCCAGGGAAAAGCCAAGATAAGTGCTTGGCCCCGGCCAAACCTCAAACAGCGGCATATCTTGCGGACGAATTAGCGGCTGAATCGTCCGGCCGAGCGTATCATCGCGCACCAATTCTTGCAGCGTGTATTCGACCAAAAGCCGAAAGTCAGGATCGTTGCGCGGCACCGCCATCGCCAGATAGTGCCGGTCGAACCAGACGGCGCGGCCGTCCGCATTTGAGAGCAGCGACAGCTCGTCTGGATTTGCTTCAAGGTGAGCGATCAGCTTCATGCTGTCGCCGAACACAGCAGCGAGATTGATGTCGGTCGCCGCGAGGATCGCATAGGCGACATCGCTCTCGCGCGCGATCGTGTAGACGTTGTCAATGATCGCGCGGGCACGCTCGGCCTCGGCGCGCAGTCGTTCAGAAATGCCCGGTTCGCTGGCGAAGATGCCGACCGCCTTGCCGCGCAGGTCGCCAAAGCCGGTGATCCGCTCGCGGGTTTCATACAGAAGCTGCAACCCGTGCATCAGGTAGTAATTGGTGAAATCAACACGGTCGGCCGCGTTCCAATCCGGCTCGACGCCGATCGCAAAGTCAGCAGCCCCACTGGCGACGAGATCCATCGGGTTTTGGCCGTTGTCGGGCACATAGACGACCGAGACGCCCCAGCGCTCGGCCATCGCGTTGACGAGCGTGCGATGCACGGCATCGAGCCGGCGCTCGCTTTCCGGCGCATCGCCCGGCAGATCGCGAATACCAGCGACTCGCACGACGCGCTGCCCCTGCAAGCGCGGCACCACATACTGGGCTGGAAAGGGCAGATCAAAGTTATACTGGCTTAAACTCGGCGCTTCATCGCCGACGCCGTTCCACGCGATCAGCGTGCCGACTGGGTAATCAACGCCAGCGAAGTTCGCGCGATGGATCTCGTTTAGACGCCCACTGCGCAGCAGGTAATGCAGCGTTCGATTGACCAGGTTGCGCAGGTTGACATCTTGCCGACGAATGCCGATCGCATAAGGTTCTGGCTGGACGGGTTCATCCAACAAACGTAGGATACCGAGTTCGGCGACAGCGCGTGCCAGGCGCAGCCGGTTCTCGACCACGCCGTCAACTTCGCCAGCGCTCAACGCGGCCAGCGCTGCATCGAGTGTATAGTATGAGCTAAACGTCACTTCATGGCCGGCGCGACGAAAGTAATCGGTCGCCGCCTCATAACCGCGGGTCCCTAACACCACGCCGACGCGACGATCGGCCAAGCCAGCCAGCGAGAAGGCCGAGTCATCTTCTCGGACGAGCATCGCTTGCACGGCAGGATAGTAGGCATGGCTGAATTCGATGCGCTCGTTAAGCTCACGCAGATGCGGCTGCGCGGCTATCAACAGCTCGATCTGCCCGCTCGCCAGCACGTCGACCGCGGTCTGGCGCGTCACCTGTACAAACTCGACCTCCACTCCCCAGGTTTCGGCCAGGCTCCGCGCCAAGTCCGCATCGAAACCGGTGATGATCAGGCCTCCATTTTCATCGGTGCGCAGGCTTAGCTCACCGAACCCCGGCTCATTGAACAGGATGCCGACGCGGACGCGCCCTTCTCGCTGGATGCGCGCGATAGCGGACTCGGAGGGCAGCGCATCGAGCAGCGCTGGCTCTACTGTCGGCACCAATGTTGGCGGCACTAAAGTTGGCACGGGGTTTTGTCCCATGGGCGCAGCGACGGCTAAGCTGGTGGCAAGCACAGCCGCCCCCAACCATGCAGTTAAAGTGAACGAGAACTTGCGCTGGTTCATGTTTCTTCCCGGTACAATCGATTGGACAGAATATAGTCGAGCGCAGCATCGGGGACGAGATAGCGCACGCTGAGACCACGCCGCACGCGCTCCGCAATGTCGCTCGACGAGATGCCGAGCAGCGGCGCGTCGATCACCGTCACGCGCGCGCTGATGCCCGGCAGCGCAGCCTCAAGCGCTTCAGGATCGGCTTCTGCATCGGGCCGGCGCATGACGGCAAGCCGGCATAAATCGATCAACTCGCGCGGCCGATTCCACGTCGGCAGGTCGCGCAGCGAGTCGGCCCCCAGCAGAAAATAAAACTCGGCGCCGGGATTTTGTTCGCGCAGAATTTTGATCATATCCACCGTGTAATGGGGCCCAGGGCGTTCAACATCGACCAATGACAGCACAAAGCGCGGATTTTCTGCCAGAACCAGCTCAAGCATTGCCAATCGGTGGCGTACCAGTGAGCGCGTATCGCCCTGTTTATGCGGCGGGTCGGCAGCGGGGACGAAAAGCACATGCTCGGCATTCAGCCCCTCCCGCGCATACTCCGCAAGGATGAGATGGCCCACATGAGGAGGATCAAACGTGCCACCAAAGACAACGATCGGTTTGCTCGTCATAAGCTGCGGAGCTAGTCCGACCACTCCAATTCATGATCGCCGATATAGACCGTATCGCCTTCCTGCACACCAGCCGCGCGCAGCGCTTCGGTCACACCGAGCGCCTCGAGCGTTCGTTGAAACCGCAGCACCGCTTCTTCATAGTCCCAGTAAGTCATGGCGGCCGCGCGTTCAATACGCCTGCCGGTAACGCGAAACTCGCCCTCGCCCATCCGCTCGATGACGAACGGCACCTCATCAGGCGGCAGTTCATAGAGGGGCAGCTCGGCCGGAGAGGCCGCCTCGGTCGGCAAATCAGCATGCAGTTGAAACATACGCTGCACCAGCGCTTTGACGTTCTGCTGCGTGGCCGCCGAGATCGCCATGGGCTGAACGCCGCGCGCTTTCAATTCGGCCTCGATCTGCGGCCAGCGCGCCTGCGCCTCGGGCAGGTCGATCTTGTTGAACACGACGATCTGCGGTCGCTGCGCCAGCTTCTCGTCATACAGCGACAGTTCCACATTGATCTGATTGTAATCTGCCAGCGGGTCGTCGCTTGCCCCGTTGAGTAAATGAATAAGCAGCTTAGTGCGCGAAACATGGCGCAAAAAGGCATGCCCCAGCCCGACCCCCATGTGCGCGCCTTCGATGAGGCCGGGAATATCGGCGACGACCAGCTCATCTTGATCGTAGTAGACGACGCCGAGGTTAGGTTCGAGAGTCGTGAATGGATAATCGGCGATCTTCGGGCGCGCCCGGCTGATGACGGAAAGGAGCGTCGATTTGCCCGCGTTAGGCACTCCGACGATACCGACATCGGCGATCAAACGCAGCTCGAGCAGCAGCCAGCGCTCCTCGCCAGGCTCGCCTTTTTCGGCATAGCGGGGCGCTTGGTTCTGTGGCGTGGCAAACCGTGCATTCCCGCGCCCGCCGCGCCCCCCTTTAGCGACGACCACCTCATCACCCGCTCGCACAAGGTCGGCCAGCAGTTCGCCCGTCTCGGCATCGCGCACCAGCGTGCCAGGCGGCACATGGATGACCACTGGGCGCGCGCTGGCGCCCGTCTTGCCGGCCGTGCCCCCACGCGCGCCCGGTCGCCCTTTGAAATGAATCTTATGCTGAAAGGCGGACAGGGTGTTCATCTTGGGGTTTACTTTGATGATCACATCGGCGCCGCGACCACCGTCACCGCCAGCCGGGCCGCCACGCGGCACGTATTTCTCGCGCCGGAAGGCAACCATACCATCACCGCCAGCGCCGCTGCAGACATAAATCTTCGCCTGATCGATCATCGCCAGCTCAACATCTGGTTTCCGCTATTTCGTCCGGCATCCCAGCGCGATACCAAGCGATGGTGCGCCGCGCGCCTTCGATGAACGGAGTCGGCACGGCTCCCAATTCTGCGCGCGCCTTCGCGCTGGAAACGCGCCAGTCATTATACACATAAGATCGCAGGTTGATCGGCCAAAATGGTTCGCGCCCCGTCAATTCCCCGAGCATCGTGAGGAACTGCGATAACCCGATGCCGAGCGGCCCCGGAACCGGCAGGCGCGGCCAGCGCAGCCCTGCCTCTGCACAAATGACATCAAATGCAGCGCGATGTTGGATCGAGTCGTCGCACAGATTATAGATCTCGCCCGCCCTACCGTGTTTGAGCGCGCGCACGACGCCATCGGCAGCGCCGGCGATGAAGATCGGCATGATATGATTGCGACCGCCGTTCACCTGCATGATCAACCCGCGCATGGGATCTTGGAAAAATAAGCGATTGAACCCGTAGCGGCCGAGCGGCCCGTAAAACGCGCCTGGCCGCAGCACGATCACATCCAAGCCGCGGCCTGCGTAATCTAACACGAGCTGTTCAGCACGCAGCTTGCTGCGCTGATAAGCATCGACTGGCCGTGTAGGGTGTGCCTCATCGATCACAACGCCGGGCTGCGGCTGGCCAATGACCGCGATCGTCGAGACATGCACAAACCGCTCGATACCAGCTTGACGCGCCGCATGAAGCAGCCCTGCTGTGCCATTGACATTAACGTGCTCGAACAGGCGCTCATCGCCCCAGAAACGGAATAGGCCAGCGGCATGCACGACAAACCGCGCACCGGCCAGCCCCGCTCGCAGTGCTTCCTGCTCGTGCAGGCTACCCCTGACCACCTCGATTTGTGGACAGCGAGACAGCCAGGCATATCGCGCCGGCTCGCGAACCAGCGCGCGCACGTGGAAGCCCGCACGAAGCAGAGCAGGCAAGAGATATCGGCCTAGGAAACCGGTGCTCCCGGTCACGAAGACGAGATCGTTCAGCGCAGCACCTACTCAGGCGCCATCAAGCATCGCGCCAGCGAGCGTTTGGCAGTGTAGGATACTCTTGAATTCGTATCGCCATATGGCGTTGAGACCAGCCTGACGGCAGGTCTTGAATGAAGGCATCGATCTTCCAGCGCCGGTCTTCGAGGTGATAAACCATGGCGCAAACAGCGATGCCGCTGCCGAGATCTTGTGTGTGCACGCGCTCGCGCGTGGCTGGGTGATATGTCGCCATGCGCCGCTGCGTTTGCCGGTCTATCACAAGGCAGCGCTCGCCATCCCAACTAAAATGCCGCACATCGACAATATGACCCGCGCGTAAAATGCCAATCACCTGCGGTTCACCCTGCGCACGCAGTTCGAGCAGCAAATCGCGGTGCTGTTTGAGTCGATCGCCAGAGAGAAAACGCGCAGCCACTTCCCACTGATACGACCAGGAGCGGACGGCGCTATCGTGCAGCCAGCCGATCGCTTCCAGATAATGCGCCTTAACACCTCGCACGACATCATCTGGCGCCATCCATTCTGGCCACTGGTCATCAGCAGTAGGGACACGCCGCATTTTATCCGACCACGGGATCAGACTGAAACGTCTTGGCGACATAAACTTCGGCACACGCCTTAACCAAACACTGCAAGCTTTCTTTGCGTGCAGCACCGTCAACCCCTGTAACTGTACCAGCAAACTCGCCTGCTGTGAAGTCTATACGCAGCGGGCTGCCAAGTCGAAGAATCAACTTAGTGGCGCAGGCTCGAATAGACGCTGTAGCGAAAGCGCGCCCAGTTGACCGGCTGGCGCAGGACATCAACGACGCCGGAAGCTGCCAATGCATAGCGGTCAAGCTCCGCTTCACTTACCCCCAGCGTGATGGCCCCGGGGTTTGCACGATCTCCAGCTGAAATAATCGAGATCGCTGGCAAATCCACATACTCAGGTCGCTCGCGCAGGTCGGCGAGCAGTTCGAGGGCTTCGTCCGAATCGCTGCGCCATTCAAAGACGACCAGATCGATACAAAAGGCTTCTGCCATCGCGCTGACCAATTCTGATGCTTCATCGAGAGAATCGACGCTGAGCAGGTGCATTCCCAACGCCGAAAGGATTCCTGAAACTTCGCTGCGCAAGGTCGCGTCATCGATCATGAGCAGCGCTCGCTTGCCATCGGTCGCGGTCGACAGCGTTTGGCTGGCGATGAGATCCTCAAGATTGATGTGCGTCTCTTGTGCTGCCTCGTGCGGCGCCCACGGCGGCTGCTCGTGGAACGCCACTGTGGTTGCGGCAAGCGCAGGAACGGAAGCGAGCAGCGCCAGCGCCCGTTCGGCAGCGTCAAGATCGACAAAGGCCGCCCCATCGCCATCGACCAGGACGACGAGCGACTCATGCAGCATGGCGCTCAACACCGTTTCCAGGCCGGCAGCACGCAGCAGGCGCTCAATTTCAGGGAGCTGTTCCGCCGGTTGTGTCGTATTGAGGTAATAAGTACGCACACGCTGGCCGCCAGCCTCAAGCGTCCGCAGCCCGCGCAGCCGGGTATTTTCCGGCAGCGCATACAACCACACAAACTGGCGGTTATAGTGCTCAACCCGCCCTGCTTCCTTCAGCGCGTTGAGCGCGTAATCGGTGATGGGATGGCCAAACTGGCCCTGCTCAAACGGGCGATGACGACCACTGAGCAGTTCTTGGACCAGCGTCTCCGTCCACTGGACGACGGGGTTGCCATCGTCCAGCACGAAGACCTGATGCCGGGGGACAGGCGTGCCGCTGCGTACTCGGCCCATAGGCGCACCTACAAGTTGACGAAATACGAGGCCGCTGCGCGGTCGATCATCTCTTTCGTCAGCATGGGTGGCTTATTCATGTAAGTAGCAATATCGATCAATTGATTGATCAAGTCGCGCGGGTGCACAGAACGCAGTTTGCGATCTTGATTGATGTACCATTCCTTGAGCAAATAGGCGAGCGCCTGCTCATCATATTTGATGCCCTTAGAGGCGCACACACGCCGGAAGATCTCGCGGAATTCTTCATAGGTGGGGTCGGTGATTTCGATCTTGTGGCGAATGCGGCGCAGGAACGCCTCATCAACCAGATCGCGCGGGTCAATGTTGGTCGAGAAGACGATCAAGACGAAGAAAGGCAGCTCGATCTTGCGGCCGGTCGCTAATGTCAGGAAGTCGACACCCTTTTCCAGCGGCACGATCCAGCGGTTGAGCAAATCGCGCGGGCGCACCTGCTGACGGCCGAAGTCGTCAATCAGGAACATACCGCCGTTGGCCTTAACCTGAAACGGCGCTTCATAGTACTTGTTGATATCGTCGTACACCAAATCGAGGCCGGCCAAGGTCAGCTCACCGCCGACCATGATCATGGGCCGCCGAATGCGAATCCAACGCGGGTCGGGCATCATGCCTGTGCCGATGCGGGCGCGCTCTTCAGTCTCGGCCAGCTCATGGTTGACGTTATCGAAGACACGGATGATCTGCCCATCCACGTCAAAGGCATAGGGAATCCAGATGTTGCCGCCCAGCACCATGCGGCCGACCGTCTCGGCCACCGTCGTTTTGCCATTGCCAGGTGGGCCATACAGGAAGATCGACTTGCCAGAGTTGACTGCTGGGCCAATGCGGCCGAGCATCTCATCGGAAATGACGAGGTGTTTCATGACGCCGCGCAGCTCTTCTTCATGGACGATCAGCCGATCGCGGTTCTGCTCGCGCATGGCATTGACGTACTGATTTAACGTCACCGGGGCCGGGCCGGCATACTGTGAGCGTTCCAGCGCCTCGCGGGCCTTATCGGCGCCCTTTGCAGAAATTAGGTATTGGTAGCCTGCCTCGCCCAACCCGCCAGAACCACGAACCTCGACGAATTTTTCGCGTTTGAGGAAATCCATCACCGAGTCGAGGACGCCGGTAAACGGCAGTTTGACGATATCGGCGATCACATGGCCGGGCATGTAACCCCCGAAATAAAGCACTTTAAGCACCAGATCGGCGACATTCAGCAGGTTGAGACCCGTGTCCTCCAGCCGGGTGAGCGGCGGCGGTCGCCACGCACCTCCATTCAGTTCGCCCGTGGTCGTGCGCGTTGGGCTTATATTTTTGATCGGCTGTGGCCGCGGCGGCAGGCTGGAGATCGGACGGTCAGACATGTGCACCCCATCCTCTACGTAAACCGTTCGTCATTCGTTGACAAGGCTAGCATAGCACGATATTCCCGAATCGCTGTATTTAGGAAAACGATCGAGAGCGACCTCTCAAAAGATGACAGTAAACTTTTTACTTATACAAAGATAAATATTTACCACTACTTTGTTAAATCTTTGCATTCGGCCTTGAGGATGCACTGGCCTTGCGCTAAAGTCTTAAAGTGCCTAACTCATCAACCTGAAACGCTATTTGCATGATCGAACACATTCATTGGCTCGGGCATGGCAGTTTTTATATTGAGGGTTGCCCATCCATCTTCATTAACCCCTGGCGAGTGACGCAGCCGTCATCGCTCCCCGCCGATTTCATCTTGATCAGCGATGATCACTACCACCACTTTTCACCGGGCGATATTGCAAAACTGCGCGGCCCGAACACACGGCTGATCGCTCACGAACGCGCAGCGCGCGAACTTGAAGATTGTTTAGCGCTGCGCCCGTGGCAAAGCCTGACTTTTGGCAGGTTGTGCGTCAAAGGGGTACCAGCTTACCTATTGAGTAAACATGGGTTGAAGCCAGCAAGCCCCAGCCTCGGCTTCATCCTGTCGTTGAATTTTTACGACATTTATTACGCAGGGCTAACGAGCTTCATTCCGGAGATGGCCTCCCTGCGGCCAGATATCGCCATCCTGCCAGTCAACAGCGATCTGGCGATGTCACCCGCTGAAGCGGCCGATGCTGTGCGCCAGATGCGCCCGCGTTGGGTCTTTCCCAGTCATTGGAGCCTCGCCACGCGCGTTGATGCTTACCGGTTCGAGCGTGAAGTAGGTGCCGATGCGCAGGTGCTGCTGCCCGCACTGCGGTAAAAAAAGCGCCTCCGCTTTCGGGAGGCGCTTCTTCTGCTTGCTGCGAGGTCACTATTGGCTGTTTACGTTAAGCCGCACCTTTTAAAGGGCCACTACCCGACCACGGCAGCACCTTATCATCAAGGCCGATCAACCGCGGGTGCGCCTCACCGCGGATGACTGCGCCATCGATCACAACGCGCGAAATGTCATCGCGTCCCGGCGCTTCAAACATGACATCCAGTAAACACCCCTCAATGATAGAGCGCAAACCCCGCGCCCCGGTACCCTGCTTCATCGCGAGTTCGGCGGCCGCTTCAATGGCTGAAGGCTCGAAGACCAACTCCAGATTATCGAGCGAGAGAAGCTGTTGATACTGCTTGACCAGCGCATTCTTTGGCTCTGTCAGGATGCGCATGAGCGCATCGCGATCGAGCGGATCGACATGGACCAGCACGGGCAGACGACCGACAAATTCCGGGATTAGCCCATAACTCATCAGGTCTTCCTGGCTGATCTGGCGCAGCAGCGCTGCTCGATCCGTTTCGGCGCGCACCTGTTCGCGGCGAAAGCCGATCGACCCCTTGCCACCGATACGCTTGCTGATGTTCTCTTCGATGCCAGAGAACGTGCCGCCACAAATGAAGAGGATATTGGTCGTGTTGACCTGAAGGAACTCTTGATGCGGGTGCTTGCGCCCCCCCTGCGGCGGCACATTGGCCAGCGTGCCTTCAATGATTTTGAGCAGCGCCTGCTGTACCCCTTCGCCCGAGACGTCGCGCGTAATCGATGGGTTGTCATTCGATTTGCGCGTGATCTTATCGATCTCGTCGATATAGACGATGCCCCTTTCCGCCCGCGCGATATCGCCGTCGGCAGCCTGCACCAGCCGCAGGAGGATATTCTCGACGTCTTCTCCCACGTAACCCGCCTCTGTCAGCGAGGTGGCATCGGCGATGCAGAACGGCACATCGAGCACGCGCGCCAGCGTTTGCGCTAACAGCGTTTTGCCGCTGCCGGTTGGCCCCACGATCAAGATGTTGCTCTTCTCGAGTTCAACGCCGTTGGCCACACCTTGGCTGCGAATGCGTTTGTAGTGGTTGTAAACCGCCACGCTCAACACGCGCTTAGCGAACTCTTGGCCGACGACGTACTCGTTAAGATGCTCCATGATCTCACGCGGTGAGGGCAGCCGTTCAAGCTGGAACTCTGGCTGGGCCTGCTGTTGATACCCAGCGCTTTCCTCAAATAAAATACGCTGGCACAGCTCGACGCAGTTATCGCAGATATAGACACCGTCAGGGCCAGAGATCAATCGATCGACTTCATCATGGCTGCGCCGGCAAAATGAACAGCGCTGGCTGCCGGGGGTGTAATTCACGGGCTATCCTCCAGACCTAGCTCTTGTCGCCTCGGGATAAAATTCCCGAACAATTTATCCTCTGGCTTTAAGCCTTAAGCCGCTTGCCATTCTCAGCGGCAGTCAACTTTGCGCTTTCCAGCACCGCATCGATTAGGCCATATTCAACCGCCTGCTGCGCACTGAAATAGACATCGCGATCGGTGTCACGCTCGATCACTTCGCGCTCGCGACCGGTGTGGCGCATCAAAATCTCATTAAGCCGATCTTTCAGGCGCATGATCTCGTTGGCGGCGATCACGATATCGGTAGCCTGCCCCTGCGCGCCACCAAGCGGCTGATGCATGTGGATCGTCGCGTTGGGCAGGGCATAGCGCATGCCATGCGATCCAGCCGTCAGCAGCACAGTGCCGAAGCTCGCCGTTAGGCCAACGGCAGTCGTGCTCACTGGGGCACTGATCTGCTGCATCGTGTCATAAATGGCCAGCCCAGCATAGACTACGCCGCCGGGCGAATTGATGAACATTTGGATCTGTCGATCGGGGTCTTCACGCTGCAGGAACAACAACTGCGCCACGATCAAGTTCGCAATTTGATCGTTCACGGGCGTGCCCATGATGACAATGCGCTCTTTCAATAGGAGCGAGTAAATGTCATAGGCGCGCTCACCGCGGCTGCCCTGCTCGATGACCATCGGGATGAGATTTGTCGGGTACATCACGCGGTTTCTCCTTTGTCTACGGCTTCATCAGCTTCGTTCGCCGCAGCCGTTTGATCGGCGGCGGCAGTTTCCATTACATCTTCTACTTCTTCTTCAACGTCTTCAACGTCTTCTTCTACAGGTGCTGCAGGTGCATGCTCGAGCATGCCCTCGGCGTGACTGGTTTCATCGGGCGTATCCTCAGGTTCACCAGCTAATTCAGGCGCTTCGCCCTTGGCGATCGCTGCAATCCGGTCCATCAGCCGCGAACGCAGCAGATCGCTGCCAACGTTACTACGCAGCGTACTCTGTTCTTGGAACATGGCGCGGATGCCCTCTCGCCGCTCCTCGTCGAAACGCGTCAAAATGCGCTCGATCTCGGTATCAATATCCTCACCCGTCACGCCGATGCGTTCGGCTTCGATCAACTTCAGCATGACGAGCTGCCGGCGCACATTGCGCTCAGCAGTTTCTCGATACTGCTCATACATGTCTTCAGTCGTACGCTGGTAGATCTTCATGTAATCATTCAGCGTAATGCCCTGCTGGCGAAGCTGCGAGTCGAGATGGCGTAGAAGCCGTTCAATTTCCTCTGCAATCATGGCCTCGGGATATTGTATCGTCGCCTGCTCCACGATCGCATCGAGCGCCTGCAGCATATACTTCTCTTCGGCACCTTTGGTGAGGTCATTGAGCAGGTTTTCACGAACGCGCATGCGCAGTTCAAGCAAAGTGAGGGGCCTCTCCTCATCTGCCGTCAGCCGGGCAGCAAACTCATCGTTCAGCGGCGGCAGCGTGACGGTTTCCACGGCTTTAACAGTGACATCGAAATGGATAGTGCGGCCGCCAATGTCATCATAGGGCTCGTCATCCTCGGGGACGGTGATGTCGAAATGGCGGACGTCTCCGGGGACCACTCCGACCATCGCGTCAGAAAACCCGTCGATCGGCTCGTGGTCGCTATTGAGAATGATCTGCGCATCGTGCTCATGCATGAACACCTCATGGTCGTCCGAGTGATCATGCTGCATTTCTTCCGCATCCACTTCGCTGGCTTCCGCATCGCTCCGAGCGGATCGTTCAGCCTCGGCCGCCGTCGCGGCGTCGGGTTCAGCGTCGACAAAATAAGCATGCACATCAGCCGTGATCCGATCTCCCAGAGCGGCTGGTTTGTGGCTTGGCTCGATCAGGGCTTCGCTTTCCTGCAAAAGGCGCATCACGCGATCGACGCCTTCATCCTTGAGTTCTGGAGCCTCGTAAGGGATACGCACCGACCGGTAATCATTGAGTTCAACGATGGGCTGCAGCGGCACAACAAACGTCAGGGTCGGCGTTGGATCAAGCTGAAAATCGGCCAGCGAGCCGGGGCCGTAAGGTTCAACCTCTGACTGCACCAGCGCTTCGCGATAAACGTCGTTGCTCAAAAGTTCTACAGCATCTTCCAGGATCGCGCCTTCTCCGAAATAATTCAAGATAACCCGATATGGCGCTTTGCCCTTGCGAAAGCCAGGGACATTCACACGCTTTGAGAGCTGGCGTGCGGCTTTTTGTTTGGCGTGATCTAATTTTTCGTGGTCGACCTCTACGGTCAGTCGCGCAGTGTGGTCTTCGAGTCGTTCAACGTGAATGTTCAAGACGCTGTTCCTTGCCGCAGGTGTGGTACAAGTCGGCATGATTATACAACGAGTAAATTGTGCAGACTAGGAAGGAATGTAAGAGGACTATCATATTTGGGTTGGGGAAGGAGGGACTCGAACCCTCACCTCGTAAGAGACATGATCCTAAGTCATGCGCGTCTGCCAGTTCCGCCACTCCCCCACATTTCCGATTATAATCAAGCGAAATGATCGGCTCAAGAGCAATTACTTGAAATCTATTTTGGAAATGTCGGAGAAATCGGACATGTCCATCTCGCCGACGCGCATCAAAATGCCGGCGATCATCACCTGGGCAAATTGGAACAAGGCGCGCATTTGGTTAATGCGTGCCAAATAGTGTTCGGCCAGCTGGCGGTTTTCTTCGGTCATCGATTCCATGCTGGCGGTGAGCTGGCGCGCGTTCTCCTCCATGACGGACAGCGCACGTTCGACATCGCGCATTTCGCGGCCCGCCAAGATATTGGTGATGATTTGCCAGAAATCAGTCTCAGCCTCATAGAATTTGCGGCGGCCGCTGGTGCCGCGCACCCAAACTTCGCGCACCATGCCCGCATTTTCGAGGGTGCGCATGTTCATGCTGGCATTGGCCTTGGAGATGCCCAGACGCTCGACGAAATCATCGAGGCACAACGGCTTGGGGCTAAGCAGAAGTGCGCCGTACATTTGCCCCATCACCTTGCTAAAACCGAAGTAGGCGGCAAGCTGGCTTAATCCATGCAGCATGCTATCATGAACCGCACCCAGTTCCTTTTCGCCATGGCTGCTTCCGTTCGCTTCGCCTACCATCATCTTTTTACCTAACGCTCACCCAATTCGGACAGCCGTTGTTAACAAAGGCAGCATTCAAATTCAGAGATGCTTGACGGTATTGTAAACTTAATACGAAATACTGACAACACCGAGCGATAAGCGGCTGCCTACTCATAACGCAGCGCATCGATCGGGTTGAGCGCGGCGGCGCGGTTAGCGGGATACAGCCCGAAGAAGATGCCGATGGCGAGCGAGATCGCGGTCGCAAATACGACGCTCGAAAGCTGGATCGACACCTGCAGATCGGGAAGCAGTGCCGAAACCGCAAGCGCGCCTAACACAGCCAGCGTGATGCCGATCGCCCCACCGACCAGTGCCAGCACAGTCGCTTCGGTCAAAAACTGAAGCTGTATATCGCGGCGCTGCGCGCCGACCGCCTTGCGCAAGCCGATCTCGCGCGTGCGCTCAGTCACGGTCACCAGCATGATATTCATGATGCCGATGCCGCCCACCAGCAGCGAAATGCCGGCGATCACCGCCAGAAAGATCGTGAGCAAACCGGTGATCTGCGCCAGCGAGGACAATAAATCAGTTTGCGTGAAAACGAGGAAGTTATCCTCATCACGAAAATTAATGCGCCGCTGTTCGCGCAAGGTCTGCCGAATTTGCTGCGCGACGCGGTCAACGCTGTCCTCATCGCGCGCCTGCACAAAGATATTGGTCACGCGCTGCGTTCCGGTCAGATCGCGCTGGCCGCTTAGGCGGGTTTGCGCAGTCGTGATCGGCACAAAGATCAAGTCATTCTCATCGCCGCCGAACGCCGTCCCACCGGCCTGATCCATCACCCCAATCACACGGAACGTGACGCCTCCGATGCGGATGCTCTGGCCGATTGGGGAACGCTCAGGGAACAGCCGCTCGACTACCGTCAAACCGACAACAGCAACGCGGGCCAGCCCATCAACATCGGCCTGCTCGATGAAACGGCCGGCGATCACAGAGCGATTACGCAGCGCTAGAAAATCTGGGGTAACGCCGCGAATGCGCCCGTTCGTCTGCCGTCCCTCGAACGTCGTCGGTCGAGTGAGGTTTAGCTGCGGCATGACGCGCGCCGCATCCGGCACCCGCGACAAATCTTGCAGCGCGCGCGCATCATTGAGCGTCAGTGGGACAGTTTCTCCGCGTTGATTCTCGCCCGGAAACACGACGATCAGGTTCGTGCCGAGGCCGAGGAACTGCGCGCGCACAAAATCCTCAACCGCCTGCCCCAGCGAGACCAACACGATCACTGCGGAGACGCCGATCGTGATGCCGAGCATCGTCAGCGCGGAACGGAGTTTGTTGGCGCTTAGACCAGAGAGCGCAACGCGGATATTTTCACGGACACGTGTTAGCATCGCATCACTCGAAACGCAGCGCATCGATCGGGCGCATGCGGGCAGCTCGGCTGGCTGGGTAAAGCCCGAAGAAGATGCCGATAAAACTGCTGACTGCGGTGGCCAAGATGACCGCATCGGGCGTGATCTCGAGCGCAAGGTTGGGCACCAACAGGCCTCCGATGAAGGTGATAACCGCGCCGAAGGCGATGCCCAAACCGCCACCGACCAGAGCCAACACCAGGCTCTCGATCAGAAACTGCGTCATAATATCAGACCCGCGCGCGCCAACCGCTTTGCGCAGCCCGATTTCGCGGGTGCGCTCAGTCACCGAAACCAGCATGATGTTCATGATCCCGATACCGCCAACCAACAGCGAAATCGCAGCGATCAGGCTGAGGAAGAC
>DAOTYT010000303.1:0-8672 GCA_034434615.1 Anaerolineae bacterium | reverse complement strand
TGCTGGCCAAAGGCGCGCGCAAGACGACCAGCCACAAAACCGGCCATGTCGAGCTGTTCACGCAAACCGAGATGCTCATCAACACGGGGCGCGATTTCGGCATCGTCGCGCAGGCCGAGATGGTCGAACCTTATCTGCCGCTCCGCGAGGATCTCGCGCGCGGCGCCTACGCCGCTTATACCGCCGAACTGCTGGATCGCTTTACCAACCTCGGCGACGAGGACTCGAATTCGCTGTTTGTGTTGTTCAAAGAGACGCTTCAACGGGTTGCGCTGGCAGCAGACCCGCGGCTGGCTGTGCGCTATTTTGAACTGCGCCTGCTCGATCTGGTCGGTTTTCGGCCAGAAGTGCATGAATGTATCATCGGGCATGAGCCGATTGAAGCGCGCGACCAGTTTTTCAGCCCCGAGCAAGGCGGCGTCGTCTGCCCCGAGCACGTCGTTCGCAGCGCCAACTGTATACCAATCTCGATGCTGGCGCTCAAACTCGTGCGCCACATGCAGCGCAGTCCTTACAAGGCAATCGAGTCGCTCACCATCAGCCCGCCGATCCATGACGAAGTCGAGCGAGTCCTCATCAGCTACATCACGTCTATCCTCGAACGCCGTCTGCAAAGCGTCGAATTCATCCGCCAGGTACGCCGCAGCCGCTAAGCGCCCACCGCGGCGGGGGTTGCTCGACGGTATGGTAAAATGACGATCCGGTTCGGAGGCGCAAATTGTGACGGTTCAGCTCAAACGGATTGTTTACGCTCAAGATGGAAACGCTGCCGCTAATGCGGAAGAATTTGCGATCGTTGCGCTTAGCCCCGGCCTGACGACGCAGGACAGCAGCTTATGGCGCGGCTTAGTCTCGCTGCAGCCGTTAAGCGCCGCCGATGAATATGGCTCGCAAGCTTATGGCCTGTTCGCCGGCCCGGGCGGCGGCTTTGTCTTCGCTGGCGCCCGCCTGCGCGGCGGCGATCCCTCGCTGCCGCTGCACGATTATTTGCTGGTTCCCCAAACCGTGCTGCGCGCTTTGGCGGGCAATTTAACCCCGCTCGTCGAGATCGTCAATGCGCCGCTGCCGCCTGAGGTGCTGCAAGATAAACACGTCAGCCCTGCCTTGCTCGCCCAAACTCCCGCGTGGTCGCCCGAAGAAAGACATGCTTTGCTCGACGAACTGCTGGCGTCGCTTGCCCACCATAGCGATGAGAGTCCGCTCTCGCTCGCGCTTGGCTTACTGGCGGCCGCGCTGCACGAGCGCGGCCTGATGATCGTCGGTTTTCCGGGCAACGGCAGCCAACGGATCCGGCTGGTACAGGGGCTGATGGCCCTGCTGCCGGCCAGCGCCCGCGCCGATTTCACCTTCTCTACCAACCGGCGCGACAAGATGACGACGCACGCCCGCATCGTATTCACTGATACAGCGGTTACAACGGGCCGCTGGGTTTGCAACTGGGAGAGCGGTGCCTTCCCGCTGCCAGCGATCGAAGAGATGGGTTATGCCAAACGACTGCACGAGCTAAAGGATGACGACCCGGCAGCCTTACTGGCTGTTGTCGATTCGATGGATGCGCTCAGTGTGCAGCTGGATGAGGAAAAGACCCTGACGAGCCGGCTGCTGGCGCTGGCCGAGCGCCATGCCCTCAACGAAGCGATCGAAAGCGGGCAGCCCGTTGCGCCAGAAGCTTTAAAGGCCACCTTTCGTCATCTTGCCCCGGAAGACAGGCTTTACTCTGCCTATGCGGAGCGCCTGCTCGAGTATGCGCTGGCCAGCCGCGATGCGGACGCTGCGCTGCTAGCGGCTGCCGTCATTGATGCCGGCGGCGCCCCCTCTGAGCGGCTTCAAGCCAAACTCAATGCGGCGCTGCGCAGCGAGCCGGATGCTGTTTATGCTTTCATTCGCGCTCGCCTTAATGCCGACTTGGACGAGCAGTGGCTGCAGCGGCTGCAGGCCGCTGCGCTCGCGTCGCTGCACGTCGCGATTCACGATGCTGATACCAAAACCGTGCTCGACTGGCTGCGCCTGATCGCGCGCGAGCCAGCTGCCTATGGCTTGCAGGATATCGTGCTTAACGGCATTCTGGCGGCGCAGCAGCGGCCTATTATCGATGAGACGCTGGCGCGCGGGCTGCTGGTCTTGGCTGCACGGCGCTCGCCGCGCGCCGTTGAACCCCTGCTCGCCAATGAGGCATTGATGAGCGCCCTGCCCCCCGCCCTGAAAACCATGCTGCGCGATCACGAAGGCGATGCGCCAGCCCTGCTGGAGACCTGCGGCCCTGAACTGCTGCTGATTGCGCTCGCCAATGCCGCCGCTGCGCGCAAGCCGGCGCTGTTCAGCCCGTCGATCATCGAACAGCTCTGGAAGCTATTCATCAGCGGCAGCCAAAACAGCGCTAACAATCCCTATATCGCCGAGCAGATCGTGCAGCGCTGGGCGGCAGAGGGCGCGGGATGGCTTGAAGACGAAGCTCTCTCGACGCTGTTACGGTTGACCGTCGCCGATTACCGCGATGATCTGTTCATGCAGCTGGTTCGCCAGCTGCACGAGCACCCCAATTATCACCAGCTCTTGCGCACAGCGCTTGCTGGCGCAGGGCGCACCGTGAGCGATCTGCTCGCGCTTATCGCCGGCTTGGTAGCGGCCGGCGATTTCACCCCGCAAGATGCAGTTGACACCTATATCTACCTGCTGGATGCAGCCGGTTGGGAGGCGGCTTTCCAGCCGATGATGGCCCAGCTTGCGCGCGCTGCCGCGCAGGCAGCACTTGATGTACCCCAGCCCGCGCTGTGGTCGCTGCTATCGGTCGGCGCAGCGCTTAAGGATGAACTGCTGGCGCGCGCGGCTGGGCGCCGCCTCCTCTCGACACTGGCCGACGAGCAGGACGACGATGCCATCACCGAAACGCTGCAAGAACTTCTGCCGCTGGTTAACTGGAGCAGCGCTGCGCGCGGCGTCTTGCTGAGCTGGTGGCGGCGCTATGTGCGCGCCCAGCCGATCGCGCGGCTGCAGCGTTTCGATAAAGCTTTTGAAGGCAAAAAGAGCCTCGAAGAACTGCGCGGCATCGTGCAAAGCCTGATCGCCTTCCGGCGAACGCTGGGCAAGCGCTCGCTGGCGCAGTTCGCGGAAGACATCAACGCCGCCTTTGCCGTGCTGCAAGCCTTATCCGAGTCGTTCGATCCGGCCCCGCGGCGCGCGCTGCGCTTCGACCCGAGCATCATCCGCGATGAGTTAGATGCGCGGCTGGAAGAACTTTCACCGCACCAGCTTAAGATTCTCGCCAATAACCTCAAAGATCTGGCCGATATCATCGCCACTATGGGCGACAGCCGCAGCAAGTCCTCAGTGCTGCGGCGCGGCGAAGATATCACCCATCAACTGCTCACCGGCGAGCAGGAACCGCACAGCGCGGTCGACACGCTCAAATGGATGGGCGGTTATTTAAGCGGGGCGCATACCCGGCCGGAGTCTAGAGACGAGCGATCCAGCTCAGCGTGATCGGGATCGGCCCTACTGCGGTACACTGGACAGCATATCGGGATGAGGATCGATCGCATGCGCTACCGTTCTCGCCTGCTGGTGATGGTGATCGCCGTTTGCGCACTGGGGCTGGCGGCTTGTTCGCCGTCCGAGCCGGCTCAGCCAGCCGCGCTGGCCGCTGTTCCGGCGCGCCTGCTCAATTTCTGGCAAACCGCGGAAGATCGGCTTTCCACAGCGGAACCCGTGCACGAATGGCGTTTCTTCGCCGAAAGCGGCGACCGCATTCGTCTCGTCGTTCAAAGCGATGCCGCCGTTGAAGCGGCACTGGCAGCTGCATCGGGATCTGCGCTTGGCGAGGGGTTGGATCAGGTGCATACGCTCGGTGAAACCGGCATCTATGTGCTGCGCGTCTCGCTTGCAGGCGCGGCTGAGGGGCGTTATACCGTCACCCTGTCTTATACAGACCGACCAACCCCAACCGTCCCTACGCCGACATTCACGCCAACACCTACGGTAACCTTAACCCCAACCCCTACGCGGACATGGACGCCAACGCCGACGCCAAGCTCAACTTCGACGCCGACTCGTACGCCTTCGTGGACGCCTTCTGCAACCTTCACGCCATCTCCCAGCTTCACCCCGTCCATCACACCAACCCCGGTTTATATCGAGCTGGGGACGCTGAGAGGAGAGCTGTCAGCCGGCGAGACATTGGACGCGGTCTTCATTTCCTCCTTTGAACGCCACATCTATACGTTCGAGGCGAGGGCTGGGCAGTATGTCACCCTGTCTATGCTTCCGCGCGATGCGACTGACCCCGCCATGACCCTGTTCGATCCCGCGGGTCGAGCGCTGGCCTATGACGATAACAGCGGCGGCGGGCGAGCTGCGCTGCTGCGCGCCATTCGCCTCGATCAGGACGGGTTGTACATCGTCCAAGCGGTGACCAACGGCGCGATCGGCGGTTACAGCCTGCGCCTCGACCTGGACGCCGCCGCGCCCACGCGCATCCCATGGACGCCGGAGCCTACCGCGACGTTCGTCACAGGCATGGCGACCCCCCTGCCTCCCGAATACGATCAACTCTCCGATCACCAACCCCAGCGCGGCAGCATTGACCGGCCTGGCGCTTTCCGCCGTTACTTCATCCATGTGCCCGCCGAAGCAGTCCTGACGATCGCTGCCTATCCAGCCGAGGGGTCAGCGCTGCTGCCGCGCTTGCAAGTGATCACGCCAGCCGGCGAGTCGTTGTTTGAGGTCGGGTCGCGGCGCGAAAATGCTGGGGCAGCGCTCGCCCCTGCGCTGGGCGCTTTAGAGGCCGGCATCTATTCGATCTTCGTGACGGGCGATAATAGGACGACGGGCGATTTCCTGATCGCTTTTGGTTATGGAACCTCGTATGCGGAAATGCTGCGCGGCGAGCTGCGCAGCGGCGAAACGGTCGAAGGCGCATTAGACCGGCGCGGCCTGCGCGATACTTGGTCGCTGGCGCTTCATCAGGGCGACGTCATCGCCATCAACATGCAGGCGCTGGTCGGGGGGTTTTTGCCTCTGATCGAGCTGGCCGCGCCGGACGGGCGCATCATCGCGCGCGCCGAAAACGGGTCAGCGCTTCAAATAGATGCGGTGAGCGCGCCCATGAGCGGCGTATACCACCTTCGCATTAGTGGGAGAGAGGCGAGCAGCTTCGGCCTTTATCGGCTGTGGTGGGACTATGTGAGCGCCGCCCCGACGAGCACACCGCGCGCGCCAGCGCTGCCCGTGCTCACCACATCCGCTTCGATCCCGCCGCGCACCTATCTTGCATTTCCCTTTCAGGGTGAGGCCGGCACCCGTATTCGTGTGAGCGTCACAGCGCTGGAGCCGACGCTCGATCCAGTCGCTGCTTTGCTGGGGCCAGCCGGCGAGGTGATCCTCGAAGTAGATGACAGCCATGGCAGCCTTGACCCAGAGTTTGAGATCGCACTTGAAGAGAGCGGCACCTATACCTTGCGCGTCAACGGCTTCAATGAAAGCTTTGGCCGTGCCGAGATTCGCGTCGAACTTTTGATTCCATTGCCTTAAGCAGCGCGATCGCGTACACTGCTGATAGCGTACAGCGCTTATCTGTTGAGGAGCGCGGCCAATGGTCAAACGAATTGTATCGCTGGTGCTGCTCATAACGCTGCTCGCCCCCTCTGCGCTGGGCAGCTCTCAGAGCGCGATGATGGGCGAAGATATCCTGTCACTTTGCCCCACACCATCGCTGCCGTCGTCACTGCCGATCGGCGCGCTGTTGGCGCTGAGCGGGGCGGCTTCTGTGTACGGCGAAGCGCAGCAGAATGCTATCCTCCTCGCCATCGACGAGATCAATACCTCCGAATTTCTCGGCGCGGGCACAACGCTTGACATCATCTTTGAGGACTCTGCCAGCGACGATACCCGTGCCATGAATGCGATGACCAAACTGGTTCTACAAGATCGCGTGCTGGCCGTGCTGGGGCCAACCCTATCGCGCGAGGCGCTGGCTGCCAATCCGATCGCGCAGGCCAACAGCACGATCGTTTTGGGAGTCAGTCTCACGGCAGAAGGCATCACCGATCTCGGCGAGTATATTTTTCGCAGCAGCCTGCCTGAGTCGATCATGATCCCGGCCGCAGTGGCTGCCGCCGCCCAGCGTTTCAGCATCCAGCGCGTCGGGGTTCTGTTCGCCAATGATGACGTCTTTACCATCAGCGGTTACACGGCATTCACGCAGGCGCTGCGCCAGAACGGGGCGCAAATCATCGGCGAGGAGGCGTTTGCTACCGGCACGGTCGATTTTAGCGCGCCGCTGAGTCGCTTAATTGCAGCTGCGCCTGACGCACTGGCCGTCTCGGCACTGGCCGCCGAAGGCATTCAGATCATCATGCAGGCGCGCGCGCTCGGCTACCGAGGCCCGATCATCGGCGGCAACGGCTTCAACTCGCTGGCTGTGCTTGAGCGGACGGGCGCCGATGCGGACGGTTTGATCGTGGGAGCAGCATGGAGCAGCGAAAGCACTAACCAGCTCAGCCAGTCGTTTATCGGCGCCTATCAAATGGCATTCGGTGAGCAGCCAGACCAATTCGCCGTGCAGGCCTATACCGGCGCATGGCTCATCGCGATGGCCATTCGCTGCGCCAACTCCGCCGACCGCGCCGCTGTCCGCGATGCGCTGGCTGCGCTCGAGGACGTCAACACGCCGCTGGGCCTGTTCAGCTTTGATGATGACCGCAACCCCGTGCACGAACCCATCGTTCAAACTGCGCGCGGCGGCGTGTTCGTGGCGCTGCCGGGCAGTTAACGACAGCCTGTGAACGAGTTCAGCCCCTTGTATCGCTCACGCTGGGTTAGCGCTTAGCGAGCTGATACAATTGAGCTATGAATCCCAAGCAGCTCCTTGACCAGTACGCAATCGCGCCGAAGAAAAGCCTCGGGCAAAATTTCCTGCACGACCCCAATACACTCGAAAAGATCGCGTCGTTGGCCGAACTCACCCGCGAAGACACAGTGCTTGAGATCGGCCCTGGCACTGGCGCACTGACCGAGGTGCTGGCACGGCACGCGGGCCGCGTGATCGCCGTTGAAGTTGACGCGCGCCTGCAGCCGCTGTTAGAGGAACGGTTTGCAGCCTATCCGCATGTCGAACTCGTGTTTGAAGATATCTTAAACGCCCACTATCCAGCTCTGACGGGCGATAACTATGTGGTCGTCGCTAATGTGCCCTATTACATCACCAGCGCGATCTTGCGGCGCCTACTCGAAACGGAACCGCGGCCGCGCCGGCTGGTCATGACAGTTCAGGTTGAGGTTGCTGAACGGCTCGTCGCTGCGCCGGGCGAGATGAGCCTGCTGAGCGTGAGCGCGCAGTATTACGGCCGCCCGCGCATCGTGATGCGTCTAAAGCCGGCGGTCTTCTGGCCGCGCCCCGATGTCGACAGCGCCGTCGTGCGCATCGACTTGTATGAGCGGGCATCGTTCGCAGCGCCCGATCCCGCGACTTTCTTTCGCGTGGCGCGGGCGGGTTTCAGCCAAAAACGCAAGCAGCTCAAAAACTCGCTGGCAGGCGGCCTGGGGCTGGATATCGCGACTGCCACCACATTGATTGAAACGGCCGGCATTGACCCGCGCCGGCGCCCAGAAACGCTGTCGCTCGAGGAATGGGCGCGGTTGGCACAGGCTTATGCGCAGCATGCCTGAACGAGCAGGTCCATGCAACCGTATGCCTCGAAATCGCGTATACTTAACTTAAATGATGTGAGCGGGAGTTTGCCCGAGGAGAAACGATGCGCTTACGCAAACGAAATACGGCTTGGCTGCTCATCCTCGCGGCGCTGCTAGGAATCGTGCTGCTGTCCGGCGCGGCGACAGTTGAAGTCGCCGCGGCTCTGATCGCGCTGTATGCTGTTGCCTTGCTGGCTTCGATCATTGAGATACAGCCCTCCCAGTTGATTGACCGCTCGCGCTCGTCGCTCACATCGATGCGCATGAGCAGCGATGCGCGCGAGGCAGTCGAACGCGCCCGGCGGCGCGGAAGCCTCACCAATCCCGATCTCACCCTGCTCGACATTGGACTCATCACCACCCATTCCGGCCGCGAGGGAATAGTTATGCGCCGCACGCGCTCGGTCTCGCTCGACGATGATGGCGTGCGCCCGTTCATCACGCTGCATGTGCAGCCCGAAAGCGCCGACCGCCATGCCTTGATTCGCTATGAGATCATCGACCAGAACGGCGATACGCAGTACGTGCACGAGATGAGGACATTTTTGCGCGATGGCGAGATGAACATCCTGGCCGATCACCACCTACGCCTGTATGATAATGAGCGAAGCTTAGGCGCTGGCGATTGGGATCTGCGCGTGATGATCGACGGGGCTTTGGTCGCGGCGTACAGCTTTACGATGGCGCCTTCGGTTGAGGAGCGCGTGCGGCCGCGGCGGCCGGATGCCAGCGCCAGCCGCGATCGGCTGGTGCAAGCGCTCGATGACGATGCGCCGATGAAACTTGAAGATCTGCTGCGCGCTTCTGAAACGCAGCGCCGCGAGCAGAGCGGCCGTTAGCGGAGCATGTCGCACTCATGAGTTCGCAAACGAACAACCGCCGTCTTGGCGAAATCGCCTTTGGCATTCTACTCGTGCTGCTTGCGATGTCCGGCATGTTTGGCAACTCGCTGTTCGCCATCGTGATCGGCGTGTTCGGCTTTTTCC
>DAOTYT010000302.1:0-2009 GCA_034434615.1 Anaerolineae bacterium | reverse complement strand
ACAATTGCAGATAATCGAATACGGAAAGACGGTCGAGGGCGAACTGACACCGGATGAACCGCAGATGGTCTACAGCTTCGCCGGCGCCGAGGGTGATGCGGTGGTCATCACGATGGTGCCGCTCGATTTCGATCCTTTCGACGCCTACGCCAATCTGGTGGGGACGGATGGCTTTGAAATTGGCTTTGCCTATGTAAACATGGAAAGCGGAAATGTGCGCATGGGGCCTCTAGTCCTGCCGCAGGCAGGAACCTATACCATCAGAGCCGGCACGTTTTCCCAGTTCTTTAACCAGCCCGTTGGCCGCTTTACACTGTTAGTCGAGCAGGTCGAGATACAGACGATCGCTTTCGACGAGACGGTCGAAGTGACCTTCGATGGGAGCGCGGCGGCAGCCTATTTCGTGTTTGAAGCAGCGTTTGGCGATACGCTCAATCTTGTTGTGGATGGCAACGTCGATACCAATGTGGCCGTCCTCGACTCGTTCAGCTATCAGATCGTCTTCGATGAAGACAGCGGCCCTGGCTTCAACCCACGAATCGACAATCTCGTCATCAATTCAACCGACACTTATATCGTCGTCCTTAGCCTCACGCAGCCCGGCAGCGCCGGCACAGCTGCCCTGACGGTCATGCAAGCGCAGGTGCCGCTCCTCGGTGAGGCGCCGGTCACCCTGACGTTTACCGAAACGGTGTTTCGCCAGGTCGTCCGCCACGAGTCGGACGGCAGCCCTGTGCGGCTGGCGGTCACCTCGTTGAGCGGGCCATTCTCGCCCAACCTCGAGATACCCTATGGCGACGAAACTTTCTCCGGCGCTTACTTCAGCGGCAGCGATGTGCAGGAGATCAGCGCCGTGTTCACGCCGCCGCCGGGCACGATCACCATCATTATCAACAATAACAGCTGGTCTGAGGTCACGGTTGAAGTGACGGTGACGAGGCTGGGCCGATAATCGCAGCGGAAGTTATGCATTCAAGGCGCAGGGGTGGCTCGATGTGAGCCGCCCCTGTTTTGTAACAGCAGCGCGGTCTCTAGATCAACGGATCTGCGTGCCGCTTACAAGCCACCCTCGACCATGACACGTACACCGCTGCTGGCCGCTGAAACCCCGCCGCATGGCCGCTGATGACCACCTTGTGCTTGTGGGTTTATCGACTTGGCATACAATGAGATCAGCGGCGAGGGTTTTCTAATCACGTCCATTCACCGAAACGACCTAAGGAGCCAAATAAACCATGCATCAAATACGCAGGTAGGTCAGTGTAATCCTCATCGTCTTGCTGGCGCTGCCGCTTGCCGTTTTCGGGCAGGCGCAGTGGGCGGAGGGAGGGTCGATCGAACTCGGTCAAACGATCAGCGGCCAGCTCACCGCGGACGATCAGGCGATCGCGTACATGTTGGAAGTAGAAGCCGATACAACCGTCATTATTACGCTGCGTTCCAACGACTTTGATGCTTACTTGAGCCTGCGCGACGCGGACGGCGTCGAGATCGCGTTTGATGATGACAGTGCGGGCAGTCTGAACTCGCGTATTGGGCCGCTTACTTTCGAAACGGCCGGAACCTATGCGATCGTGGCCACCAGCTATGGCTATCGCGGCGGGCGTCCCGGCGGAACCGGCCAGTTTGACCTGACCGTGACCGAGGCCCAACAGCGCAGGATCGAGTACGGGCAGACGTTCGAAGGTGAACTGACTTCGAGCGAGCTGGAAGCGTTCTTCGCGTTCACCGGCGCTGAGGGGGACTCAGTCGTCATCACGCTGATGTCCGGCGATTTTGATGCTTATCTGATCTTGCTCGGCCCTGGCGGTTTTGAACTGGCGCGCGACGATGACGGCGCAGGCAATCTGAATTCACGAATTGGTCCATTCATCCTTTCAGAAACGGGCACGTACACCATCAACGCCAGCAGCCTCAGCCGTAACCGTACCGGCCGCTTCACCTTGTCGCTCGACCGCGTCGAGACGCAGACGATCGAATTTGCCGAGACGATCGCAGTCGAGTTTGAC
>DAOTYT010000301.1:0-28666 GCA_034434615.1 Anaerolineae bacterium | reverse complement strand
GCGTCGCCCAGGGTATAGCCGAACAGGCTCCCGGCGATCTGCATGATTTGTTCCTGATAGGTGATGATGCCGTAGGTCTCTTCGAGGATCGGCTTCAGCTTTTCGTGATGATAGACGATTTGCTTATGCCCATGCATGCGCGCATTGAATTCCGGAATGTAATCCATCGGCCCCGGCCGGTAGAGCGAAATGGCAGCGACGATATGCTCGAACCTGGTCGGCCGCATCTCGCGCAGCATTTGCTGCATGCCTGTGCTTTCAACCTGGAAGATCCCGATCGTCTCGCCGCGCCCGATCAGTTCGAAGGTTTCGGCCAGCATCTGATTCTTCACCGGGTCGTCACCCGGCCGATAGGGGATGGTATCCATCGTATAGCGAATGCCGTGGTGCTTCTCGATCAGGTCAGTGGCGCGCCGCAGGATCGTCAGCGTCGAGAGGCCGAGAAAATCGATCTTGAGCAGGCCGATCTCCTCGCAGGTCTCCATCGGGAACTGCGTGACCTGGCGCAGCGCAGTTTCATCGTCGCTGCCTTTGGTCTGGCGGTGCAGCGGGAGATATTCGACCAGCGGCTTGTCGGCGACGATCACGCCGGCGGCATGAGTCGAAGCGTGCCGGCTGACGCCTTGCAGCATGGCGGCAGTATCGATAACCCCCTTGATCTGCGCATTGGTGTCATAAAGTTTTTTCAGCTCCGGGTTCTCTTCGACGTATTGGTGCACCGGTTTTGGTTTCGGCTCGGTTGGGATCAAACGGGCTGCCTGATTGACCAACGACAGGTCAATATTCAGCGCGCGCCCCACATCGCGCACGGCCGCCTTAGCGCCCAACGTCCCAAAGGTGATGATGGCAGCCACTTTATCCTCGCCGTATTTCTGCACCGTGTAGGCGATCATGTCGGCGCGCCGGTCGTCAGGATAATCGAGGTCAATATCGGGCATGCTGATGCGCCCTGGGTTGAGGAAGCGCTCGAAGAGCAGGTTGTTTTCCAGCGGGTCGATGTTGGTGATGCCGAGGCAGTAAGCGGCTAAACTGCCAGCGCCAGAGCCGCGCACGTTCCACCAGATATCGGCATGGCGCGCGAACTCGCACAGATCCCATACGATCAGGAAATAGGTCTCGAACCCCATACTGCTGATGATGTCGAGCTCGCGGTCGAGCCGTTCGCGCAGCACCGGGTCGCGCTCGGCGCGCTCGCCGAAGCGCCAGCGCAGCCCGATTTCGCACAAGTGGCGCAGATAGGTCGTGCTGGTGTATCCCTCAGGGACAGGGAATATGGGCAGGTGGTACCCTTGCCGGTCGAGGTTAAGTTCGCACATCTCGGCGATCAAGCGCGTGTTGAGCAGTGCTTCGCCGTCATGAATATGCCCGAACAACGACCACATCTGCGCTTTATCAGCGAGATAGTAGCTGTTATCGGTCATCTTCATGCGTTTCTGTTCCGATTTGAGCGCGCCGGTTTGAATGCATAACAGCGTGTCGTGCGCGTCGAAATCGTCCGCAAGCACGTAATGCACATCATTCGTCGCCACCAAGCGCACGTTATCGCGCCGGCCAGTCTCGATGAGCCACTGGTTGACGATCTTGAGTTCGTCGATGGCGTGATGCTGAAGTTCGAGGAAGAAGTTGTCGCGACCAAAGATCTGGATATACCAGTCGATCAGGTCGCGCGCAGCATCATCATTCCCATCAAGGATCAGCGATGGGATTTGTGCGGCTAGGCAGCCGCTGGTCACGATCAGGCCTTCGCTGTGTTGGGCGAGAAACTCGCGGTCGATACGCGGTTTGTAATAGTAGCCTTCAAGCTGCGCGGCGCTGGCGATCTTGAGCAGGTTTTTATAGCCGGTTTTATTTTTCGCCAGCAGCAGCAAATGATAGGGATCGCGGTCGAGTTTAGCGTCGCGTTCATGCATCGAGCGCGGGGCGAGATAGCCCTCCACCCCGATAATCGGTTTGATGCCCGCCGCCCTACAGGCCTTGTAAAACTCGATCACCCCGAACATCGTGCCATGATCGGTGATGGCGAGGGCTTCCATCTCCAGCGCTTTGGCGCGCTCGACCAATTTCGAGATTCGGCTCAGCCCGTCCAGCAGCGAGTACTCAGTATGAACGTGCAGGTGGGTGAAATCAAGGTTTGTCATGGGCAGGTGGCAGCTCGGTGGGAAACAAGTGTTCGCCTAAAATTATACCATCACCGCATGGCCTGTGCTGTTCGGACGGGGTTTGTCGAGTTTTCTTAATATGTCAAGCTTGTAGAGCAGGTTATCGCTTATACTGAAGATCGATGAGGCTAAACTGCGCGACGGATTTGCGTCGTGCTCAAACCATGCCAGAACTGCCAGAAGTAGAAACTGTCGTGCGCGGCCTGCGCGCGCCGCTCATTGGACGCGTAGTGCGCGGCCTGTGGACCGATTGGGCCCGCGCGATTCGCACGCCATCGTTGGAGCAGTTCGCTGCCCAAATTGATGGCCAGAAGTTTCGTGCCGTCGAACGCCGCGCGAAATACATCGTGTGCCAGCTTGACCACGACTTGCTCGTCGTTCATCTCAAGATGACCGGTCGCCTTTATGTGACGGCGGCCGAGGCGCAGCACGAGGCCGATCGTTGGATGCATGTTCGCTTTGATCTGGACGATGGCCAGCAGCTCCGTTTCTCCGATGCGCGTAAATTTGGGTTCGTCTCGCTGGTCAGCTCGCTCGAGATGCTTGCTCCCAATCTCGGCCCGGAACCGCTTGGCTCGGAATTTACACCAGCATACTTGTCTGCGCGCAGCCGGCGCCATCACAAAGCGATCAAAGCCCTGCTGTTGGATCAGGATTTTGTCGCCGGCATTGGCAACATCTATGCTGATGAAGCGCTGCATGCCGCTGGCATTCATCCGCTGCGCCCGGCCAACAGTTTGACCGACGGGGAATTTTCACGCCTGCACGCGGCGATCCGTCGCGTGTTGGTTGATGGCATCGAGCGGGAGGGGGCCAGCGTCAACTGGTATCGTAAGCCAGATGGCACTTCCGGCACAGCCCAAAACCATTTCACCGTTTACGATCGCGCCGGCCAGCCATGTCTGCGCTGCGGCCGGCCGATTGAGAAGATGCGCGTCGCGCAGCGCGGGACCCATTTCTGCGCAGTTTGCCAGCCTTTGTGAGCGAGCGTTATGGAGAGGTAAGCGATCATGGACAGCGGCCTCGGCGATTTTTTCCGTCAAATTCCTCCCATCTTAATCCTTATGTTTTGCGGCTCGGGGCTGCTGCTGGTGGCCGCGGTCGCGCTCATGGTCGGTGCGCGCGCGCGTAAGGCCAACGCTGTGCTGGCGGCTGCCGGCCCATCTGCGGTCACGTTTGCCGCACAGCAGCCAGGGGAGCTGCCCGATTTGGATGCGCTGGTGGCAGTGGAGTCGCCGGCGCGGCCTCAGCGCAAGGGGACTTTTACCGTCCTTCTCACCGGTGGCGGCGAGGCGGAGGCAGTTGAAGTCATGACGATTTTACGCGATGTGGCCGATGGCGGGCTGATCATCCAGATCGGCGATAAGAGCTACCGCAACCCGCCTGCGCTGGCCGATGCGGAATTCAAACGTCGTTTTAACATGACGGTGCGCGATCTGTACGACTCGGTCTCCCGGCAGTCTTTAAGCGCCGCCCCCGCGCCGGCGGCCCCAGCGAGCGATATGCCGCATGCGCTCGCTGAAGCTGCTGATCCCATTGCTGAGACAAAGCTCGAGGCGCCGTCCGGCGATCCTGTGCAGACGGCCGCAGACCTCGCAGACGATAGGCCGTCGGCGACGATGCCGCCACCTTCTGTAGGCCCAGCGAACATCGCGGCGGCGGGACCCGTGCCGGGCGACCTGCCCAAGTTCAAACTGCCCGATACCATCGAACCGCCGCGGCGCGGGCTTCGCCGACCGCCGGCAGAGCCGGGCCCCGAGATCAACATTGCCGAGGCGATCGAAGAATTTTTGCAGTACAAGCTGCGCAGCGCGCCGCAGTTCGCCGGGCGCAGCCTGCATGTTCGGCCAGCGATCGGCGGCGGCGTCAAAATCGAGGTGGACGGGCTGTTCTATGACAGCGTGGGCGAAGTTGCCGATGCTGAAGTGCGCGCCTATTTGCAGGCTGTGATCGACGAATGGCAGTCGCGTCAATAATAGTGCGCATCAGGCATAGGGCACGTCGACCGGGATCACGAGCGGCCGGCCGCCTTCGACTGCGACCAAACGGCCGGCCGGCCGCTGGCTGTCGTGCGGGAAGATCAGCAGGGCATTGGTTTGCAGCGCCCAGCCTTGCCACTGCCGTTTTGTCTCCAGCGTAATCAGCGGTTCGACGTCATAGGCCGTCATCCAACTCAGGCGCTCAAAGTGAATGGCGTAGCTGGCCAAATCGCAGACGAACAGCCCGTACTCGCCCTCGCTTTCGAACAGCACGCTCATATGGCCGGGGGTGTGCCCCGGCGTCACGACGCCGCGCACGCCCGGCGCGAGATCGGTGTCCCCATCGAGCAGGCGCATCTGCCCCCGTTCAACCAGCGGCTGGAAGTTCTCGGCCAGATATGTCGCGCGCGTGCGCTCATTTGGGCGCATGGCGTCTTCGTATTCGCGCCGCTGCACAACGTATTCCGCGTTCTCGAACGCTGCGACAAGCGACCCCTCTTCGTTGATGAGCGTGTTGCCGCCGCAGTGATCGCTGTGCAGGTGCGTGTTAATGACCAGATCGATCGCGCTGGGGGCTACGCCTAAGCGCGCCAGCGCCTCATTCAGCAGGCCGCGCGGATGAGTCATCTTGGTTACCTGCCGCTGCTTTTCTGAAATCTTCGGGCCGAGGCCGGTATCGACCAGCAGCGTGCGCCCTCCGGTCCGCACGAGTAAACAGTGCTGAGTCATCGGCACGAGATGATCCGCATCGGGCGGCAGCAGGCGGCTCCACAAAGCGCGCGGCACCAGGCCGAAAGCGCCGCCGCCATCCATGTAGACGAGGCTTTCCAACAGCAGGTTGATCTCGATGCTGCCAATGCGAATCATACCGGGCATACCCACGCGCGGAGCTGCATCTTTGGGCAGCTCTCGAATTCCGGCGTTGAGATCGCCAATACAGGCTGCTCATGCAGCGGTGCGTAAACCCACGCTTAGAGTTTACCTGGGTCAGTCCGTCTCTGCCAGCAGCCAGCTCCAGTAGCGCCACGCGAAGTACAGGCCGAGGCTGACGCCGGCTGCCGGTAAGCCGTTATAAAGTGCGATCCAGAGCGGGGCATGCACCAAGCGTTCGGCTTCCACCAGGCCGAGCGTCACATTAGTGAGCTGCGCGCCTGCGCTGGCGAACAGCAGCCCGGCGGCAGCGAAAAAGCCGAGGTAGTAACGGCGTGCGCCGGTCGTCTCGCCCAGCCTGCGGCTGAGCTGGCCCAGAAAGATCAGCGCGATGCCAATGCCGGCCGCCCCGACGGCGCTGAGCAGGTCGAGCGGCGTGTAGCCGGCAGCCGTCATGCGCGCCGCCTGCCCGCGGTCATCTGTCGATGCAGCCGCGCGACCAGCAGGGCGAGCAGTACGCCGGCCAGCGCAGACAGCACGTCGCCGAGTGGATCGTGGGCTACAAGATCCAGCGTGGTATAGCGCAGCGCCGCCGCGCCAAAGAGGATGATCGGCGCCCAGAACTGACGATAGTGGGTGGTTTCGCCGGAGAAACGCTGGTACGACCGAGCGATGAGCATGAAGAACAAGATCAATCCAGACAGCAGAAACCAAGTGTAAAGCAGTAAAAGCTGGCTGATGGCTTCCGTTTGCATGGCGCGGCGGCAAGCAGGTCAATACCGTCTGCTAAGGCATCTGGTCGATCACTTCGCGGATGGCGCGCATCCTGAACTCTCGATCGTCGCAGGCCGTGACGAAAGCGTGCACCTTGCGCAGAGTGGCCGCGTCATCGCCCAGCCGGTAAACCTGCACGTCGCCCGCCATGCTGGACGTCAGCACCCCAGCCGCGACCAGCGCGTTCAGCTCGCGCTCAACTTCATCGGTCGGACGGACGATCACTTTGGCGATATTTTCGGCGATCTCGGTCGCGTGTGGGTTGTCGTGGAAAAAACGCACCAAATCCCAACGCGCAAACGTCGTGATCGTCTCGCGCAGGAAGCGCAGCAGTTCAGGATGAATATCGCCCGCCGTCACATCAGTAGGGCTGTTTTTCATCGATCGCCTCTTATTCCGATCATCACTGTGCCTTCGAGACGCGGTCGGAGCGCAGGTGGCAGTTCTTGTATTTCTTACCGCTGCCGCACCAGCAGGGGTCGTTGCGACCGATCGATTCTTTTGCCGATTTGCGAACTGGCTCTGGCTTGCTGGTCTGTGTCGCGCCTGGGCGGAGCGCCTGCATGTTGATTGGCCGCCGCACCATCGGCTGGGCGACGTTGGCCTGCACACGGAAGATATTGCGTGCTGCCATCAGGTTGATTTGATCTTGCAGGTCTTCCCACATATGGAAGGCTTGGCGCTTGTATTCGACCAATGGATCGCGCTGCGCGATCGCCATCAGGCCGATCCCCTCGCGCAGTACGTCGAGGTCGGTCAAGTGGCGGCGCCAGTGCGTATCAATGGCGTTGAGCATGACCATGCGCTCGGCGCGTTTCATCAGGTCTGGCCCAAGTTCCTGCGTCTTGCGATCGTAGGCCTCGTGCAGCCCCTCAATGATCATGTCTTCCAGATCGTCAAGCGACTTGCCCTGCATCGTCTCCGGCGTTATGTGATCGGGCACGGGGAACAAGGTGAACAACTGCCGGTGCAGCGCTTCAAGGTCCCACGATTCAGGATCGGCCGCATCAGGCGTGAATTCGTCGACGATCTTCCCCACCTGCTCCTCGAGCAGCTTGAGAAAATCTTCGCGCAAATCTTCTCGATGAAGCAGTTCTCGGCGCTGGCGATAGATAACCTCGCGCTGCTTGTTGACGACATCGTCGTACTCAAGCACGCGCTTGCGGATATCGAAGTTGTAGCCTTCAACGCGCGTTTGTGCCTGCCCGATGGCGCGCGTGACGACGCCGCTTTCAATCGGCTCATCTTCAGGGATCTTCGCCCAGTTCATGAAGTTCTTGACCCGATCGCCGCCGAAGCGCCGCATTAAGTCATCTTCCAAACTGAGGAAAAAGCGCGACTCACCCGGGTCACCCTGACGACCAGCACGGCCGCGAAGCTGGTTATCGATGCGGCGCGCCTCGTGGCGCTCGGTGCCGAGCACGAACAAACCGCCCTGTTCAAGGACGATCTGCCGGTCTGCTTCAACCTGTTCGCGCGCTTTGGCGAGGGCAGCCTCCCACTGCTCAGGCGTTGCCTGGGTGATCTCGATGCCCTGTTTGCGCAGCATGTCGCGCGCCAATCCCTCAGGGTTGCCGCCGAGCAGGATATCGACACCGCGGCCGGCCATGTTCGTAGCGATCGTCACTGTGCCCGGCCGGCCAGCCTGCGTAATGATCTCCGCTTCGCGCTCATGCTGTTTGGCGTTGAGCACCTGATGATCCACTCCGGCGCGCTTGAGCGCTTTGCTCAGCCGTTCCGAGGTTTCGATGGCGACCGTGCCGACCAGCACCGGCTGGCCGCGCGCTTGTCGCTCTTTGATCTCGGCAACCACGGCTTTAAATTTCGCTTCTTCGGTCGCAAAGATCAGGTCTTCATAATCGAGCCGTATCATGGGCCGGTGCGTGGGGATCGCCACGACCTCGAGATTGTAGATCTTCTCGAACTCCTCGGCCTCGGTCAAGGCCGTGCCCGTCATGCCGGCCAGCTTGTTATACATGCGGAAGAAATTCTGGAACGTGATCGTCGCCAGCGTCAGGTTCTCGCGCCGCACCTGCACGCCCTCTTTCGCCTCGATGGCCTGGTGCAAGCCTTCCGAGAAACGCCGGCCATACATCAGGCGACCAGTGAACTCATCGACGATGATGACCTGGCCATCCTGGACGATGTACTGTTTATCGTTTTCATACAGCGCATGCGCGCGCAGGGCATTATCGAGGTACGGGATCACATCAGCATTTTCGGCGCTGTAAAGCTGCTCAATACCGAGAAAGCGCTCCACCTTTTCGACGCCGGACTCGGTCAAATAGGCGACGCGATCTTTCTCTTCGACGACGAAATCGCCATCTGGCGCGTCGTCATCGACGCTTTTCTGGCTGCTGCGTTTGAGGGTGCGCACGATCTGCGTGAATTTTTTGTACAGATCGGAGGGTTCGTCTGCCTGACCGGAGATGATCAGCGGCGTGCGCGCCTCATCGATCAGGATGTTATCGACCTCGTCAACGATCGCGAAGTTAAGCTCGCGCTGCACCAATTGGCTGACATCGATGACCATGTTGTCGCGCAGATAGTCGAAGCCAAACTCATTGTTGGTGCCATAGGTGATGTCAGCTTGGTAGGCTTCGCGCCGGGTGACTGGGCGCAGGTTCTGGAAGCGCGCGTCGTCGGAGGGGAAAGCGGGGTCGAAGAGATATGAGCCGGCGTCTGGGTCGCTGGCGCTGCTCTGAATCACGCCGACCGATAAACCGAGGAAGTGGTAGATCGGCCCCATCATCTGCACGCCGATCTTGCTCAGGTAGTCGTTCGGCGTCACAAGATGCGCGCCCTTGCCCAGCAGCGCGTTGAGATAAAGCGGCAGCGTGGCGACCAGCGTCTTGCCTTCACCGGTCTTCATCTCGGCGATGCGACCTTCGTGCAGCACGATGCCACCGATGAGCTGCACGTCGAAATGACGCAGGCCGATAGTGCGCACAGATGCCTCGCGCACCACGGCGTAGGCCTCAGGCAGCAGATCATCCAGCGTCTCGCCGTTGGCAAGCCGCTGCTTGAACTCGTCAGTCTTGGCGCGCAGGGCATCATCGCTCAGCGCTTGTAGAGCCGGTTCGTAAGCGTTAATTTTGCTGACGATCTCACGATAGCGCACCAGCGCGCGCTCCGTCGGATCGCCCACGACCTTCTTGACAAGGTTTTTGAACATACCAACCTCAGTTAAGCTTTGGAGTGCGAGAAGCGCTGCCCCTGCAAGCGCAAATTATAGCATAGTCTGGCGGGGGTGTCTTTGAGGAAGTTGGCTTGTTCTGCGTATAATCTGTCTGACTTCTCAGGAAAGGACTGCGCGATGGAGTACCGTACTTTAGGGCGTACCGGGTTGAGGGTGAGCCCACTGTGTTTAGGGACGATGACCTTTGGCTGGTCGGCCGATGAAGCCACCTCGTTTCGCATCATGGACGCCGCTGTCGATGCTGGCATCAATTTCTTCGATACGGCCGATATTTACTCGCGCTGGGTCTCTGGCAATCAAGGCGGCGAGTCGGAGGCTGTCATCGGCCGCTGGCTGAAAGGTAAAGACCGCCGCAGCGTCGTGATCGCCACCAAAGTACAGGGGCGCATGTGGGACGGCCCTAACGGGGAAGGTTCCAGCCGCGCCCATATCATGCTGGCCGTTGAAGACAGCCTGCGCCGGCTCGGTACGGACTATATCGACCTGTATCAAATCCATTGGCCAGATGAAAAGACGCCGCTTGAGGAGACGCTCGGCGCCCTCGATGACTTAGTGAGGGCGGGCAAGGTGCGCTACATCGGCGCCAGCAATTACCCGGCATGGCTGCTGACAAAATCGTTCTGGATCAGCGATGTGCGCCGGCTGGCACGCTTTGATTGTCTGCAGCCGCATCACAGCCTGCTGCATCGGCGCGAATTCGAGCAGGAGCTGGAACCGCTGTGCCTCGATCAGGGCATCGGCGTTATTCCCTACAGCCCGCTGGCCGCTGGCTTCTTGACCGGCAAATATACGCGCGATGATCGCCAGCCCGATACCACGCGCGGCAGCGATGGCCTCATCCAGCGGCTCATCAACGATGAGCGCGCGCATCAGGTGCTCGACCGTCTGCGCGCGATAGCGTCGTCGCACCAAGTTCCAGTGGCGCACGTTGCGCTGGCCTGGCAGCTCGCGCGGCCGGCCATTACCGCGCCGATCATCGGGGCGCGCACGGTGGAGCAGCTGCACCAGCTCGTCGGCGCCGTCGATCTAACGCTGAGCGTCGATGAGATCAATGCGCTGAACGTGCTGACCGAGGGCTACTGATTGGCGTTAACGGGTCACAGACAGAGTCGGATCATAGATTTCGAACTGCCCCCACAGCGGCTGGTGATCGCTGCCGCCAGAATTGAGCACGACCCGCATCTGCAAGCTGTTTAAGCCGTAGGGCCGGTAGAATAGGTAGTCGATGCGCAGCAGCAGCGGCAGCAGCTGGGGCATATATGCCCATGTCCAACCTAAACCGCTGCCGCGGCGCATGTGCGCATCGATCAAGCCGGCATCTCGGGTCAGGTGAAAGTAATCGGTGCTGCGGTCGGTCAGGTTGAAATCGCCGACGACCAGCACACGGGCGCCGGCTTCTTCGCGATTGACGCGCTCGACGATTTCGAGGACTTCGCGTTCGCGCATGCTGATATCGAAGCGGCGGCGGCCATCGCGCACGAGCAGCGGTGTGGCCAGATGGACGTTGTAGAGGATGATAGGGGTGCCATCCACCGTGATGATGGTTCGCTGCTGGCCGAAACCGCGCAGGAAGAAATCATCCGCGACGATCGGGTAGCGGCTGAGGACGGCCTGCCCATCGAAGCCGCGCTCCTGCGGGTGCAGGGCCAGATAGGGATAGCGGCCGGAGAACGCCGCTTCGAGCGCCCGCGCCGCCTGCGGGCTGACTTCTTGCAAGGCGACGATATCGGCGTTCTGCTGGCGGATCACGTCGATGGCGGCTTGGTAGTCTCCCCCCCTGCGCCACTGGATGTTGTAGGACAGCAGCGTGAAAGTTGAGCCGCCGAGCGGTTCGCGGGGCGGGCTGGGGATGAGCAGGCTGCTGTATACCCACAAAAACGCCGCTGCCGGCAGCGCCAGCAGCAGCGCTGCGATCCACGACCGCGTGACCAGCGCCAGCACGAGCAGCGCCAGCGCGCCCAGCCAAAAAAGCTGGGCGAACGAGTGATAGAGCGCAGTGATGGTGAAGCGGTCGCCGAACAGCAGCCCCAGCAGCAGGCCGCTGGTGACCGCCAGCCCGTATAAGCTCAGGCCCAGCCGGAAGATCGCTCGCAGGGGCCGTAAACGCCGCCTCGGCAGCGTTGATGTTTTGATCGAATCTGGGCTTGTGTGCATGCCGGCTTGCTCTCGCACTTGATGGACGAAATGCGCGCCGCCTCGGCCAGCCCGCACGCCCATAGTGTAGCTGACTTTGCCGTCTGAAAACCGACGCGCAGGTTAAACAGGATCGCGATCTCGTAAAAAGTTGTATAAATTGGGCGGGAAACTGTCTTTAGAGGCAGACCATCATTTCCGACTTTCGCAGTCCCTGCACAGCTCATCGTCCCGACCAAACAAGCCGGTAACGGCCGCGTGTATCCGGCCCGGTCTGCGTATACAGGATCGTCTCGCCATCGACGATCAGCAGGTCGGCGTGGCCGATGCCGACCCAGAAGCCGACATCTGCCAGCACTGGGTTGCCGCGGTATTTCATCCACGGGCCGTCGATGCGGTCGAACACCGAGCGCGCGAAGCCGAGGCCGAACTGCGTATCCATGCCGCGCTCAAGCTGGTCGGGGCCGCGCACTCCCTCGTAGGCCATGTAATAATGATCGCCCACCTTGAGCACAGTCGCCGAACTGACATAGCGAAAGTCGAAGTATGGGTTGGCCGCGGCGCCGGCCGCATCGATCGGGCCATACTCGAAAGCACCGCTGAATAGCGGGTCGGTATCGCACAAGCGCAGACCGGCCGCTCCCTCATGGCGGTTGCCTCGGTAGCAGCGCATATGGCCGGGCGCCGAGCCTGCGCCGACGAAGATGTACAGCTCGTCGTCCTCGATGTAAATGCCAGGCGGCGCGCCGACCAAACAGTCGTGTTCCTCACCGCGAATGTGCGGGTGCGGCCCAATGCGCTCGACCGGGCTGCATGGATTGTAGCTGCTCGGCCATGTGCCGGCCGGCCGCGTGATGCGCGACCAGTTCGACCACGTCACGCCGCCGTCGCTGCTCGTGCGCAGCATCGTCTGCGCGTGCCATTCGTAGACCAGGTAGCCCGTATCTTCGGTATAGGCGACACGGGGATACTGCTGCGCGCGGATGTGATCGCGCTCATCGGTGCATGGGCAGGTGAGGCAGGGCAGGGCGCACACCGGCCGGTTAAGCTGGAAGCTTACGCCGCCATCGGTGCTGTACCATGTCACCAGGCAGCCGGGAAACGGGACGGGGTCGCCGCATTGGTCGACGATGCCGGCCGATTGGTAGCTGGCGTGGGTGTAGGAACGGAAGCGGCCGTTCCCGAGGTAGACGGTTTCACTTTCGCCGACTGGCAGGCCAACGTCAAACACGTCGATGGCCCAAGCGGCGCGGCCTTCCCAGAAATCTTCGAGCGTCGGCGAGCGCGCCGGCGTCGGCGGGCTGCTGGCGGCCAGCCCGCTGAACCCAGAGGCCAGCGTCAGCCCGATCAGACATGCCGCGCTGACGCCCAGTATCACGATAAGAACGCCGACGAGCAAGCGCCAGCCCGAAGGGCGTTTACGCTTTTGCCGTCGCTCTCTGCGCTCGCGGGCGCGGCCAGGTCGAGGTCGGGCATAAGCCGGTGCTGGCCGGTCGATCATTCGTTGAAAAGTTCACCCACACTCATGCCTTTGTGTGAACGTTTGATGACCTCAGCCAACAGCGGCGCAACGGACAGTATGGTCATATTCGGGAGTTGTTTCTCTTCCGGAATCGGGATGGTGTTGGTAGTGATGATCTCTTTGAGATCGAGCGCGGCCAGCCGCTCATAGGCGTTTCCAGCCAGCACAGCGTGCGTGAAGGCGAGGTAAACATCGCGCGCGCCCTCCTGGCGAACAAGATTGACGGCGTTGACCATCGAACCGCCGGTCAGCACCTCATCATCCACCAGCAGCACGTTTTTATCGCGCACATCGCCGATCAGCGACAGCGCCTCCGACTGGGCATCGTTGCTAGTGCGTCGTTTCTCCACGATCACGTGTTGGGTGCCCAGCTTTTCGGCCCAGTCACGTCCTTTTTTAGCGAAGCCAAGATCGGTCGAGACGACGACGAGATCAGGGATGTTTTTGCGCAAAACGTAGTCACTGAGCAGATGAAAGGCCTTCAGCGCGTCGCCAGGGATGTTGAAAAAGCCTTGTATCTGGCCAGCGTGCAGGTCAATGGTCATATACCGATCGGCGCCAGCGACCTCAATCAGGTTAGCGAGCAGGCGCGCCGTGATGCCGACCCGAGGCTGATCCTTTTTATCGGAACGGGAATAGGCCAGATAAGGGACGACCACATTAATGCGCCCAGCCGAGTCGCGCTTGAGGGTGTCGATCATGATCAGCAGCTCAAAGATGTTATCATGCACTGGCGCGCACATCGTCTGGACGACGTAAACATCTTGCCCGCGCACACTTTCTTTGAGCTGGATGAAAATGTTTTCGTTCGGAAAGACCAGGCGCGTGTAGCGCCCTGGGCGGATGTTTAACGCTTTGGCGATCTCGCTGCCCAACGCCTGCGAAGCCGACCCGCAAAATAACATGATGCGGCCCAGCGGGCTGACCGGGGTATTTTCCGTTTCTGGCTTTGGGACGTAAGTCGTCCCGGGTATTCTGCCTTCCAACGCAGTTCTCCTGCTTACTGGTTTATCGGATCGCGCAGGGCGGCAGGCTTTCCTGAGCCGCTCGCCGCTTCAGCCTGAGTGAGCAGCGCGTCGATCGCGCGGGCAGGGTCAAGCTCGCGCGTCCGCACCTGCTCGATCACCGCGTCGATGGCGGCATCGTCAAGTTTTGCCAGCAGGTCGGCCAGCAGGCGCTCGCGCAGCCGCTCTTGCAGTTCGATCGCGATCTGCTCGCGTTCAAGGGTCGTCCCGGTCGTTCGTAAATGCTCGTGATGTGCGTCGATGGCCGCCGCCAGCGCGTCGATCCCGATGCCTTCAGTGGCCACCGTGGTCACGATCGGTGGAAGCCAGAAGGGGGCATCGCCATTGTCCGCCGGAGTCGAGACCGGCGCTGTGGACATCAAGCGTCCGTGGTGGCGGGCCAGCTGCGCGCGCGCCGGCGGATGGCCGAGCTCCAGCATAGCGCGCAGGGCACGCACTGTGTGATCGGCGCCCGGTCGGTCGGCTTTATTGACGACCAGCACATCGGCGATCTCAAGGATGCCAGCTTTGATCGCTTGTACTTCATCGCCAAGGCCCGGCGCTTCGACAACCACCGTCGTCTGCGCCGCTCGGGCGATCGCGACTTCGTTCTGGCCGGCGCCGACCGTCTCGATCAGAATCGTATCGAACCCGGCGGCGTCGAGCGCGCGCGCGGCGTCGCGGGTAGCGCGCGCCAGCCCGCCCATGCTGCCGCGAGTCGCCATGCTGCGGATGAAAATGCCCTCATCACCGGCCAGATCGCGCATGCGAATGCGGTCGCCCAGAATGGCCCCGCCGGTGAAGGGGCTTGAAGGATCAACAGCAAGGATGGCGACGCGCATTCCCCGCGCGCGCAGGGCCAGCGCCAGCGCGCTGACCAGCGTGCTCTTGCCAGTGCCTGGCGCGCCGGTGATGCCGATGATGCGAGCGCGGCCGGTGTGCGGGTACAAAATCGTTAACGCTTCTTGTGCCCCAGCATTTTCATTTTCGATGATCGTCAGCAGCCGGGCCAGAGCGCGCCGGTCGCCGGCCAAGACCTGCCGGCCGAGCGTCTCTCCGCGGCTCACCCCACTACTCATGAGGCGGCCTGCATCAACTGACGAATATATGCGATGATATCTTCGGTGCTCGTGCCCGGGCCAAACACCCCTTTCACTCCTAAAGCTTCAAGCTGAGGTCGGTCTTCATCGGGGATGATGCCGCCGACAATCAGATGGATATCATGCAGGCCATAGTCATTCATGACCTGACGAATGCGCGGCACCAGCGCCATGTGCGCGCCGCTGAGGATGCTAAGCCCGACGACGTTCACGTCTTCTTGCAGCGCGGCCTCGGCGATCATCTCCGGCGTCTGGCGCAGGCCGGTGTAGATCACTTCCATGCCCGCGTCGCGCAGCGCGCGCGCGATCACCTTCGCGCCCCGGTCGTGGCCATCCAGCCCCGGTTTAGCGATCAAGACCCGAATTGCACGCTCATCGCTCATGAGGCACCGTTTAACAAAGCGATAAAGATCATCTTCAATTATAAACGTATTCGAGGCCCACTCCAACCTCGGCCGAGGGCAATTTGCAAATTGTATGTCTCGCTGTGCTGGCCTGAACGCAAGCCTTCCCGCTGCATCCCTATGGTACAATCGGGTCAGCGCGATGCCGCTTTGCGCATACGTTTTGTCATATCCTAACGAGTGCGACCATGAGCGCAGCCCCTGATGCAACTTCGGCAATGACCTTCTCCCATTCCGTTGACGGTCAGCCCGCGCGCACCGCACATGCTCGCCGCAGCTTCATCATGCTCGCCCTGCTGGTAGGCGGTGTGCTGCTGGCGGCGCTCGTCTATCTTGGGTTGGCCTTGCAATGGCGCGGGGAACCTTTCCTCGGCGTCATGCTGACGTCAACACTGGTCGTGGATGGCGCGCGGCCATCTGGCGATGCACCATGGCCCGGGCTGGCGGCTGGTTTGCACCGCGGCGACCAGATCATCGCCATTGACGGGCAGCCGCTTGATCTGGCGGACAGCGGAGCGCGGTTGGCGGCTTTTCATGCGCTGCGGGCCGGGCTGGAGCATGGCGCTGCAGTCGAGGTGAGCGTTGTGCGACCGGGCACACAGGGCGCCGCGGATGCTGAATTGGTCTGCGCACAGCACACCGCCGAAGCGCTCCGCTGCACAACTTCCTATGCGCTCGCCCCGCTGCCAGAGATCGACTTCCTCGCGCTGTTCCTCGTGCCGTACCTATCGGGTCTGTTCGTGCTGGGGGTTGGCGTCGTCCTGCTCGCCCTGCGACCATGGTCGCCGCTGGCGCGCGTCGTCGGCGCGACGTTGCTGCTGGCTGCGCTGTTTTTGTTCGGCCTGTTCGATCTTACATCGTCTCACCAACTTGAGGCGCTCTGGATCATCGGGGCATGGATGTTCGGCGGTGCGCTGGTCTCGCTGGCGCTCGATCGTTCACTCGGCACTGCCGGCCAGATGACAGCGCGCTTTGCGCCCATCGTCATTGGCGCGATGTTAGCCGCCGTCAATATAGCGCTGCGCCAGGCTGCGCCCGATTTCAGCCTCGGTTTCGGCGGGCTGCAAATCGCGCTGCTGGGGCCGGTGATCGGCGCTGCCGTCCTGGCGGTGTCATCCTGGCGTGGGCGTTCGCGAGCGCGTTCGCCGCTCGAGCGCGACCAGAACAGCCTGCTGCTGGCTGGCGCGCTCGCTGTGCTGGCCGCTGGCATCTTTTGGCTGTTCAATCTCATCGGCACGCTGTTCGCCAGCAGCAGCGCGTTTCTGGTCAACATCGCGACCCCCACACCGCTGCTGATCGTAACTGCCCTCAGTTTCGCTTACGCTGCGCTGCAACAGCGCGCGGTCGATCTCGATCGACTGATCAGCCAAACCCTGACCTACGCCATCATGCTGGCTGGGGTGGTTGGCGCTTACTATCTTCTCATTCTCGGGGGCAGCCTGCTGGCCGGTGAGGCGCTGCGCGCCGACAACCCGTTTGTGCTGGCGATCGTCATCTTCGGCGTTGCGGTGTTGTTTGCGCCCGTGCGCGCGCGGCTGGGAGCGCGCGTTGACCAGCTTTATTTTCGCGCGCGGCAGGCGCAGCAAACGCGCCTTGAAACCTTCGCGGCGGCGCTTGGCGAAACAAGCGATCTTGACGCTGCGGCCGAGCGCTTTCTGGCCGAACTTGACCAAGTGCTGAGCCCGGAAGCGCTGTTCCTGTTTTGGGCTGACCCAGCGACTGGCGCATACCGCGCGCACCGTGAGGCGACCGACATTCGCTTCCCTGCCAACAGCCCGCTCATTGACCTGCTTCCGGCTGATATGCCGGTGCTTGTGTTAGAGCCCGATCGCGCTTGGCCGCCGGAACTGATCGCAGAACGCGCTCGGCTTGAAATTTTGCGCGCGCGGGTCATCGCCGCTTTTCAGGGAACGGGCGGTGTGTACGGCCTGGTCGTCATCGGGCCGCCGCGCGATGGTCGCAAGCGTTACGATTACGAACAACTGCGTTTCCTGCAGGCCTTGGTCGGGCAGATGAATGTCGTCGTCGAGCGTGCGCTGATCGTCGATTCGCTGGAACGGCGCGTGCGCGAATTGGACGTGCTCAGCCAGGTGAGCCAGGCGATCAACTTCACGATCGAGTTCGACGATTTGCTTGAGCTGATCAGCGCGCAGGCGCAGAAGCTGATCGAAGCGACCCACTTTTACATCGCGCTGTATGATGCGGATACCGACGAGCTGTACTACGCTTTCTTTCTTGAGAACAATGAACGTTACCGCGAGCGCGAGAATGTTCGCTGGCGCCTGAGCGGGGATTTGCTCAGCACTGTGGTCGCCACGGGCACCTGGCTTCGCGTCGATGACTATGCCCAGGCCATGAGCGAACGCGGGGCGCAAATTCAGCTTGAAGATCCCCGCCTGCAGGCGTGGATGTGTGTGCCGCTGGCAGCCGGCGGCCAAACGCTTGGCGCTATGGCGGCAGGTTCAGCCCTGCCTGGCCGCATCTACACCGATGAGCAGGTCAAGATCTTCAACGATATCGGCGCGCTGGCGGCGGCCTCGCTCGATAAAGCGCGTTTGTTCGCTGAGACGGATCTTCGCGCGCGCCAGCTTTCGGCCCTCAACGATATCAGCCGGCAGCTCGTCGCTGCTGAGTCCGATCTGGAGGGGCTGCTGCAGTTCATCACCGCCAGTGCAACCGACATCCTTGACTCTGAGGCGGGCTCGCTGCTGCTGACGACGGATGACGGCACCAGCGATTTGGAGTTTCGCGTTGCGATTGGCGGCTCTGCCGGCGAGATCGTCGGGCGGCGCTTGGCGGCGGGGCGGGGCCTGGTGGGCCACGTGGCGAAGACCGGGCAGCCGGTGATCGTCAATGATGTGGCCAGCGACCCGCGCTGGGGCGGCGAGCTGTCGCAGGGGCCATTTCAAACCAGCAGCGTGCTGGCCGTCCCGCTGGTGACGCAGGACCGCGTGATCGGCGTGCTGGAGGTGTTGAACAAACGCGGTCGCTCTGGCTTCTCGCCGCAAGATGTCGACTTGCTCACAGCGTTCGCCGGGCAGGCGGCCGTGGCTATCGAGAATGCCCGCCTGTTCCAGCTCACCGACCAGCAGTTGAGCCAGCGCCTCAGCGAGTTAGAAACGCTGGAACGCATCGACTTTGAACTCAATCGTTCGCTCGATTTGCGGCGCGTCGCGCAGATCACGGTCGAGTGGGCATTGGAGAACAGCGCCGCATCGGCCGGGCTGCTCGGTATGGTGACAGGCGACCCGCCCATGCTGGAGATCGTCTACAGCCAGGGGTATGAGCCAGAAGATGCGCCCCCCGGCGCTGAGGGCGGCCGCTGGCCGCTTGATCGCGGCATCGCTGGCCGAGTGCTGCGGACGCGGCAGGCCGATCTCGTGCCGGACGTCAGCATTGATCCGGATTATGTCCCCAGCCTGCGCGGAGGGGTGGGACAAATTACCATCCCGATGGTCTCAGGGGATTCGGTCATTGCGCTGCTGATCCTGGAGAGCGATCGCGAACCGCTGTTTCGCATTGCCGAGCTGTCGTTTTTGCAGCGGCTGGCCGAACATGCCACCATCGCCATCGCGAACGCTCAGCTTTATGCTGAATTGGCCCGCGCTAACGAATCGAAGAGCGAATTTGTATCGCTCGTCGCCCATGAACTCAAAAACCCGCTGACCTCCATTCAGGGCTATTCCGATGTTTTGCTCGGCGGGGCAGCCGGCGCTTTGAGCGAGCAGCAGAAGAATTTCCTGAGCACCATTCGTTCAAATGCCGAACGCATGACGACGATCGTGAGCGACCTGAACGACATCACCAAGCTTGAAACGAACAACCTTCGTCTTGAACTGGTGGCGGTCGATTTTGCGCGCGTGGTGGAGGCGACGATCGCGCCGCTTAAACGACAAATCGAGGAGAAGGAGCAGGTGCTCGCGGTTGACCTGCCCGATGACCTGCCGCCGGTTCATGCCGACCAAAACCGCCTGATACAGGTGCTGACGAATCTGCTCAGCAATGCCCATAAATACACCCCTAACCGCGGCCGCATTGAGATCAGTGGCACAATTCTCCCTGCAAAAAGTGATGGAGCCGGCATGCCGCCCATGCTGCGCGTGACCGTGCGCGACACCGGCATCGGTATGGATGAGGCTGACTTAGCGCGCCTGTTCACGCCGTATTTCCGCAGCGATAACCCAGAGGCGCGCGAGCAGCCCGGCACTGGCCTCGGTTTGACGATCACGCGCGGCATCATTGAACAGCACGGCGGAACGATCAGCGTCGAAAGCGCGTTGGGCGTTGGCACAGCGTTTCATTTCACCGTGCCGCTGGCCTCGCAAGTTGAGGGGGCCGGCTAATGGCAGCAAAAAGGCCGCGTTGAGCGTTCAACGCGGCCATATAGGGCTGTTTCTGCAAAAAAGCTTACTTCAGCGGAACGACGGCACTGGCCTGCTGGCCCTTCTTGCCCTGCGTAATCTCGAATTCGACCTTGTCGCCTTCATTGAGCGTACGATAGCCCGAACCCTGGATTTCCGAGTAGTGCACGAAAACATCTGGCCCCTCATCGGGGGTGATGAAGCCGTAGCCCTTCTCGCCGTTGAACCATTTGACCGTGCCGGTGGTGCGGTTACCCATTGTGAAACAACTCCTGATGCATTGATGGCGCAGTGACACATAGCCATCCAGTTGTTTCGGGATGCAAATGTGTAACTTCGCTGCGTATTAAAGTGAACCCATGTCCACTGCTATGCAGCATACTCCATTTTATGAATTTTGGCTAGCCCCCAATTTTCGCTTGATGACGCCGACAATCGAGTCCGTCTCTAGGCCCGGCAGCAGCATGATAGTATCATCACACTGCATGCTTTTCGCCGCGCTTTTGAGGAGAGGCAGACCATGCTTGAACCACGCATTCTCGATACGCGAAGGATGGTTTTTAACCGCGACGCGCGCTTCCCTGAGGTCGGAGTTAAGCTGCTTGAGTCACGTGCGACCCATTCTGCCCTCAGTTTGATCATCGCGCGGCTGGAGCCGGGCGGCGTCATCGCCATGCACGATCACCCGATTGAGACAGAGACAGCCTACATCCTTTCTGGGATGGGCGTACTGCGCGCTGGTGAACGGGATTACCTGCTCGAGGCCGGTATGATGGTGACAATACCGCCTGGGCTGGCGCACAGCATGACAAACCACGGTGAACTGCCGCTCGAGATTTTAGCCCTGCACAGCCCAGCAACTCGCTGAAATGCGGGTCGCACCGGCTGCTTCATGTTGAATGTGGACAGTGCAAGCGCACAGAAGTTGTATTATAATTTATAATTTGATGCTGGGAGACAGCTAAAAGACCTGTTGTACATAGTGGACAAATCGTGATCCGCGAGTTTCTGTGCGTCACCATCAGCCTCGATCATGATATCGCAGACGGAGCCGCTGCCGCTCGTTTTGCTGGTCAACTGCAAGGGTTCATCGAGGGCGCATTTGGGCTTAAACCGACGATTCCCGGCCAGCCAGTGAATTAAGGCATTATTCGGTAAGTGAAATCATGAGCAGCGCGCATGGCCTATCAGCTTAGCTTGCACGAGCACTCCATATTATGTACGATACTATCGATTCTACATACTTATGACGGCAGTCGTTATTTTGCGGCGCGGCCACGGGCAGCTAAGATAGCGCTTGATTTGAGAAAGGCGGGGGCAGGGTGCCAATCGATATTGTCATGCCCAATTTGGGCTTTGATACGCAGACCGGCCGGCTGATCGAATGGTTGAAGCAGCCCGGCGACCCAGTTTCCAAAGGCGAGCCGATCGCCATCGTCGAGTCTGACAAAGCGAATGTCGAGCTGGAGAGCATCGCCAGCGGTGTGCTGATCGAACAGGTCTATCCGGCTGACACAGAAGTGAACGTTGGCGCAGTGATCGCGCGTATCGGCGCGGCCGATGAAGTCAAAGCTGGCGCAGGCACAGCCTCAGAGCAGGTCAGCGCTCCAAAGGAGACGCCAGCGCCAGAAACGGGGTCGCGTGCCGGGATTGTCGAAATTTCGCCGGTGGCGCGCCGCTTGGCGCTGGAACACGGCCTCGACCTGGCCCGTGTGACGGGCAGCGGGCCAGCCGGCAAGATCATGCGCAGCGATGTTGAAGCGCTGGTGAAGATGGGTGCGGACATAAAGACCAGCCGCGCAGTGCTGGCGCTGCCCAAGGTGCGCAAAGCCGCGCGCGAAGCCGGTATCGAACTGGCGCGCGTGCCGCCGACCGGCGCGCAGGGTCAGGTGACAATGGCTGACCTGCTTGCTTTCCAGCGGGAAGCCGTACAGGGCCCGCTGCCCGCCCCTGTTGAGGCGAAACCGGAGTTGGCCCCTGCGCCCGCTGAATGGCCGGATGATAATGGCCGGGTCGAAGTGCCGCTGACGCGCGCCCGACGCGTGATCGGCGAGCGGCTGGGCCAGAGCATGCGCGAAGCGCCGCATTTTTATGTGGCCGGCGAGTTCGACCTGGAGGGCGCGCTGGCCAAGCTGGCAGCGCTGCAGCCGCCCGGCCCGCGCATCAACGACCTGCTCCAATATCTCACGGTGCAAACCCTGCTGCGCGTGCCAGAGCTAAACGCGACCTACGAAGATGGCCGACTGTTTCACCATAGGCATGTTAATCTCGGCATCGCCGTCGCTGTGAATGACAGCCTGATCACGCCAGTCATCGCGCAGGCCGAGCAGTACTCGCTGCATGGGTTGGCCGCGCAGAGCAAAGCGTTGATCGCGCGGACGCGCGAGAACCGCCTGCGTCCGGAAGATTTGACCGGCGGCACGTTTACGATCAGCAACCTCGGTGTGATCGGACAGGTGGAACGGTTTACGGCTGTGATCAACCCGCCGCAGGTCGCCATCCTTGCGGTCGGCGCGACTAAGCAGCGCCCGGTCGTGATCGACGGCGGGCTGTACATTCGGCATACGGTCTTTTTGACGCTGAGCGGCGATCATCGCGCGGTTGACGGGATGCATCTCGGTCGCTTTATGGCCGCTTTTCAGGAAGCGCTCGACCGGTTTCAGCAAGGCCTGTGAAAAAAAAGGATGAGCTTCATGCAAAAAACTGAGGTTCCTTCGCTTGACCTAAATGTGCGTCAGCATATGCTGCGACGGATGCTGGAAATTCGCATCTCGCAGGAACGCATTCAAGAATTGTTTTTGCAAAACCTCGTGCGCGGCACGACGCATCTGTGCATCGGGCAAGAGGCCTGCGCTGTGGGGGTGGCGGCAGCGCTGGAACCTGGCGATACAGTCACCTGCACCTATCGAGGTCATGGGCATGCGCTGGCGTTGGGGATGACGCTGCAAAGCTTGTTCGCCGAACTGATGGGCAAGGCGAGCGGCGCCTGCAAGGGCAAAGGGGGCAGCATGCACATGACCGATGCTTCGGTGGGGCTGCTGGGTGCTAATGCGATCGTGGGCGCGCAGATCCCGATCGCATTGGGCGGTGCGCTCACAGCCCAGGTCAAGCGGACGGGCAAGATTTCGGTCACCCTTTTCGGAGAGGGCACGGCCAATATTGGCGCTTTCCACGAGTCGCTTAACCTCGCGGCGGTGTGGAAGCTGCCAGTGCTGTTTATCTGCGAGAACAACCTGTACGGCGAGTACAGTCCCATGCATGTGACGACGGCCGTCGAGCATATCGCCGACCGCGCCTGCGCCTACAATATGCCCGGCATCATCGTCGATGGTCAAGATGCTGAGACGATCTATCATGAAGTCAAAGCAATGGCGGATCGGGCGCGGGCCGGCCACGGCCCAGCGCTGATCGAGCTGAAGACGTACCGCTACCGTGGGCACTCGCGCACCGATACCGCCCCTTACCGCAAGCCGGGTGAACTGGACGAATGGCTGAAACGCGATCCGATTATGATTTTGAAAGACCGGATGGTGGCCGATGGCCAGCTGGATGAAACCGAATTTGAAGAGCTGAAGGGCGCGATCGAGCGCGGCATGCATGAAGTGGTCGAATGGGCGAAAGCCGAACCGTACCCACCGCTTGAAGCGCTCACTGAAGATGTTTACTACCAAGGATAGATCATGCCGAAGCTGACTTATCGCGAGGCCGTCGTGCGCGCGCTGGCCGATGAAATGCGCGCCGACAGCGACGTTGTCTTTTTTGGCGAAGACGTGGCTGTGGCCGGCGGCGTCTTCAAGGTAACCCCCGGCCTTTACGAAGAGTTTGGGCCAGAGCGCGTGCGCGATACGCCGATCTCGGAACAGGCGTTCATCGGCATGGCGCTCGGCGCATCGATCACTGGCCTGCGCCCAGTCGCCGAATTGATGTTCGCCGACTTCATCCCGGTAGCGATGGATCAGATCGCCAACCAGATCGCCAAATATCGTTATATGAGCGGTGGCCAGTTCATCGTGCCGGTGACGATCCGCGCGGCGCAGGGGGGCGGTGCCGGTTTTGGCACCCAGCATTCCGCCTGCGCCGAGTCGTGGCTGATGAATTTTCCCGGCCTGATGATCGCCGTACCCGCCACTCCGGCCGATGCCTATGGCCTGCTCAGATCGGCTATCCGCGAGAACAATCCGGTCATCGTGCTGGAGCATAAATTCCTCTACAACATGAGCGAGGAGATCGATGACTCGGCGCTGCAGCCCGTGCCGTTGGGGCAGGCCAAGATTCGACGCGAAGGGCGCGACTTGACCATCGTCGCGACCCAGCTCGTCTTGCAGCGCGCGCTTGAGGCCGCCGAGATACTGGCGGCCGAAGGCGTTGATGTCGAAGTCATCGACCCGCGTACGCTGGTCCCGCTCGATAAAGCGACTATCGTCGCTTCGATCCGCAAAACTGGCCGTCTCGTGATTGTCGAGGAAAACCCGCACGGCGGCGGGTGGGGCGGCACGATCGCGTCGCTGGCGGCCGACGAATGCATCTATTGGCTGGAGGCGCCGGTCAAACGTGTCAATATGGGCGAGGCGCTCGTCGCCTACAGCCCGCCGCTTGAAGACGCGGTGATCCCGAATGTGGAACGCATCGCTGCGGTCGCGCGAGAGGTCATGGCGAGCTGATGCTTCAACTGTGAGACCAGAAATACACAGCCCGCCGAGGGCAGAGGCTCTCAGCCGCATCCGCAGCGGTGCGCCGGTCGAGGTGCTCATCATCGGCGGCGGCATCAATGGCGCCGGCCTGCTGCGCGAGCTGGCCCTGCAAGGTATCGATGTCCTGCTGGTCGAACAGAGCGATTATGGCAGTGGGTGCAGCGCCGCTTCGACGCGCATCATCCACGGTGGGCTGCGCTATCTTGAGAACGGCGAGTTCCGCCTGGTGCGCGAGTCGCTTCAAGAGCGCGAGCGTTTGCTGCGCAATGCGCCGCATTATGTGCGGCCGCTGCCGATGACGATCCCGATCATGAGCTGGGGGCGCGGCCTTGGCCATGCCGCGCGCAAGTTCTTCGGCCTTTCCAGTAAGCCCAGCGATCGCGGCGCGGTCGTGGTCAAGCTTGGCCTTACGCTGTACGATGTGCTGGTGGGCCCCAACCGGCAGATGCCGCGACATCGCTTTCATTCGCGCCGGGCAGCGCTGGCCGAGCGCCCAGGGCTCAACCCGAAGATCGTGTGCACCGCGACCTATTACGATGCCCGGATTAGCTATGCCGAGCGGTTGTGCCTGGAACTGGTGCTCGATGCCAGCGCCGCGCATGCTGGCGTGTTGGCGCTCAATTATGCCCAAGTGACCGGCGCCGACAAGGACGTTGTATATGTCGAAGATAGGCTGAGCCGCGAAACGCTGGTCGTTCGCCCGTCGATCGTCGTCAATGCCAGCGGCCCATGGATCGATTTCACCAACCGCGCCCTGCGCGCCGACACCGACTTCATCGGTGGGACGAAAGGGGCGCATCTGGTCATCGATCATCCCGAGCTGCACCGCGCTACCGGCGGTCACATGCTGTACTTCGCCAATGCTGACGGCCGCATCTGCATCTTTTACCCAGTCGAGGATCGCGTCATCGTCGGCTCGACCGACCTGCCGACCGACGACGCCGAGTCGGTCTGTTCGGACGAGGAGATCGATTATCTGCTGGCTTCCGTGCGGCAGGTTTTCCCGTCCATTCAGCTCGATCGCTCGCATGTCGTCTTCACGTTCTCGGGGGTGCGGCCGCTGCCGACGATGGCTGCCGCTACCCCCGGCCAGATCAGCCGCGATCACAGCGCCCCGCGAACAGAGCCTGAAGGGGTCACCTTTCCGGTCTATTCGCTGGTGGGCGGCAAATGGACGACTTTTCGCGCGTTCGCGCAGCAGGTTACCGATCAACTGCTGGCCGAGCTTGGGCGCGAGCGCCGCGCCTTTTCACTCGATGTGCCGATCGGGGGCGGCCGCGACTACCCGCGCACGCCGGAGGATCGCGATCGCCTGCTGGAGGCATGGCACGCTGAGAGCGGCCAGCCGCGCGAACGGCTTGCACGGCTGCTCGAACGTTACGGCACGCGCGGCCGAGACGTGGCCGCGTACTGCGCCAGTGCCCCAGATCGCCCGCTCCAACATGCGCCGGAGTACAGCGAGCGCGAACTGGCTTTCATCGCCGAGCATGAGCAGGTGGGCCATCTCGATGATCTGCTGCTGCGCCGCACGCTGCTGGGGTTGTTGGGGCGCTGTACTGTGGCGCTGATTGAGGAATGCGCTGCTGTCATCGGGCCGGTCTTGGGTTGGGATGCGGCCCGCATCGCGGATGAGACCCAGCGGATGATCGACCTGCTGGAGCGCCGCCACGGGATGGCGCTTCGAGCGAGGGGCTGAACCGCCCTCAGCCCATCACCAGCCCACCGTTGACGTGCAGCGTCGCGCCGGTGATGTAACGCGCACCCTCCGATGCCAGAAATGCGACCGGTGCGGCGACCTCTTCCGGCGTCCCAAAACGGCCGAGCGGCGTCTGCCGCAGCCATTCTTCCTCCCGCCCAGCCATCCGTTCAAGCACCATATCGGTCAGGATGCGCCCAGGCGCTACCAGATTGACGGTGATGCCGGCTGCGCCAAGTTCTTTCGCCAGCGAATAGGTTAGCCCGGCGAGGCCGGCTTTAGCAGCCGCGTAATGCGCATGGTTTCTCGAACCGGTGTAGGCGGCCTGCGAGCTGATGTTGATGATGCGCCCCCAGCCGCGCGCCCTCATTAAAGGGATGCAGGCGCGCGCGAGTCGAAAGGCGGCCGACAGGTTAACGTTGATCGTCGTGTCCCACTCAGCATCGGTCATCTCCTGCACAGGGGCATCGGTCATTTCAGCGGCGTTATTCACGAGGATATCGAGCGTACCCAAAGCCGCAGCCACCTGATCGACGAGAGCGGTCGCGGCTCCGGGTATCGCGAGATCGGCGCGGTAAGCAGCGGCAGCCCCTCCGTGCGCTTTGATCGCGGCGACAACCTCGGCCGCGTTCGCTGCGCTGCTGCGAAAATGGACTCCCACGGTCGCGCCGCGCGCGGCCAGCGCATAGCAGATCGCGCGGCCGATTCCGCGCGCGCCGCCTGTCACCAGTGCTGTGCGCCCGTCAAGCCGGTCATCGGGCAAATCAAAACCCATTTCGGTTTTCATAAACTGCTGCCGGTTTCGGGGTAGCGGACCGCCGCTGCGCGGTCAAAATCCTCGCGCAGATGTTCATAAAGCGAGCGAAAGATCGGGTAGATCGCGTTGTACAGATCGTGCGCTGCCGGGTCTGGTTCGAAACGGCGCTGCGGACGCACCAGCCTGCGCACCGCCCCCACGATGTCGTCATACAGGCCGGCCCCCATGCCCGCCAGCAGCGCGTCGCCGAACGGCGCGCCGACCGACGCCTCAGGCAGCAGCACGGGCAGGCCGAGCACATCAGCTTTGATCTGGCACCACAGCGGAGAGCGCGCCCCGCCGCCCACGGAGCGCAGTTCTTGCAGCGGAGCACCTGCGCGCGCGGCGACCTCGACATTGTGGCGCAGGGCGAACGCGGCCCCCTCGAGGATAGCGCGGATGATCGCGGCCTTTGGCGTGGCCAGCGATAGGCCGAACAGTACGCCGCGCGCATTGGTATGCCAGATCGGCGCGCGCTCTCCCATCATGTACGGGAGGAAGATCACGCCGCTGCTGCCGGCTGGCACCGCTGCCGCCTGCGCGGTCAGCAGGTCGAACGGATCAAGGTTGATGCGCTCAGCTGCCTCACGTTCAGGCAGCCCGAACTGATCGCGGAACCAGCGCAGGCTGGCGCCAGAAGCGACCATCGCGCCGAGCAGCAGATGCATTCCTGGCACGGCATGCGGCATGATCGTCAGGGCCGGATCGCGCAGGCCGCCATCGCTGGGAATCAGCAGCACGGTCGAAGTCCCAGTCATCTCCGCTGCGATGCCAGGTTCTGCGGCGCCCGCTTCCAGCGCTGCTGCAGCGCCGTCAACAGTGCCGACCATGACTGGCGTGCCGGGCAGTAAGCCGGTCGCCTCGGCGGCTTCGCTCGTCACTTCGCCGAGCAGTTCATGTCCGTGCCGTATCTGCGGGAACTGGCTCGGTTCGACGCCGCACAGTTCGCACAGTTCCGGCGACCATGCGCCGCTGGCATAATCGCGCAGTTGCAGCAGGGCGGCGTGAACGTGATCGAGGCTGTGGATGCCCGTCAGGCGGTAATTGAGATAGCCTGTAATCTGGACGAAGCGCCGGGTCTGCTTGAGCAGATCGGGTTCGTTGCGTTTGAACCAGAGCAGCTTCGCAGCCACATAGAAGGCATCGGGGGTATTGCCAGTGATATGGAAAACCCGCTCGGCGCCGAGCTGTTTGATGATCAGCCCCACCTCCTGCTCAGCGCGCCGGTCCATCCAGATCAAGGCCGGCCGCAGCGGCCGGCTCTCCCGGTCGAGCGGCAGCATCGTCGGCGCCTGCGCGCTGACGGCCAGCCCGGCGATGCGCACCGGGGCCTCTTTGGTTCTGGCGACGACGCACCGAATCGCTTCACATGCGGCCAACCACCAGTCTTCTGGATGCTGTTCGACCCACCCAGGTTTCAGGAACTGGGTGGGATAGGGCGCATCGGTGGCTGCTAGCAGCGCGCCACCGGCGTGAAAAAGGGCAGCCTTGGCGGCTGTCGTGCCGATATCGAGGCCGAGCAGCAGGTCTTTCATCGCTGCCGTCACAGCGAGTCAACCAGGACGGGCATGCCGCCGGCGCGCGCCGAGCGGTAAGCAGCATCGAGCAGTTCAACGACATGCACCGAAACATCGAGCGGCATCAGGTTCGGGCCGCGCCGCAGGCAAACATCGACGAGATTGTTCGCTGGCGCAAATTTGGGATAACGATCTGCTTCGGGCAGTGGGCCGAAGCGTTCCTCCCGCCCGTCGTGATGGCGGACGTAGAGGGTGCTCTGGATGTTCTCCAGGACGAGGCGTCCGCGTTCGCAGTAGACCTGGATCTCGTGATGGCCGCCATCGCCCACGCCGAGGTTCGCTGTGCTGCCGAGCACGCCCACTGGCGCGTAGCCATCCGCCGGCGCTTTGAAGCGCACTGCGATCGCATCGGCCACATCCACTGCCAGATCGAAATTTTGCATGAAAGCGGTGACGATATC
>DAOTYT010000300.1:0-3209 GCA_034434615.1 Anaerolineae bacterium | reverse complement strand
TGGCCGATGGCGCTTCGAACCGAGAAATGCTGTTCGTTTTCGTCGGTCTTTTCTTGGTTGCGCTTCTGCTGCTTGGCAGCGAGAGCCCGCTGCTGGGGGTGATCGTCTTTCCCTTCGCGGCGCTGCTGTATATTCCCCTGCGAGGGGATCGTGTGAACCGCGAGATTCTGCTGGCGGAAGTCAAGCGCATTTTGAAGGCGCGCTCAACGCCTCCGAAAACGAAAGCGCCCGCTCGCCGCAGCGCCTCCGCAGCTCGTGCGGCGGCCGGCGCTTCCGCTGCATCGGCGGCGCGCCTTTCGCCAATCGGGAGTTCAGAGGCAGAAGATGGTGACTCGTCCGAAGATGAGCCAGAGGATGAAGACACATGACAAGCAGCATTATCGTTGAGCGGCGCGCCGCGGTAACGATCATCACGATCAATCGGCCTGAGGTTCGCAATGCGGTTGATGAGGCGACAATGGTTGCCATTCGCACAGCGCTGGCGGCTTGCGAGACTGACGGCACGCGCTGTATCGTGCTGACTGGAGCAGGCGGCGCCTTCTCATCTGGGGCCGATCTTAAGGCTGCCGTCGCGCAGGGAGTATCGCCCGATCAGACGTTCCACCTGCTGACTGAAGTTTATGGCCCCACACTCAAAGCGATCCGGTCGGCTTCGTGGCCGGTCATCGCCGCCGTCGATGGTTATGCGGCTGGCATCGGCTGCGATATGGCGCTGGCGTGCGATCTGCGTTTGGCCAGCGAACGCGCGAAATTTGCCGAGCTATTCATTCGCATCGGCTTAATCCCGGATGGCGGTGGCACCTATCTGCTGCCGCGCTTGGTCGGCACTGGCCGCGCCCTTGAGATGATTTTCACTGGCGCTGACGTCGATGCTGATGAGGCTTATCGCATTGGTCTCGCTAACCACGTCTATCCCGTCGATACGTTCAGCGAGGTCGTCCTGAGTTTTGCCACGCGCATCAGCCAGCAGTCCCCGGGTGCGCTCAAGCGGGGCAAGCGTGCGCTGCTCGCGGCTTTAGACAGCAGCTACGAAGCGGCGTTGGCGCGTGAAGCCGAGTTTCAACGCGAAATTCTTTCCGGGCCAGATGGCGCGGAGGGCTTTCTGGCCTTCGTCGAAAAACGTCCGCCGGCCTGGAAAGGCGAGTGATGTTCCGCGCGATCATCCAGTAAAGTATCGATGGGTGCTGATGGCATTCGCGCCTCAGGGGATGTGCGCAGCCAAAGGGCAGGGGAGCGCCCGCCCTCGCTGTGTTTTACACGCGCTGCCGCGCGATCGGTGCCCGCCCAGGTGAGCGATTTCACCGAGTGGGCGCCCGCACTGACTGATGGAATTAAGGGCCGGGTCTCTAATCTTCTAACGAGCAGCCAGCCCGGCAAACAGCTTGCGCGGGTGGGTAATGTGGCGCAGCCGGTTGGCCTCGATGATCGGCGCGGCCGCCAGGCGCAGCGCCGCGCCGATTAACAAGACGTGAACGAGCGGTATCCCTTGGCTGGCCAGCGCGCTGCCGATCAACGGCCCGATAAAGGAGGATAAGCCGATCACCTGAAGGTAGGCCGTCGAGAAAGCGACTGTTTGCTCATGCGGCGTGTTTTCGTTGAAGAAAGCGAACAGCCCGATGGTGGCTGCGGCAGTCCAGCAAGCGCCAGCTAGGAGGGCCGAGAGCAGGGTGAATGGCAGGCTCGGTGCGAGCGCGAGGATGAGCGCAGATGCGCTGGTGCCGATCATTGCTGCTGCGATCATCCCGCGGCTTCCCAACCAGCGCATGAGGCGCGGTGTATACAGGGCGATGGTCGCTCCAGCTGCCAGCTCCAGCAAACCAAACAGGGCCATAAATCCCTCTGTGGCACGCAGATTTTGCACCAAATGCAGCGGCACGATCGGCACGATCGCCATGAAAGCGATGTGGATCGTCACCGTGATGAGGGCGATTTGGCGAAACACGGGCGCGCGCCATGCCAAGAGAACCGATCCCTTGGGTTGCGCTGGCGCTGGTGGGACGACGACGCGCAGTACAGCGCAGTGCCGCCAGCTCAACAGTGCGGCGATGAATGCCATGAAGAACATGATTTGATAGTTGAGCGGGAAGGGCAGCCATTCCAAAGCCAACCCGAACCCCAAGGCTCCCAGCGCCAGCGTGAGATTGAACGCTGTCGATCGCCGGCTGATGAGCTGACCTATGCGAGTTTCGAAGATCGATTCTCGTATCATGCCGATGAACAATACCGAAGCGATCCCTTGTGGAATGGTGGGGATTGAGATCGCTGCGATCAACCAGAAGACCTGCCACTCTTTTGGAAAGAACGGCGCGAAAGCTGGCAGCAGGAACATCAATCGAAAGCCTAAACCCGGCCAGAGATGGGCGTGGACCGAGTCGCTGAAGTGGCGTCGCCACCAGCTTCCAAACGAAGACGAAATAAGCAGCACGAGCGCTGGCATGGCGTTCAGCCAGCCAAGCTGCGCGGGGTCTGCGCCCAGGTGAATGGCATAAACCGAAAGAAAGCGGGAAGTTGCTGCCACCGCAATGCCGAACCACGCAATGTCCATCACGAGATGGCGGAAGTTGGCTTCTTCCACCGTCATCACCCGCTTATTCGCCATGTAAGGTCACATCCGTTTCGAAAGGGTGTGGTGCGTTACGCCACCGTTGTTACAACGCTTCGCACTTCATGGTGCAACTGTTGAGGAAGTTGAGACTGATCTAAGCCAGTCTGAATCCAGCTTATCATACGATTTTTTAGCTGCAAGTGCCGCTTGGTATTAAATGGTCTTGGAGCTGGAGATGTGGGAATTTGTGCGTTTACCGTGCGGACGAGCCATTCATCGAGGATTTCTACCAGGCGAACGTCGAAGCTGAGGATGCCCTCAAACATCCGTTCGGAATCGCGCGTGACTTCTGAAGTAACCTCCTGTGTGACGAGCGCGCAGGCGAAAGAGTCATTGCTGGAGACGAGAAACCATTCCCGTGCCAGCTGATCTCGTGGGGTGAGCGGAACAAACACGATCCCTGGGATCGGCGGCGGCGTGATATCGGGGATGCCGAAGACGTAGGTCATTTGTGCCAGCTTCGCAATTTGTGCATAACGCTTGGCTTGTGGCTGAAAACGACTGAAGCGCTGAAAACCGGCGAAAACTCGTGCCCGCTCTTTTTCAATCAGCGTGACATCTTCGATCGCATAACTCATCAGGTTCATCGTCTTACGATGATTCA
>DAOTYT010000299.1:0-12712 GCA_034434615.1 Anaerolineae bacterium | reverse complement strand
GCAACATTCGCTTTCACGGTCAGTATGGGCGAGTTTGGCGCTTCGCTGTTCGTGGCCCGGCCAGACACTCCGACGCTGCCGATCGTCATCTTCCGTCTTTTAGGGCAGCCGGGCGCAGCCAATTATGGCCAAGCGCTTGCCTTGAGCACCATCTTGATGATCGTTTGCGGCGTAAGTTTTGTCCTTATCGAGCGGACACGCAGAACTGGCATGGGAGAATTCTAAATGTTGGAACTGCGCGCCATTGAACATGGGTATGACAGCCAACCTGTGCTGCGCAGCATCGATTTGGTCGTCGCTCAAGGTGAGATCATGTGTTTGCTTGGCCCGAGCGGATGTGGCAAGACGACGCTGCTGCGTCTGATCGCTGGACTGGAGACCCCGAGACACGGTGATATTTTGCTGCATGGACGGTCGATCGTGCGCACTCCGGCGCACAGGCGCGGGTTCGGCCTTATGTTTCAAGACTTCGCCCTGTTTCCACATATGAATGTCGAACAAAACGTCCGCTTCGGTTTGCGTATGCAGGGCGTCAACCGACCAGCTGCCGACAAGCGCGTACGTGAAGCACTGGCGCTTGTTGATCTTATTGGGTTTGAAAAGCGCGGCGTCGCTCAGCTCTCTGGAGGCGAAAAGCAGCGCGTCGCCCTCGCTCGCAGCCTCGCTCCTCAGCCGCAGCTTCTCATGCTCGATGAACCGCTCGGCTCGCTTGACGCTGGCCTGCGCGAGCGTTTGATGATCGATGTGCGCACGATCATCAAAAGATTGAAGCTGACCGCCATCTACGTCACCCACGATCAAGCAGAGGCGTTTGCAGTGGCAGATCGCATCGCGTTGATGCATGCAGGTCGCATCGAAGTCGTTGGAGCACCAGCCGAGCTATATGGCAATCCAGAAACCGTTTTCGCCGCCCAGTTCCTCGGCATGACCAACCTGCTTCCAGTCGATGGGCAGCGCAACGGGCAGCTTGAGACACCGTTCGGGACGTTCACAATTCGTCAGGACGCCTCGGCGCTGCTGGTGCATCCGGATGGCATTCACATCATTGATGATGACGATGTTTCTGGCGTCAAAGGAATCGTTGAAACCGTGATCTATACAGGAGACGCCAGCCAGCTGGTCGTCCGGGTCAATGAACGCTGCGCGCTGCGTTTTCGCACCCCTGCGCGCAGCTCGAATTCACTGCATGTGGGGCAGCCGTTGCGGCTGCAAATTGACCCAAGCCGTGTGCTGCCCCTGCGCGGATGATGACAGGATTCTGCTACGACGTTCCCTGAGCGACCAGCCGCACAAATCGGCGTTTGCCCACTTGCAGCACCGCCGGCAGCGCTTCCGGGGTGATCGTGGCGGCCAAATCGGTCACGGTCTGCTCGTTCAAACGGACGCCATTCTGTTGGATGAGCCGTTTGGCTTCGGCCCCGCTGCTGACCATGTTGAGGCGGCGCAGCACATCAACGACCCGCTCCTCGCCTTGAAGCACAGCCTCGGGAATATCGTCTGGAACGCCGGAACCGCCGCGAAACACTTCATCCCAACGACGCTGCGCTGTTTGCGCCGCTTCGGCGCTGTGAAAGATGGTGACGATCTCGCGGGCGAGCCGCATCTTGGCTTCATTAGGATGGAGCGAGCCATCTGCCAAGCCAGCCTCCAGCTCTTGAAGCTGCGCTGGCGACCAGCCAAGTATCAGCTTGTGGTAGATCGGCATCGCTTTATCGGGCAAGCTCATTATTTTGCCGAACATATCCCACGGCTCGGCCAGCAGCGGAATATGATTGCCGATGCTTTTGCTCATTTTGATCTCGCCATCCGTACCGGGCAAGCTCTCGCCCATGATGATGGCGATTTGAGGTCGCTGTCCCAACGCTTCTTGCAGTTTGCGCCCAGCGACCAAAATGTTAAACAGCTGATCTTGGCCCCCTACCTGCACATCGGCTTCTTGCGCTACCGCATCGTAACCTTGCATCAATCCATAAAAAAGCTCATGCAGGTAGATGGGCTGCCCTTCATCCAGCCGTTTGCTGAAATTCTCCCTTACTAAGAACTGCTGCACCGTGAAATGGCTGGCGAGACGAATGATATCAGCGAAATCAAGCGTCGCCAGCCATTCATCGTTGCGACGGACGCGCGTCAAATTGGGATCCAAGATTTTGAAAGCCTGTTCAGCATAAGTGCGCGCATTTTCTTCAACCTGCTCGCGGGTGAGCTGCTCGCGCACCCTATCCTTATCGGAAGGATCGCCGATCAGGCTGGTAAATGTGCCGATCAGGAAAGTGACATCGTGGCCTAATTCTTGGAACTGGCGCAGCTTGCGCATGGTGATGGTATGGCCAAGATGCAGATCAGCTGTGCGCGGGTCATAACCACAGTAGACGCGCAGCGCGCGGCCGTCACGCTCAGCCTCAACCAACCGTTCGCGCAGTTCGCGGCGCATGTTCTCTTTGGTCTGCGGGTCGCCGTACTCAGTGCCCGACATGAGGATCTCGACTTGTTCATCAATTGTCGGCATCGCTTTGATTCCTGTGGAGAATTTCACATCACGGCGCTGATGATACCACAAAGCGCGGATCTCACGACAGCCACCCCCCTTGTTCAGTTTTTCTGTGCAGACTATAATTCGCGCTGTATGCACAATCGCGTGAAGGAAATCCACCCACCATGAAGCCGATGACCAGCGCCCAAGCGCGCGAGGCTTTTCTCGATTTTTTCGAAGAACACGGCCACCGCAAAGTTAGTTCCTCCTCGCTAGTGCCCAGCAACGATCCTACGCTGCTTTTCACGAATGCAGGGATGGTGCAGTTCAAAGATGTATTCCTGGGGCTTGACCAGCGAGACTATAAGCGCGCGACCACCTCGCAGAAATGCATGCGCGTGAGCGGCAAGCACAATGACCTCGAGACGGTGGGCCCGTCGCCGCGCCATCACACTTTTTTCGAAATGCTGGGCAACTTTTCATTTGGGGACTACTTCAAGCGCGATGCGATTCGATATGCATATACCCTGCTGACGCAAGTTTACGGGCTGCCAGAAGATCGGCTCGCTTTCACCGTTTATCGCGACGACGACGAGGCTTATGACATCTGGATCAACGATATCGGTGTCGATCCACGGCGCGTCGCCCGGATGGGGCCAGGCACGAATTTCTGGCAAATGGCCGATACAGGGCCATGCGGGCCGACCAGCGAAATTCACTGGGATAAAGCGCCGCATCTGGGGGTCGAAACGATCATCCCTATGATGCAGCGGGAAGATGACCGATTCTTAGAGCTGTGGAACCTCGTCTTCATGCAGTTTAACCGCACGCAGCCCGACCCCGACCACAGCGGCAGCTTCGATGTGCCCCTGCCCGCGCCCGGTGTCGATACGGGCATGGGTTTAGAGCGCATCTTAAGCGTGGTGAACAGCGTTGAGTCCAACTATGAGACCGATCTGTTCATGCCTATCATTGAGGCAACACAACAGCTGACCGGCCACAGCGATGTTGAACGCGATGCAAACATCGTGCCCTATCGCGTCATTGCCGATCACATTCGCGCGGCGGTCTTCCTAATTGCCGATGGTGTGCTGCCGGGGGCCAAAGGCCGCGACTCGGTGTGCCGTCTGGTTATTCGCCGAGCAGCGCGCTTCGGCGCGAAAATTGGTCTTGAACGTCCATTTCTCGCCCAGGTTGCCGATGCAGTGATCGCCATCATGGGCGATCACTACCACGAATTGATCGAGCGACAAAACGCTATCAAAAGCGTGATCACGCTGGAGGAGGAGCGCTTTCGCCGCACCCTCGACCGCGGCCTCAGCGAGCTTGAGGCAGAATTGAACAAGCTGGCGCCGGGCGGCACGCTTTCAGGCAGCGCGGCTTTTTACCTCAAAGCGACCCTTGGTCTCCCTATTCAAGTGACGCGCGACATTGTTGAGGAGCGCGGTTACACCGTCGATATGGCGGGCTTCGCGGCGGCAGAAGAAGAACACGGCATCCGCAGCGGCGGAGGCAGAGCATTAGGCGAAATTGATCGGGGCGAGCGTTACAAAGCGGTTTTGGCCGAGCTTCAGGCGAGCGGCGCACTCGGCAGCGCCGGCGTCCGCTATGTACCTTACGAGAGTGAAAGCGTCGACGGGCCCGTGCTGGCGCTCCTCCAGGATGGCGAACCCGTCAGCAGCGCAATCGTGGGCGACCGGGTTGAGATCGTGCTGCCGGCAACCTGCTTTTACGTCGAGGCTGGCGGTCAGGTAAGCGATACCGGCATCATCAGCGGCCCCGGCTGGCGCGTGGAAGTGGAAGAGATGCGGCGCCCCATCGGCGGCCTGATCGTGCACATCGGCGAAGTCGTCGAAGGTCAGCCGCGGGTGGGCGATGAAGCGCACGCGGTCATTGACACGGAGCGGCGTGCGAGCATCATGCGCAATCACACGGCGACGCACCTGCTCCACGCAGCCCTGCGGCGCCATCTCGGTGATCATGTGCAGCAGCGCGGCTCGCTTGTCGCGCCAGATCGTCTGCGGTTTGACTTTGCGCACGATACGCGCGTGATGCCGGAAGAACTGCGCCAAATCGAGCGCGAGGTTAACGAGATCATCCTGGCGAACTATGCCGTTCGCGCTGAAGAAAAATCGCTTGAGCAGGCGCGAGCTGAAGGGGCAATGGCGCTGTTCGGTGAAAAATATGGCGAGCGCGTGAGGACGATCAGCATCGTCGATGCGGCAGGATCACATCGTTACAGCTATGAGCTGTGCGGCGGCATTCATGTGAAAGAGACTGCTGAAGTCGGCCCTTTTCTGATCGTCAGTGAAGGCAGTGTGAGCGCCGGGATCCGGCGCGTCGAAGCGCTGACGGGGCGCGGCGCATACGAGTATATTCAGCAGCATCGCGGCACACTCAGCGCTGTCGCTGCGCAGCTCGGCGCGCTGCCTGAACAGACTCCGGAGCGTGTCGCTGCTTTACAAGCAGAACTATCGCATGCGCGCAAGTTAATTAGCCAGCTTCAGCGCGACGCAGCCCGCCTCAAATTTGAACGAATGCTGCAAAATATAGAACAGGTGAATGGCAAACATGCACTGATCGCGCAGATCGATGACATCACACCCGAAACGATGCGCGAAATGTCTGATTGGTTTCGCAACGCCGTTCAAAGCGGCGTGTTGGTGCTGGCCAGTGTGGTTGATGGGCGGCCGCAGCTCGTCGTCGCTGTAACCGATGATCTCACGAAACAGGGGCTGCATGCCGGCCATTTGATCCGTGAGATAGCGGCGGTCGTCGGCGGCGGCGGCGGCGGCCGCCCAACGATGGCGCAGGCGGGCGGCAAGCACGCAGCCAAGCTGCCGGAAGCCCTGATGACCGCACGCCAATTGATCGCCAATTCGCAAAAGGGCGAATGAGGACGAAACCGGAATACCTTCAACTTGACTCTGCCGATGATGTTACATCGGTTCGCGACCGCTTGACCTTTTTGAGCGGCAAACCGGTACTGCTCATCTGGCCAGAAACCGGCTCCATCCTCACGCGCAAGCTCGACCTCGTCCTCATCCAACGCGAAGCGATGCGCCACGGCATCCGGCTGGCGCTCGTGACGCATGATCCACAGGTTATCCGCAACGCGGCAGAGCTCAACATCAGCGCGTTCGAAACGATCGGCAGCAGCGAACGAAAGAAGTGGAAACGCGGTCGCACACGCGTATATGCGACGCGAGAACGCAAACCGCGGCACGAGCCAGAGCCTGATGACCTGATGCCTTATGCCAGCCGCGTTCGCGGTGAAGACGATGAAACGCCAGGAAAACGGCTGCGGCGCATCATAGGTCGAACAGTAGCGCTTGGTTTACTCGGCGGCGTGGTTGTGGCAGCAGCGATCCTGCTGATTCCGGGCGCGGTCGTCACCATCACGCCATCACAGCAAACCGTCGCGGTCACCGCACAGATCACCGCAGATCCGCATCTCAGCCCCACAGCCATCGATGTTGAGAACGGCATTATGCCGGCCTACACCTACCGCACCGAACTCGAAGAACGCAGCACGATCAACACGAGCGGCATCCGTGAGCTTTCGAGCACGCCGGCGCTGGGCACAGTCGTCTTCATCAACCGCACGGCCAATGCGATTGAACTGCCAGCCGGCACCCTCGTGAGCACCAGCGCAGGGACGCCGATCGTCTTTCGCACCACTGCAGATGCGCGCGTCCCTGCTGGAGAAGGTGGACAAGTTGAGGTTGATATCGAGGCGATTCCAGAGAGCACCGGCGAAGTCGGAAATGTTGAGATTGGGATGATCAATGCCGTCCTTGGCCCGGTGGCAGGACAAGTAGAGGTACGCAACCTTGTTCCCACGTTCGGCGGCTCCAGCCGGACGGTGCGCGTGATCACGCGCGAGGATGCCGATCGACTGCTCGGGCTTCTGCGCCAGCAGCTTCAGGATCGCGCGCTGCGCGAACTAGTGCCGCGCATCCCAGACTCACAATTCATCATTCCAGAGACGATTCGCATCGTTGAAGAACGCAGCGATTGGACGGTCTACGATGGGGCGGTGGGCGATGCTGCCGATACGCTCACGTTGGCCATGCGCGCGATCGTCGCCGTCAGCGCGGTCGACCAACAGGTCGCGCAGCAAATCGCCTATGCGCGCTTGAGCGCACAAGTGCCGCGCGGCCGCGTCCTCGTGCCGCATACGCTGCGCTATGAGCGGGGCGGGCTGATCGAGACAGACCCTGCTGGACGCATCATGTTCGACATGATGAGCAGCGCTCAAGTGCGCGCGCAGATCGACATTGGCCTGCTGCAGAACCGGTTGGCCGCCCAACCCGTAAGCGCAGCGGCTGATTACCTGCTATCGACCTTCGATCTGGCGCCGGAAACCACCCCTCAGATCACGGTTTCGCCAGAATGGATGGAGATCATGCCGCTGCTGCCCGTGCGCATTCAGGTTCGCACTGTATTTGAAGAACCAGGCGATCTCACTGTAGGAGCTGCCAACTCATGACTACACCGCCGCGCATTCCAGGACGACTGATGGGGATCGACCACGGTCTTAAACGGATTGGGCTGGCCGTCAGCGATCCTTCAGGGCTAGTCGCGCGCGAACTCGCCATCATCCAGCGCTCTTCACGTATGGAAGACTTTGAGAAGATTCTCGCGCATGCCGAAGCCCAGGAGGTTGTTGGCTTCGTTGTCGGCGTCCCCGCCAATCCAGACGCGCTGCCTGGCGCTCGCAACCATGCCGCTTCAGTGCTGCGCTGGCTGGATCACTTTAAGAAGACGACCACGCTGCCCATTATACGATGGGATGAAACGCTTTCCAGCCAAGATGCCCAGGCGTTGGCGCGCCGCGCCAAGCGCCGTTACGATGCGCCCATTGATGATCTCGCCGCACGCATCATCCTTCAGAGCTATTTGGACGCCCTACATGAGGGTTTAACAGAACACCCTGTGCTCGACGATACCGGCACATCTGGGTGAATACAGGCAAATCATGAATCAAATGGTCAAAGTCCTCATCGGGGCTGCGGTCGTGCTGGTCGCCTCAGCAGCTGTCTGTCTTGGCGCCCTGCTGATCATCTCTGGTGGTAACCCAGCCCGTTATGTGCAAACTGCGATCATCCGGCTGTCGCTTACTGGACGAACGGACGATCTTAACCGCAGCGTTAGCACCGATACTTCCCCGGTCCGCTTTGAGATTTTGCCCGGAGACACCCCGCGGGCGATCGCGCGCAGGCTGGCCGATCAGGGCCTGATCCTCGACCCGGACTTATTCGTCGACTATGTGCGCGTCTCGGAAATCGATCGCCAGCTTGAGGCGGGCACTTATTTTCTAACGCGCGCGCAGTCGCTGGTCGAAATCGCTGGCGCGCTGACCGATTCGCGCAGCAGCCAGTTTCCATTCCGCATCCTCGAGGGTTGGCGGCTCGAAGAGATCGCCGCGGCCATCGATGCTAACCCCTATTTCGGCTTCAGCGGCGCCGAGTTTTTGGCCGTCGTTGGCCCAAATGCCGAGGTCGATCCTGACTTCGCCGCGTTCGTCGGTTTGCCGGCCGGCGCATCGCTGGAGGGGTTCATGTTCCCGGATACGTACAGACTGCCGGCACAGGTTACGCCGACGATGCTGCGCGATATTCTGCTTGATACCTTCATTGAGCAGACGCGCGAACTTCAGCCGCTCGCGATCGCGGAGGGGATCACGCTGCGCGAGGCGGTTATCCTCGCGTCGATCATTCAACGCGAGGCTGTGCACCCCGCCGAACATGCCATGATCTCGAGCGTCTATAGAAATCGACTCGCAATCGGCATGAAGCTGGATGCTGACCCAACCGTACAGTATGGCATTGGGTTTCAGGATGGGAGCTGGTGGCCGCGCATCACGCAGGCCGATTACATGGCAGCCGTCTCCCCATTCAACACCTATCTCAATACCGGCCTGCCACCCGGGCCGATCGCCAGCCCGGGTTTAAGCGCGATCCGCGCTGCCATCGCGCCAGCCGAGTCGCCATACTATTACTTCCGAGCGGCCTGCGATGGCAGCGGCTTTCATGTTTTCGCGCGCACCTATGCCGAACATCTCGCTAATGCATGTTAAAGCCGTACTCACGCTGCTGTTCATCGCTGCCCTGAGCGGCTGCGGGCCCTCACAAACTGAACTGACATGGCGGATCGCCTTATTAGCGCCGTTTGAGGGACGCTATCGTGAAGTGGGTTACAATGCCTTATATGCCGCCCGGCTCGCGCTGCAAGACGCCGGCGTGAATCACATTGAACTGCTGCCCATTGATGACGGCAGCAGCGCCGAGAGCGCGGCCGATCGTGCTCTCGGGTTGTCCCGCGACCCGCTCGTGCTTGCGGCAGTGACGCTTGGCTATGCCGCGACAGACGATCGCGTCCAGCAAAACTTCATCGATATTCCGATCATCATCGTAGGCAGCTGGGATGCCAGCCCAGCCCATGCTGGCGCCTTTCAGCTCAGCAATCCACAGATCCCTTCGATGACGAACCTGCCACCGCGCATCGAGATGACAGACGCGGCACGCGCGCCTGCCCCGCTCATCGCCGGTGAGATCGCCAGCTTAAGCGGCTTCATAAGGCTGCGAGACAGCCTGGACGATGTCACCATCTTAACGAGCGCGGCGCTGCCCTCCGCTGAGTGGGCTGAGCGCTTCATGAGCAGCGATCCGTTTGCGCCAGCGCCGGCTTTGCTCGCTGTCCTCACTTATGATGCTGTTTATTTACTCGCGACGCTGGAAGCCCGCGATCGCCAGAGCATGCGCGCCGCCCTTGAACGCAGCGACTATGCTGGGCTGAGTGGACGCATCCGCTTCCTAAACGGCTATTGGCAGGATGCCCCGATTTATCGTTACCAGTACGCCGCTTCTGGCTTACTGACTGCTGATGACATCATAGAATAGCGGCGGCGGCTCAACCGCCACTGCCCCAACGTTGAAGGCCGAGGAGAGCCACTCTCGACAGCGTTCAAGCTTGACTGGGTCGTTCGCATAAATGGTGGCCAGCGTCTCTCCAGTCTGGACGGTCATGCCGATCTTTGCATGAACTTTCACCCCCACCGCAAGATCGATCGGATCGCCCTTCTTATCACGACCCGCGCCTAAACTATGCGCCGCCTGCGCCACCGCCAGCGCATCGACAGCAGCGATCGTCCCGCCAGCTTCGGCGGTAAACGCCTCAACTATAGCAGCCCGCGGCAGCCGTGTTGGATCATCGACCATCCGAACATCGCCCCCCTGCGCTTCAACCATCAGCCGGAATTTGCTCAGCGCCCGCCCATCATCAAGCACCTGTTCAAGCTCGCTGCGCGTCGCCGCTTGATCGGCCCAGCGCGCCCCACGACCGGCCAACTGCAGCATGTAGCCGGCGATCGCGAGGCAGTGCTCGCGCAGGTCGGCCGGTCCACGGCCGTTCAGCGCTGCGATCGCTTCCTCAACTTCAAGGGCATTGCCGACTGCTTCGCCCAGCGGTTGGTTCATATCTGAAATGACGGCGATCACATCGCGACCAGCATCTGCACCGATATCGACCATCGTCTGTGCCAAAGCACGAGCATCCTCCAGCGTGGTCATAAAAGCGCCGCGGCCCATCTTCACATCGAGCACGATGCCATTAGCGCCCGCGGCAATCTTTTTGCTCATGATGCTGCTGGCGATCAACGGCAGGCTGGAAACCGTAGCCGTCACATCGCGCAGCGCATACAATTTGCCATCGGCCGGGGCCAGCGACAGCGACTGCCCGGCCAAGACCAAGCCATACCGCTCAGCAAGCGTCCGAAACTCTTCGCTCGAGAGATCGACTCGATATCCTGCGATCGATTCAAGTTTATCAATGGTTCCCCCTGAAAAGCCGAGGCCGCGCCCACTCATCTTAGCGACCGGCACGCCGCAAGCAGCAACCATCGGCAGGACGACCAAACTCGTCTTATCGCCAACGCCGCCCGACGAGTGCTTATCGACGACATATTCGATCACATCGCTCAAATCGAGGCGCGCGCCGGAGTCTGCCATTGCCAGCGTCAGTTCAAGCGTTTCTAAGCGCGACATGCCGCGAAGATAGATCGCCATTAACAAAGCAGCCGCTTGATAATCGGGTAAGTCTCCGGCCGTGAAAGCGTCTATGAAATAACGAATCTGTTCACGGGACAGCTCGCCGCCGTCGCGCTTAGTCGCGATAATATCGACCGCTCGCATCGCAGAGACTCCTTGGCTAGTTCAGAAAAGACGCTCATCCTATGATACCGCTAGTTATGTTCGTTGGGCTTTTATTGTATGGCTTAATCCACAGTTTACTGGCAGGCCACCGCGCCAAACGCCAATTTGAACGCGCCTTCGGGGCACGCGCTTATCACGGCCTTTACCGGCTCGTTTTTAACGTGTTCGCAACCTTGACCTTTCTCCCATACCTGCTGCTTTTGATCGCCGCGCCCAGCATGGTTATCTGGTCGGTCGATGGTGCCCTCGCGTTTGGGCTGCGCGCAGTTCAAGTCGTGGGTCTGACCGGCCTAGCGCTTTCGCTGCTGCAAATTGATTTGAGCGAGTTTACAGGGTTGGCGCAACTGCGCGCGTATCTGCTGGGAGAAACACTGCCGCTGGCGCCGCGCCCGCTTCAGGTGCGCGGCATCTATCGCTGGTTTCGTCACCCCCTGTATTTGTTCGCGATGCTGGTGCTGTGGGCGCAGCCGGTTATGACGGATGTGCTGTTCAGTTTTGTCCTGGGTTCTTCGCTGTATTTCATCATCGGGTCGCGTTATGAGGAAAAGCGTCTGCTAGCCACTTACGGCGACAACTACAGCGCCTATTTAGAACGAGTGGGCTGGATCGGTCCGGCCTTGCGCCCCCCGGCACCATCCCTTAACATTCGGATTGAACCACCATCAGACATGCGTTAACATACAAATCGTACTCCGCTCGATTGGAACAGTGAAAGCACAACATGAAGCCGAAACAAAAACAGCTCATCCTTATTGGTATCGTTGTCGTCATCGCGTTAGTGGCCGTGGTCGGGTTAATCGCCGTCTCAGGCCGCGATACCGCACCCGCAGTTGCTTATGCAGAATTTCAGCAAACTCGCGGGGAAGATGGCGCTTTTCGTTTGGGCAATCCCAATGCGCCCGTGACGATAATTGAATTTGCCGACTTTGCCTGCCCTGCGTGCCAAGTCTATTTCTCTGAGATTCAACGCTTTAAGAACGAATATGTGCAGACTGGCCGCGCGCAGTTCGAATTCCGCATGTTCCCGACCGCTGGCGGGGCGCTTTCGGTGTTCACAGGCAAAGTTGCTGAGTGTGCAGACCAGCAGCAGCCTGGCTCGTTCTGGCGCGCTTACAATCTGCTGTACGAGCTGGCCCAAACCGGCCGCTATACAGAAGATGTAGGCCGCACCGTCGCGCAAGAACTTGGCCTGAATTACAGCCAGCTCCTCACGTGCACCAATACGGCTGAACAAGTTAACATCGATACAAACTTTGGCCGCAACCGCGGTGTAACCGGCACGCCGGCCATCATGATCCGCTATAACAATGGCGAAGCCACGTGGATTGTGCATAACGGCGTCACCTACAATCGGGGCGGTGTGCCGTTCAATATTTTGGCGGCTGTGGTTGAGGCAAATTCCTAACTCAATGCATCCCTGGTGTCATGACAGGCCGTCCGTGTGACGGCCTGCGTTTTTGCCGCCTGTCTTACACAAGCGCGTCGGTAGATGTGACGAGCTGCAAACCTTGCTGGCTGAACCTTGTCAACGCTTCTTCGGCCATCGCGTCAAAATCAATTTCCGGATGCGCGACTGAAGAGGTACAGTCGGTCAGTAAATGCAGCCGGCGGATGACCTCTGGCTGTCCTTCAAAATGACGCATCAGCGACGCGATGGTCTCCAGGACGCAGTGGCTTTTCGCCTGTCCAGCAATGTAAATGCGCTGATAGCTCGCGATCAGGTCGAGAAACTCGGTATTCACACCCCCAAGCGGCTGCTCAGGCACTTTGACCTCAGGCTCAATGATCGAGTAATGCTCGGTTTTAGGAATTGAACCCTTGCCTAGCAACACCGGCTGCGACTGCCGCGCCGAGGCATGGTAAGCAATCGCTTCATACAGTGCTGGTGTCAGGCTGTGACCTACAGTGCCCACCAGCGTATGATACGGCCAAATCATGAGCGCTTTTTTCGCCTGCTGCTCCAATTTACGAACATAATCAAGCGACCACTCCGGTTCATAGAGCGGAAGCCACTGACCCGAGATAG
>DAOTYT010000298.1:0-4625 GCA_034434615.1 Anaerolineae bacterium | reverse complement strand
ACCGACCATCCGTCGATCGGACGATAGGCGCGCGCCGAGGGATGCAGGCTGTAGTCGGTCACTTCGAGCGGTGCCAGCAGGCCGCGGTCGGCCGGCAGGTAGCCCTCTCGGATGCCCGGGCCAATGCCAAACTCCGGATCGACCAGCACCGCAGTGGCGAGCGGCGCAAGCGCCTCGATCACGGCCCGCTTAAAGGCGGCGAACGCATGGGCCGTCAGCGGCTCGGGCTGGGCAGCTTGCAGCGCATCCCACAGGTTGCGCCGGTGATCGATGGCCAGGATGACGAAATGACCGGCTGCCGTGCTGCTCTGCGCAAGATGGCGATACCTGCCCAAGGAACTCATCGCGCTATGCCGGGTCGAGCTGCGCAATGGTTCGCTCGATCAGGTTGACCGCCTCGCCCAGCGTCGTTGTGTCGAAGGCGAACCTGGCGCCGGCTGCCGAGAACAGCGCGGGGAGCGGCGCAGTGCCGCCCAGCGCCAAAGCGGCGCGATAGGCTGCGGTGGCCGCGGCCGGGTCGGTCAAAGCGTTGCGCCAAACCTGCGCAGCGCCGAGCTGCGCCAGCCCATATTCCACATAGTAGAATGGGATTTGGAAGATATGCAGCTTTCGATGCCAGCCGGTCGCTTTGACATCCTCCAGCCCGCTGTAGTCGATGCCTTTCATGAAGCGGTCCCACTGCTCGGCCCACACGGCATCGCAGTTATCGGGGTTGAGCGCATCATCGACATGGGTATAGACCCAGTGTTGGAACGCATCGACGACCGCCATGTAGGGCCAGAATTGGATCATCCCTTCGAGATGCTCGACGCGCGCGCGATTGGCCTCTTCCGTCTGATAAAAGCCGCCGTTTTCAGCAGCCAGGTAAGGTGCAGCCAGCAGCTCCATCGACATCGAGGCCACTTCGCAAAATTCGATCGGCGCGCTGCGCTGGCGGTGGATCGGCAGTTTGGCCGCCTCAAAAACATGGAAGGCATGGCCGCCCTCGTGCAGCAGCGTCTGGATGTCATCATGCAGACCGACGGCGTTCATGAAGATGAACGGCCGCTCGCTGACCGGGAACGACGTGCAGTATCCCCCCGGCGCTTTACCCTTGCGATTTTCGAGGTCGAGCAGCGCTTCCTGACGCATCGTGTCGTAATAGCGGCCGAGCTGCGCATCGACCTGATGGAAGATTTGGCCACTCGTCTCGATCAGGGTTGATACCTGTTGAAACGGCCGCAGCGGCGGCCGGCCAGCCGGCTCGACATCGAGATCCCACGGCCGCAGCGTTTCAATCCCCAAACGCTGACGCCGCTTCTCGTAGAGGCGGCTCGCCGCCGGGACGACCGTTTCCTCAATGGCGCGATGGAAGGCGAAGCAGTCTTCCGGCGCGTAATCGAACCGCTGCAGCGATCGCCATGCGAACGCCCGGTAGTCCGGCAGGTCGGCATTCTGTGCGATCTGCCGGCGCAGGGTGAGCATCCGCACCCACAAATCATTGAAGGCAGCGCGGTCGGCAAGCTGGCGTTCGGCCACCAGCCGCCACGCCTGCTCGCGCACGGCGCGGTCCACCTCTTGATAGAACGGGCGCACCTGGGCGACGGTTTTCTCTTCACCGTTCCACATCACCGTCTGCGCGCCGGCGATCTTATCGTACTCATTGCGCAGCTTGTTCTCCTCAACGAACAGCGGCACGTTCTGCTCGCGGAACAATTCGGCCTCCGTGCGGATGGCGCGCAGTTCAATGGCGTAATCGGCCGGCTCGATGCCGCTGGCCAGCAGCTTCTGCTTGAGGGCCTGATCGGCGATCTGCGCCTGCGGCAGCACCGTTTCATTGAAGCGATTGTAGCGCGCCTCGGCCGCTTCGTCCGTCGTATCGAGCGTGACGGCGACGTACAGCCGGCTGTAGATGTCTTCAACAAGCTGATTGATGCGGGCGCGATCGGCCAGCCAATCGACAACATTCGCCTCATCGAGCGGCCGTTCTGCCAGCTCGGCATAATAGGGCGCGATCTGCTCCCAAGTCCAGTCGATATAGTCGCGGCTGTCGTGCGGCAAACTGTTAAACATGCAAAAACCCCTCTCGTGGCGCGCCTACGATAAGCGCCATCTCTCTATACAGGTTAAGCATAACGATTTCGCGAATAATTTGCACCTGCCCCGCAGCCCAGAGCCGGCGGCGGCCGCTGGTTCCGCGCAGGGCGCAACGGAACGACGCCCGGTGACAAACGTTCGGGCGTCGGTTCAATGGATTCAACTGTCCGTCTTGCTGCTCGTTCTGGCGCTTTCAGAGCGAGGGTGCCACCCCTTCAACCAACTGCTCGTACAGGCGCAGCTCAGCGCGGCGCCGCCGGTAACCGACCGGCTGGGCCGGCGGGTGATCGCGGTAATAGGTGATGATCTGCGCCAGATAGGTTTGGACGGGCGTATAGGTCAGGCCGAGTTCCGTTTTGCTCAAACGGTTATCCAGCTCCGACATCCAGCGCTCACTAAAAGGGGAACAATCTGGCAAGAAACCGTTGGCCTCGAGCAGGTCACGCTTGACGCGCACCAGCAGCGGCTGCACGCCCATGATCCCGCCGAGCAGATCGAGGAACTGCTCCAGGGTGAGGGTTTCATCCTGCGAGAGGTTGTATGCCCGGCCTTTGCCGAGGCCAGTCTCGAGCAAGTGGACGATCGCTCGCACGACATCGCGGCCATAAACGTGGCGCAGCGGATAATTCGGCGTCAACGGGGCCAAGATTGGGCCGCCATCCTGCAGCCGGAGCACGTAGGCATACAGCCGGTTAAAGTGGTCGCGCTCGCTGTTGACCATCGGCAGGCGCAGCGATGTATAAGGGAAGCCTTGCGCCTCCCACGCTGCCGACAGTCGATCTTCGACCTGCCGCTTATCCATGCCATACAGCCATTCTTCATAGCCGAAGGTGTTCAACTTAGGGGGCGGCATCAAGGGGCCGGCGTACTGGTCTTCGGTGAACGGCCGCTGCGCGCCTTCACGAACCAGATAGACCTGCCCACTGCTGAGAAAAATATAGTGGCCGGTGCGTCCACTAAGCAGTTTAACAATGTCGTCCGCCTCGGCGGATTTGTAAAGCGCCGTATCGACGACTGCGTCAAATTCGCGGCCGCGCAGCGCCGCACTGATCTGCGCAAAGTCGGCCCGGTCACCATAGAGGCGCTCAACCGAAGCTGGCAGCGCGCTGCGCGTGCGCCCACGGTTAAACACCGTCACGTGGTGTCCGCGTTCTATGAGATTGTGAACGAGCAAATGTCCTAAATTGCGTGTGCCGCCGATAACGAGAATATTCATCTTTTCCGGCCTGCGCGCCCTCTCGCCCGCACAGCGCGCAGCATCTCCTTTCAGCAATCGATCCGCTTCTATTATTATCCTGTCAAAGCGCTTATAAAGCGTTTCACAAAGCCGACTAAATTATGCCACGACCTTTATGGCATTGCGCCTAAATGTGATCTAAGCGCTGCGTTAAACGGTCGAAAATCGCCGCGACTCGTTCACCAATATGGGCTGGCAGAAACGCTTCGCGGATGCGCCTGACCCCTGCTGCGCCCAGCGCCTGAATGCGATCGGGGTCGCTGGCCAGCGCGCGGATGGCAGCGGCCAGCGCCGCTGCATCGCCGGGCGGCACGGTGATCAGATGCTCGCCGGGCGTGAAAAATTCGCGCAGCGCGGCAGCCTCTGCGGTGATCACTGGGCGGCCGAAGGCAAGGCCATCATAGACCTTGTTCGGCACGACGTAATCGGTCTTCTCTGTAGCGCCGAATACGCCCAGCAAAATCGTACTACGAGCGAGGCGCGGCAGCAGTTGAGGAAGGCTGTAGAATTCGTTCAGAAACGTCACATTCGCTAAATTTAAGACGCGCGCTAGCTCAATGCTCTGCGCATAGGTTTGGCCGCGGCCGATCAGCTCAAACCGGATTGACGGGTCATCGCGCAGCAGGGCGGCCGCTTCGAGGATCACAGCCACGCCCTGAAAAGGAATATATGTGCCAACCCACCCCACAACCAGCGGATCGCCGGCCGCGCGCGTTGGCACGGGCGCCGCATCCAACCATTCCGCCCGCGCGCCCACCGGCACGACATGCAGTCGTTCCACCGGCACATCGAGCAGCCGCGCAAACGCCCAGCGATGCGCGTCCGTATCGGTCATCATGGCGAAGTGTCGCAGATTGTATCGGTCGATGGCGCGGTGCAGCGCGGCGCGGCGCGCCCCAACCGTCCCGCGGTCAACATCGACATCAGCCAAACCGACCATATAGTCAACCAGCAGCGGCTTTCCTGCAAGCCGCGCAAGCGCCCCGGCTGCCGGCGCGATCACTTGGTTGAAGGCGGGAAGCAGCATGGCATCGCAGCGGCTCAGCGCCTGGCGTGAACGCATCAGCAGGCCGAAGCGCTCGCGCGTGGTCGCCTGCGGCGGCAGCCGTCGCTCGATGACTTCGATGCCAGCTGCTTGCAGCCCCGCTTTGAGGATGGCATGGCGCGGGTAGTCCGGATCATAGGCGCCGACCATGAGCACGCGGCGCGGCCTGGGATCAGCGTTCAGCGACATCGTTGACCAGCAGGAAGACAAAAGCAGCGGCGAACAGGCCGGGGGCAGCATCTTTTAGGCCAGGCGTGCCTTCATAGG
>DAOTYT010000297.1:0-5064 GCA_034434615.1 Anaerolineae bacterium | reverse complement strand
CCACGAAATGCTGCGCATCCCCAGCCTGAGCGCTGACCCGGCCTACGCTGGTGAAATCCAGCGCATGGCCGAATGGCTTGCAGCGCATATGCAGTCGATCGGCGTGGAGAATGCCCGCGTCATGCCGACGGCCGGCCTGCCGGTCGTCTATGGCGAATGGCTGGGCGCTGGCCCCGATAGACCGACGGTGCTCGTCTACGGGCACTACGATGTCGTGCCGGCGCAGATGGAGGACGGCTGGCATACGCCGCCCTTCGAACCGGTAGAGAAAGACGGAAAGATCTACGCCCGCGGTGCTACGGACGATAAAGGCCAACTGTTCATCCATGTGAAGGCGCTGGAGTCGTACTTGAAGACGAGCGGCAGCGCGCCAGTCAACGTCAAATTCCTCATTGAGGGCGAAGAAGAGATCGCCTCGCCCAACCTCGTCCCGTTCCTCAAAGACCACCTCGATCTGCTCAAGGCGGATGTCTGCGTGATCAGCGATACGTCGATGCGTTCGATGGAAGAACCGGCCATTCTGCACAGCCTGCGCGGGATGACCTATCTTGAAATCGTGGTACAGGGGCCGTCCGACGACCTGCACAGCGGCCTGTGGGGCGGCGCAGTGCACAACCCGGCGCTCGCGTTGGCCGAAATCCTCGCGAAGCTGTACAACCCCGATGGCACGATCGCCGTGCCCGGCTTCTATGACGATGTCGTCCCACTGACACCGGAAGAACGGGCGATGATCGCGAAGACCGACCTGACCGAAGAAGAATACAAACGGGCGACTGGTGTCCCGGCGGTGTGGGGCGACCGTCGTTACAACATCCGCGAGCGCATCTCGGCCCGCCCCACGCTTGATATCAACGGCATGTGGAGCGGCTGGACGGGGCCAGGGCCGAAGACGATCGTGCCCGCCAAGGCTGGCGCCAAGATCAGCTCGCGGCTGGTCGGCAACCAAGACCCGCACAAGATCTTCACCCTGATCAAGGATTACATCGAGCTGCTAACGCCGCCGACGGTCACAGTCGATATCAAACTGATCACGACCGGTAAGCCGGCACTGTTCCCGTTCGATATCCCCGAAATGCAGGCCGCGCAGCGCGCCTATGAAAAGGGCTGGGGCGCTGCGCCGGTCTTCACCCGCGGCGGCGGCAGCATCCCGGTCGTCGCCGAAATCGCTGACCTGATGCACATCCCGGTTGTGATGATGGGTTACGGGCTGGATGATGACGGCTTACATTCGCCCAACGAACGGTTCAGCATTGAGATGTTTCACCGCGGCATCGAAACCGCGATCGTCTATCTTGAGGAGCTGGCGCAGCTCGCGCGGTGATGCCTGCCCTGAAAATGGGCAAACGCATTGGCCTCGTCAACCCCGCGAACGAAGATAATCTCGCAGCGACAGCATGCGCGGCAGGCCGGCTGCCTTAGGGGCAGTCAATGCCGCCGCGCGGGCAGTGAACGTTTTCAACTGGCCGCCCGTCCAGAAAATCGGCGAACTCTCAGCTTCGACATGATTATATTATACCACACGCATTTATTACGCAGCAGTGCGCTTGTGATAAAATATAATCTACGATACAGTCAACGTGCAGACGAGCAATCAATATGCGGGGCAGCTGCTTAACGGCGCAGATGAAGGACAGCTCGCATGCCGGAGTCCGTTGCGGAGATCAAAACAAGTGAAGCCGGCGAGCCGCCACAGTGGGCCACCACAACGCGCTATATCGCGGGCCTCGGCCTGATCATCCTCGGCATCATTGGGCTGCTGCTGCTGCTGCCGATCATTCAAGTGCTTTTCATCGCCTTCGTCATCTCCTATCTGATGTACCTCCCCAGCCGGGCCTTAAACCAACGGCTTGGCATCGCTTTTCCGCTCGCTGTCATCCTGCTCTATGGGATCGCCGTCATCGTACTGGTGCTGCTGATTTTGATCGGCATCCCCGCCTTGCTGCGCGAGATCAACAACCTCCTGATCACACTGGGCGATGCCTGGGCGCTGTTCCTGGCTGCGCTGGAAGGTTATCAGCCGGGCGACCTCGTCCTGAGCCTGGGCACTTTTCAGTTCGATTTCGACCCGCTCATCCAACCGATACGCAATTTCGTTTTGCCGGCGCCGGCCGACGTCAACGAGCCGCTGGCGATCAGCGCGATCAATTTGCGGGCGCTGCTGGAGGGAGTGGTCAATGTCGCTGGCGGCGCGGTTTACGTCGTCACCTCGGTCGTCGGCACGCTGGCCGGCTTCATCGCCGCTTTATTTCTGGCTTTCGTGATTTCGCTGCTCACGCTGCTCGACCTCAACCGCAGCCGGGGGTTCCTCATTCAATGGCTGCCGAAAGCGTACAGCCGTGAAATTAGCATCCTGGTGACCAAAATCGACCGCGTATGGGTCAGCTTTTTTCGCGGGCAGCTCATCGTCGGCAGCCTGCTCGGCATCATTTCATTTATCCAGTTCACCCTGATGGGGGTGCCCGGGGCGCTGCCGCTGGCCATCCAGAACGGCATCATCTCGCTCATCCCCAACATCGGCGGCCTGATCTCGGCCATTCCCGTGGTGATTGTGACGCTGTTGAGCGGTTCCACCGTTTTCACCGAGATGCCGAACGTGACGTTCACCCTGCTGGTCGTCTTTATCATCATCTTATATTCACAGGTGATTTACACTTTCGTCTCGCCGGTCATCGTGGGCAAGTCCGTCAACCTGCCGGTGGTGTTCGTCATCGTTGGCGTGGTCATTGGCTTTGCGCTGGGGGGGATCCTCGGCGCGCTGCTGATCGTGCCGATCATGAGCTCGCTGCGGCTCGTGGTGAGCTATGTCATGGCGAAGATAGCGCTGCACGACCCATTTCCCGGCGAGGATGTCGATCCAAGCGCGCCGCATGGTTTCATCAGCCAGATCGTGCGCGGCGAAGCCGAACTGGCCTTGGTCGAGCTGGAGCCGGCGGCTGAGCTAGCCGGCGGCTGAGCTAGCCGGCGGCTGAGCTAGCCGGCACAAAATAATGACTCAATGCTGCAAGGGAAAACAGCGCAGGCCCGATCACTCGTGTGATGACCGGGCCTGCGCCATCGACTGCTCGAAGATCGGCTGCGACTACCCGCGAATCGCCAGGATGATGGTCACGACGCCGGCGGCGATGACGAAGAAGCCAAACACATAGACCAGCGCGATCATGCCTGCGATCGGGTGCAGCAGCAGCCACACACCGGCAACGATCTGAATGATGCCCAGCAGCAGCGAAGCCAGCCGACCGTCGCTGGTGGGCAGACCGGTGAAGATGTTCACCGCGCCGTCAAAGATGGCCGAGATCGCGATCAGCAAGAAAGCGATTTCGATGACGAATAATGTCCCCAGAATCGGGTTGGCGATGATGTAGAGACCAGCGACGATCCCGATGATGCCGCCGATGAGCCGCCAGACCCATCCCTGCGTGCGCTGCGTGATCGCGCCAATAGTATCGAAGATGCCGCCGATGAACCACGCGATCGCCATGATCAGCACCCACGTCAGCGCGCTGACGGCCGGGTTTGTGACGATGAAGAGACCGGCAATCAAGAGCAGCACGCCCCAAACAACCAGAAAGACGCGCCCCAGCGTGAAATTCCCCTGCGCAGGCGCTTGTTCCATTGCGGTCATCGAATCCCTCCTTATTAATAAATAAAATATTTCAGCACAGACGACGATTCCCGACAGCTTTAAGCGCCTATGACCAACGACAGTGCCTATGCTCGTATAAAAGCGTAGTTTATACAAATATCAATCATACGTTTTTACCTGCAAATACGCAATTGCTGCAGCCCTCAGCCCCTGCGACTGCGTCGCCGTCCCTCTCTCCGGCTGCTTCGTGGGACGAGGGGAAAACCGCCAACATGATTGTTTGCCCCTCGCTCCCCAGCCGCGCAGCGGCGCTGGTGGGAGAGAGTTGGCGCGTCAGCGCTGGGGTGAGGAGGTTTAACTTAGAACGGGTTGCCCTGGTGCTCAGCCTGACGTGCGCACGTCGAGAGCGAAGATCAGTGCGTTGAGTAGGAATGCGAACAAGCCGCCAGTTAGCAAAGAAAACACGATCAGCGCGCCGACGTAGCCCAAACATCCGCGGCGCGTGTTCATTTCATAAACCTCGCCGATCTTAAACGGCACGCGCGACCCCACATATAGAGCCACCACGATCGCTGGACCGAACAAGCACAGCGACTGCGGCAGCGCCGACCAGGCAAAGAAGGCTGCGAACGCCAGCAGGATGTACTGAAAGGGTAAGAAGCGGTTGTACAAACCCAGCAGGGCACTGATCTGCTTGCGCAGCGCCCCGTTCCCGCCGCTCAGCAGGCGCACGATCAGATGCGTCAGCGCGGCGATGGCCACCATCGTCAGCAGGGCAGAGGTCACGGTGCTCACATTAGAGGCCAGCAGCCCGAGCAGGCCAGAGCCGCGTAGAGCGCTGCGCAGCTGGCGGATCAGCACATCGGATAGATTGGCGAGCGGGCCGGCTTCTGGGAATTGAGCACTGACGGCGCTCAGCGTCGACTCAATGAAGATGACTTACACGACGGTCGTCCCGACAGCACGATCGCGGAATAGATCAGCAGGCTGCGGATGAGCGCGCGCCGCTCAACGGGCGTGCCGAACAAACGCTCAAAAGCGGAAAACTCTGGGTCAGGCGAAGCATGCGGTCGATCGTTTTCCGTGCGCATGTGGCAATTTTTCTCCGGCGTGCGGGGTGCGGCGGTCAATAGCGCAGGACACAGGTGAGCGTACAGCGCCCTGATCATAATACCGGTGCCCGTCGAAGTAAATGACTGTTGTTGGCCAGTTGCCTTCATCCCCCGATCGGCCTGGGGCAGAACCGGCCAGAGTTTTAGAGTCCCTCGCCCTCAGGGCGCCCGCGCCGCGATCAGGATTTTGGCAGCGCCGCCGCCAGCGCCTCGCCCGCGTTGCGAACCTGACTCGCGTTCAGGCCAGCCGGCAGATCGGCCTTCTTCTGGCGCAGGCGCGGCACAATCGCGCGCTGGAAGCCCAACTTGGCGGCTTCGTTCAGGCGCGCTGAAAGCTGCGATACCGCGCGCAGTTCTCCGCTCAGGCCG
>DAOTYT010000296.1:0-2780 GCA_034434615.1 Anaerolineae bacterium | reverse complement strand
ATTGCGCTGGGGATGGTCACGCCGCCGCCGGGCTGCGTCAACGCGCTGTGCGAACGGGCAGCCCGTTACGCAGAACGCAGCCCTGGGTAGTCAAGCAGCATCACTTCGACGGCCAAGCGCACGTTAGCGTTTGTGTTCAGCGCGGCCAGGGCTGCCTGCGTGGCGCGCAGCGCTGCCAGTATTTCGGCCGCTGTGCTTCGTTCGACCAGCGACGCCAATTCCTCGCGCCGGTCGATATTGGCGATCGGCAGGCCTGCGCCAGCGGCCATCAACAGCGCATCTCGCCAAAACATCTGCCATAAATCGAGCAGAGCCGCGAGTGCGGTTTTTTCGCGCGCGAGTTTCTCGGCTTCGTTGAAACGGACCGCGCGGTTTTGCGATAGCAGCCCCGCCAGCAGATCGAGGGCTTCGCGTCGCGCCGTTAGCCGATCCGGGTCAGCGAGCGCCTCAATGGCCCAGCCCAGCCGCCCCCCGCTGATCCGGCCGAGCAGCGCTGCCGTTTCCCGATCGGCCCCGAAACGCTCCTCGAGGATCGCCGCCACCAGATCGGGCGGCAGGGGTCGCAGGCGAAGAAGCTGGCTGCGGCTGGCGATGGTCGGCAGGATCGCTTCGCCGGAAGGCGCGGTCAGGATCAGGATGGCATGGGGCGGCGGCTCTTCGAGCGTTTTGAGCAGGGCATCTTGCGCGCGGGGTTGGGCGCGCTCGAACGACGGCAGAATCGCGATGCGAAAGCGCGCTTCGAAAGGTTTGAGCGCGATACGCGCGGTTATCGACCGCACTTCCTCGATCTTAAGCGTGCCGGTGGCGGGGTCTGGCTGTGCATAGATCACATCTGGATGGTTGCCGCTGGCAATGCGCTGGCACGCGGAACAGGTTCCACACGGGCGGCGGTGGAGATCATCGTGCGCGCAGTTGAGCGCGGCAGCGAAGGCGCGCGCGAGCGTGAGCTTGCCGATCGACTCGGGGCCGAGGAACAGGTATGCATGGCGAATGCGGTGGTTGGCCATCGCCCGTCGCAGATGATCAACCGCCCAGTCATGCCCGGCTATGGGCCACGGTGTCGCAGTTGAGGTGACCATGCGCCGATTGTAACGCAGGGTGCGCCGCTGCTAAAAGCCCGGCTTTCCCGGCCTTTCGCACTGTTCTCTCGCTGCGCCCCGTGTTTAAGCGCTGATGAGGGTGCTTTACTTGTTTTCGCATCTTGATTAAGATGAAACCACAGAAGCGCATCGTCATCGGGATCAAGTATGGCAGTTCATGAGACTCTCTCACCCATAGAGCTGAACAGCAGCAACTATATCAACCGAGAGCTGAGCTGGATTGCCTTTAACGAACGTGTGCTGGCCCTAGCGCGCGATGAGAGCCTGCCCCTGCTGGAACGGGTCAAATTCCTCGCGATCGTCAGCAGCAATACCGATGAATTCTTCATGGTTCGGGTTGGCTCCGTCCATACCAAACTCAAATTGAACCTCCCCTCCACGCGGCCAGATGGGATTGATCCCGGCCCGTTGTTGTTCGAGATCCGCCGGCGCATCGAAGGGCAGATGAACCGCCAGCGCGAAACGATGCGCCAAGTGCTGGCGCAGCTTGCGGAAGCGGGGGTCAATATCGTTCCCCTGCGCGAGCTGCGCTCATCGTGGCAGCAGGCCCTGCGGGTCTATTTTTATGAAGAGATTTTTCCAGTGCTCACGCCGTTGGCCGTCGATCATGCGCGGCCGTTCCCCTTCATTTCGAATCTCAGTCTGAATCTGGCTGTCGTCCTCCGCCGCGCCGACCCGCATGTGCGCTCGACCGATTTTGTCCGCATCAAGATTCCTGACCAGCTGCCCCGCCTGGTCGATGTCGATGGTGTGCTGCGCAAGTATGAGGGCAGCGACCGCGTGCGCGATACTTTCGTTTGGATCGAAGATGTCATCGCGGCGAACCTCGATCTGTTGTTCCCTGGGATGGAAGTGCTGGAACACTCTCCGTTCCGAGTTACCCGCAATGCCGATATCGATTTTGAGTACGAGCTGGAAGATCCAACCGTCGATATCAGCGACATCATCGAGGAAGGGCTGCGTGTGCGCCGCTTCGGTTCGATCGTTCGGCTCAGCGTGCCCGTCGGCACCAGTCCGCGCATCCTTAACCCGTTGATCGCGCAGCTGGAGATCGATCCCGATCGCGATCTGTACATGGTCAACGGTGCGCTGGGCTGCTCCAGCCTGATGGAACTGATGGCGGTCGACCGGCCGGATTTAAAGGTGCCCGTCTATCTGCCGCGCCCCGTGCTGCCGCCCGACGAAAATATCTTCAGCGCCATTCGCAAGCGCGATATTCTGGTGCACCTTCCCTATGACTCATTCGCGCCCGTTGAGGCATTTTTCCAGACAGCGGCGCGCGACCCCGATGTGCTGGCGATCAAAGCGACGCTGTATCGCGTCGGGCGCAACTCGCCGATCGTCCAGTCGCTCATGGAAGCGCGCGACAACGACAAACAGGTTGCGGTGCTCGTTGAACTGAAGGCGCGCTTTGACGAGGAGAACAATCTCGAATGGGCGCGTGCGCTCGAGGAAAAGGGCGTGCACGTCACGTATGGCGTTGAAGAACTGCCCGTCAAAACGCATGCCAAGATCGCCCTCGTGGTTCGTCGCGAGGAAGATGGTGTGCGCCGTTATGTGCACCTTGGCACCGGCAATTACAACTCTACGACCGCGCGCCTGTATACCGATCTCGGCTTGTTCACCTGCCATAAGGAGATCGGCGACGATGCACTGCGGCTGTTCAACCGGCTGACTGGT
>DAOTYT010000295.1:0-2789 GCA_034434615.1 Anaerolineae bacterium | reverse complement strand
CCAGCCATGCGCGTAACCCAGCGGCAGCAGGTTGAAGAATCGGTTCGGTTCGCGCGCAGCATCAACGGGCCGACCCTAATCGAGTATATGGTCGAGAAGGAAGAAATTGTTTACCCGATGGTTCCGGCGGGGGCAGATCTGGATAAAATGCTGCGCCGCCCGAAGCCCGGTGAGGAGAGCATCTCATGACAGAGGTCACGCAAATGACTGACCAACCACAGCCCGCAGAGACAGCGGTGAACGGGACACCGAAGAAGCATATTTTAGTAGCGCTGGTCGAGAATAAACCCGGCGTCTTAAACCGAGTCGCCAGTTTGTTCCGGCGCCGCAATTTCAACGTCGACAGCTTGACCGTGGGCCGTACCCATCGCCCCTATATCTCAAGGATGACGATTGGGGTTGATGCCAGCCGCGCCGATGCTCGCCGAATCGCATCGAACCTGTTCAAACTGATCAATGTCATCGATGTGTCAATTGTCTCTCAAGAGCCCTATGTCAGCCGCGATCTGGCGCTTATCAAAGTGCGCGCTAACGACGCAGAGTCGCGCAATACCATCACGATGCTGTGCGACCGCTATCCGGCCCGCATCGTCGATATTGGCCCAGAAGTGGCGATCATTGAGATCGCCGCGCAGGAAGATCAGGTCGAATCCCTGATCCAAGAAGTAGAACGGTTGGGCATCGTTGAGCTGGTGCGGACTGGTGTGGTCGCGATGGGGCGCGGAGTGCGCATCCTCGACTCGAACTACGAGCCTGTCGTACCGGTAACGGTATCCAGCGATCGTCAGTCTTATCAGGTTTATGGCGTTTAAATGAGTGCGCCGTTCGCTTACCAAAAAGGCGAACGGCGCACTTTACAGAAGCTTATTTTGTGGGAGATGACTCCCCGCTGCACTGGAGATTGAGACCCAATGGCGACGCTCTATTATGACAAGGATGCGGATTTGAGCTTGCTCGATGGCAAGACGATCGCAGTGATCGGCTACGGCAGTCAAGGGCATGCCCATGCGCTTAATGCGCGTGACAGCGGGATGCACGTGATCATCGGCCTGCACGAGGGCAGCCGCAGCCGCGCGAAGGCCGAAGCGGACGGTCTGGCAGTTTACTCGGTCGAAGAAGCTGTCCGCCGCGCCGATATCATCATGATCCTCATCCCGGATACCAAACAGGGTCAGGTTTATAACGAGTCGATCGCTGCCAATTTGAAACCGGGCGCAATGCTCATGTTCGCCCATGGGTTCAACATCCATTATGGGGAGATCAAGCCGCCGGCGAACGTTGATGTGGCTATGGTCGCGCCGAAAGCCCCTGGTCATCGAGTGCGCGAGGTGTTCAAAGATGGCGCCGGCACGCCTGGGCTGCTGGCGATCGCGCAAGATGCAACCGGAAACGCCAAGGCGCTTGCGCTGGCTTATGCTCGCGCGATCGGATGCACGCGGGCGGGCGTCATCGAGACGACCTTCAAGGAGGAGACGGAAACCGATCTCTTCGGCGAACAAGTTGTGCTGTGCGGCGGGGTGACGGCACTCGTTCGCTCGGCGTTCGAGACTTTGGTCAAAGCGGGTTACCAGCCCGAGATCGCCTATTTCGAATGTCTGCACGAGCTGAAGCTCATCGTCGACCTGATGTATGAAGGTGGCCTCAGCTACATGTGGTACAGCGTGAGCGATACGGCTGAATATGGTGGCTACACCGTTGGCGATCAGATCGAGGATCAAGTTAAAGAACATTTCATGGAGGTCTTGAATCGAATTCAAGACGGTTCATTCGCACGCGAGTGGATCGCGGAAAACAAGGACGGCCTGCCCAATTTCAAACAGCGCCGCGCGCGCGAACACGACCTAATGATCGAACAGGTTGGGGCCGAGCTTCGCGACATGATGCCGTTCTTAAATGCCAAACGCATCAAGCAGGACTGAAACATGCGTCGAGTGAAGTGTCATCGGAAGGGGGTGATCCTGTGACCGAAGATGGCCTTAGCGATCGCATAGGTGCAGGCAGTTTGAGTCTGAAAGGATTGTCCCGATATGAGCCGCCCTGTAAACGATAATGTCGTCCTGTTTTTTGATACGACCCTGCGCGATGGTGAACAGAGCCCGGGCGCCACGTTAAGCAGCGCGGAAAAGCTTGAGATCGCGCGCCAGCTTGCGCGCCTGGGCGTCGATATCATTGAAGCGGGTTTTCCCGCGGCTTCTCCCGATGATCTGGCGGCAGTGCAGCGCATTGCGCAAGAAGTGGGCACGTCCGATGGCCCCACGATCTGTGGGCTGGCGCGCGCGGTTGAGAAGGATATCCTCATCTGCTGGGAAGGTGTCAAGGATGCTGCTAAACCGCGCATCCACACGTTTCTCGGCACTTCCGATATCCACTTGCAGTATCAAACTGGGCTAACGCGCGCGCAGGCGCTGGAAAGGATACGCAAGTCCGTGGCGCTGGCGCGCAGTCTGTGCGATGATGTCGAATTCAGTCCGATGGATGCGGGCCGCACCGATCCAGCGTTTTTGGTGGAAGTTTGTGCGGCAGCCGTCGAGAGTGGCGCAACGACCCTGAATATTCCCGATACGGTCGGCTATGTTACTCCGCAGGAATGGGGCGAGCTGATCGCTAACCTCATCGCCGAGACGCCGGGAGCCGGCCCAGGCAGCGGCATCGTCTGGTCAGTGCACTGTCACAACGATCTCGGTCTAGCGACTGCCAATACACTGGCGGGCGTGCTGGCTGGGGCGCGCCAGGTCGAGGTGACGATCAACGGCATCGGCGAACGGGCGGGCAATACCAGCCTGGAAGAG
>DAOTYT010000294.1:0-28301 GCA_034434615.1 Anaerolineae bacterium | reverse complement strand
TGTTCGCCATCAGCGCCTGCGATATGGCGCTGTGGGACTTGAAGGGCAAGCTGCTCGGCGTTCCGCTGCATCAACTGTTGGGCGGCAAGCTGACCGACAAGCTGCGCGCCTGCGCCAGCACCCATCCGTCCAGAGCGCGCATCGAAGACCTTGCTCGTGAACTGGCCGAGCACGTTGAACATGGGTACACCGCTGTCAAGGTCGGCTTCGGCAAGACCGGCGAGGCCAACCTCGGCGTTATGCCGCAGCGCGATATCGCCTACGTCAAAGCGGTGCGGGAAGCGATTGGCCCGGATGTCGATTTCATGGTCGATATCGGCAAGAAGACGCGCTGGGATGCGGCGCTCGCCATCCGCATGGTGCAGGCCTTTGAGGAGTATCACATTCGCTGGATTGAGGATCCGCTGCCGCTCGGCGATGATGACGGCTACCGCCGCCTGCGCGCCGCCATAAAGACGCCGATCGCCACTGGCGAGCGCGAGTGGACGCCCGCCGGCTATGCCCGCCTGATCGAGGCCGGCGTGGGCGATATCTATTTGGTCGACCCCGGCCGTGTAGAAGGAGTGAGCGGCTTCGCCCGCGTCATTGCGCTGGCAGCGGCCGCGCACCGGCAGATCAACGCGCATTCGTGGAGCAGCGCGCTCAACACGGCTGCTAGCATTCACCTGACGGCGACCGCGGCCAACCACATCGTGATGGAGATCAAACCGATCCCCAGCCCGATGCAGCATGAACTGGTGCGCGAGCCGTTTGAGCAGCGGGATGGCTTTCTGACCGTCCCCGATGCGCCGGGGTTGGGCGTCGAGGTTGATGAAGCAGTTGTGGAGCGGTACGGGTTACGTTAGCAGAATCGTTAGACAAGGTCGCGACATCATGAAGATCACACAGATTGAAGTCATCCCGCTGGCGCGCAAACTCAACACGCTGTTTGAAGGCGGAACGTATCGCATCGCCAACCGCAATACGCTTGTCACACGCATTTACACTGATGAGGGCGTTGTGGGCGAAGCTTTTGGCGGCGATGAAGACATGACGCAGCTTGAAATCGTCAGCTTGATCCGTGAACATTTGGCGCCCATGCTCATCGGCGAGGACCCACGCGCTAATGAAAAGCTGTGGGCGCGCATGTTCGCTTGCAAGGTCGATCTGGGCAACCGCGGCCTGCACCAGCTCGATATGCGCAACCGCGGCATCTTGATGCAGGCGATCGCGGCGATCGACAATGCCTTGTGGGATCTGCTCGGCAAGATTTACAACGTCCCGCTGTACAAGCTGCTCGGCGGGATGACCGATAAAGTTCCGGTGATCGCCATCGGCGGGTACTACACGGCTGGCAAAGGGCAGGATCAGCTCAATGATGAAATGAAGCATTATCGCGATCTCGGCATGGCGGGCGTCAAATTCAAGGTTGGTCGGTTGAGCGTGAAAGAAGACATCGAGCGAGTGAGGCGCGTTCGCGAGATCGTCGGTGATGACTGGATGATCGTCTGCGATGCCAATCAAGCATGGACGCCGCAGGAAGCGATCGAGTTCTGCCGGGCTGCTGAAGACCTCGACCTCGGTTGGATCGAGGAACCGGTGCAGTGGTTTGACCAGCTCGATGGGCTGCGCATGGTGCGCGAGAGCACGTCCATCCCGGTCAATGCTGGTCAGGGCGAGATCTCGGCCTTCGGCTGCCGCGATTTGATCAAATATGGATGTGTCGATATTCTCAACGTCGATGCGACGATCGCCGGCGGGGTGACGGAGTGGCGGCGCATCGCGGCGATGGCGGGCCTGTTCCATGTGAAAATGGCCCATCACGAAGAGCCTCAGATCGCTGCGCATCTGCTGGCGTCGATCCCGCACGCGCTCTACGTGGAGATCTTCCCGAGTTACGAGCGCGACCCGATGTGGGTCGACCTGCCGTTGGAAGGCCCGCGCATAGAGAACGGCTATATGTACTTGCCGCAGGGCCCGGGATTGGGCATGCCGCTCAACCCTGAGATCATCGCGCGTTATCGCATCGACTGACGCTTATTAGTAGAATACGTAAGCTGCCCGATTTATGATGTTGAAATGCTTTTTTGATGAATGCAGAATTAAGCGATCGACCACCCATTTTGGAAATGCGGCGCATCTCTAAGCGCTTCGATGCGACGCAGGCGCTTGATCAGGTGTCGCTGAAGTTGTTCCCTGGCGAAATCCATGCCCTGCTGGGTGAGAACGGGGCGGGTAAATCAACCCTGATCAAGATCATGACGGGCATCTACCCGCCCGATCAAGGCGAGATCCTGCTCGATGGCCAGCCGATCACGCTCGATTCCTCGGCGCGCGCGCAGGACTACGGCATCGCCGCGATCTATCAGGAACCGATGGTGTTCCCCGATCTGAACGTGGCGGAGAACATCTTCATCAGCCACCATAACCGCGGGCCAATCGTGCGTTGGGGCAAAATGTACGCCGACGCCGAGGATATCCTCGGCCGCCTTGGGGTTTCGCTTGATGTGCGCAGCCCAGCCCGCGGCCTCACGCTCGCTGCGCAGCAGGCGGTGGAGATCGCCAAAGCGCTGTCGCTGAATACGCGCGTCTTGATCATGGATGAGCCGACGGCGTCGCTGTCGGCTCATGAAGTCAACCAGCTGTTTGGGCTGGTGCAAAATTTAAAGGCGCGCGGCGTGGCCGTGCTCTTCATCAGCCATCGCATGGACGAAGTCTTCGCTATTGCTGACCGCGTGACCATCTTTCGCGATGGCAAGCTCATTTCCAGCGCGCCGGTCTCTGAAGTGACAGCTGAAAGCGCGATCCGCGATATGGTCGGGCGAGAGCTGCACGCTTTTTTCGTGCGCGACCGCCGGCCGCCTGGCAATCTGCTGCTTTCGGTGCGCGGTCTCAGCAAAGAGGGCGTCTTCTCTGATATCAGCTTCGATATCCACCGCGGCGAGGTGGTCGGCTTTGCTGGGTTGGTCGGCAGCGGCCGCACCGATGTCGCCCTTGCGCTGTTCGGCATCAACCCGGCCGATGAAGGCGAGATCATCCTCGACGGCGCCCCTCGGCGCATCCAGTCGCCCCAACAGGCGGTCTCCCTTGGCATCGCCTATGTGACGGAGGATCGGCGCCAACTTGGGTTGACGCTGCCCATGCCGATCGCGGCCAACATCACGCTGCCCATGCTGCGCCAATATCTCACCGGTTTGCGCATGATCTCTCGACGCGCCGAGTTCGAGACGGCCGATGAGTACCGCCAGCGCCTGTCTATTCGCGCTGCAAGTGTGTGGATCGAGACCAGCAAACTCTCCGGCGGCAACCAGCAAAAGGTGATGTTGAGCAAGTGGCTTAATACCCGGCCGCGGCTGCTGATCCTCGACGAGCCGACGCGAGGCATCGACGTGGGCGCAAAAGCCGAAGTGCACAGCATCATCAACGACTTGGCCAAAGAAGGGTTAGGCATCTTGATGATCTCGTCTGACCTGCCCGAAGTGCTGGCGATGAGCGATCGCATCGTCGTGATGCGTGAAGGCCGGCAGATGGGCATCTTCTCGCATGAGGAGGCGACGCAGGAACGCATCATGACGGCAGCGATGGGACAAGCGAGGGTGCTCGGATGAACGCGATCAGACGGAGCATTCGGCCCGAACAGGTTCGAGAGTTATCGCTGCTGCTGCTGATCATCCTGACCGTGGTCTTCTTCGCAACGCAGGTCGAAGGCTATTTGACGGGCCGCACATTTGTGCGCATCTCAACCAGCGTCGCCATCATCATGGTGATGGCAGTTGGTCAAACGCTGGTGGTGCTCACGCGCAATATCGATCTGTCCGTTGGATCGATCGTCGGTTTCTCGGCCTACTTTGTTGGCACCCAGTTCATGAATAATCCCGACCTGCCGCCGCTGGCTGGCGTGGCGATGGCGATCGCTTTCGGGGCGGCGCTGGGCTTCATTAACGGCGCGATCACCGCTTATGGCCGCCTGCCGGCCATCATCGTCACGCTGGGCACGCTGGCGATCTACCGCGGCCTGCTGGTGGAATTCTCAGGCGCGCGCACGGTGACAACCGCCAACCTGCCGCGCTGGCTGGTCGATCTTCAGCGCGTCAATCTGTTCACGATCGGCGATGTTGACGTGCGCTTGATGGTTGCGCTGGCGGTTGCCGTCGTCATCTTGTTTCAACTGGTGCTGGTCTTTTTGCCGTTCGGCCGGCGGCTGTATGCGATCGGCTCCAATCCCGATGCCGCGCGCATGGCTGGCCTGCCAGCGCGCCGCATCGTGCTGACCGCCTTCACCCTGTGCGGCGCGCTGACCGGGCTGGCTGGCTTCATGTTCCTCGTCCGCTTTGGCGATATCACTGTCGTCGCCGGGCAGGGAATGGAGCTGCAAGTCGTCGCGGCGGTCGTCGTTGGCGGGGTGAATATCTTCGGCGGTTCCGGTTCCATGATCGGCGCGATGCTGGGCGCGGTGCTGATCGGCACGCTTCAGCAAAGCCTGATACGACTCAACATCAGCGAATTCTGGAAAGACGCCCTGCTCGGCCTGTTCATCCTGCTGGCGGTTGCCAGCGATGCGGTGCTGCTCAACCGGCTGCGGCGCTTGTGGGCGCGCGCCGAGCTCAAGCAGGCTGCGCCGCCGGTTCCGGCCGTTCAAACCGAAGCGAGAGGGGAGACCGGACATGTCGTCTAGCGGGTTGTTGCGGCGTTTGCGAAGCTGGGAAGGCCTGCTGCTGGTCATCCTGATCCTGACCATCATCTTCAACGCTGCGCAGTCGCCGTTTTACCTGAGCATCAATAATTTCATCAACATGTTCCAGCTCTCGATCGAGAAGATCATCGTCGCCTTGATGATGACGTTTGTCATCATCAATGGCGAGATTGATCTTTCGATCGCGTCGGTCATGGGATTATCGGCCTGCGTGATGGCTGCGCTGCATGAGGGAGGCGTTCCGGTTGAGATCGGCATCCTCGCGGGGTTAGCAGTCGGTGCGTTGTGCGGCGCGTTCAACGGTTTCTGGGTCGCGTTCGTCGGGCTGCCATCGCTGGCTGTGACGTTAGCCGGCTTGATCCTGTACCGCGGGGTCGCCCGCATCTTGCTGGAGACCCGGTCGATCACCGGTTTTCCGGAATGGTTCAATCGGCTTGGCCAGCAGCCGCTGATCGACCCGTTCCCGGCCGCCCTCATCATCTTCGCTGTGCTGCTAGTCGTTGCGGTGATCGTGCTTCAACACACGGCCTTTGGCCGCTATGTCTATGTGATCGGCAACAACCGCGAAGCAGCGCGCTACAGCGGCGTTCGCGTGCGCCGTGTCAAAATGACCTTGTTCATTGTTTCTGGCCTTGTCGCGGCCTTGGCAGGCCTGCTGCTGGCGGCGCGTTTCGGCGCAGTGCGCGGCAATCTCGCCGAGGGCTTTGAGTTGGACATCATCACGATGGTGCTGCTGGGCGGGGTGAGCATCTTCGGCGGCAAAGGCACGATGACCGGCGTCGCGCTGTCGATTCTGATCGTCCTCAACCTGCGCAATGGCATGGGGCTGGTGAACATCACCGGGCATATTCAAACGTCCGTCATCGGTTTTCTGCTCATCGGCTCGATCTTGCTGCCCAATGTGCTGCAAGATGTGCGCACGACCGTAGCCCGGCGCCGGATGCGGGCGCAGCCGGTCGAGACCTGATATTGGAGTGAAAGGAGGCACTGCGTTCTGTGATGTATTGAGCTTGTTCGACCTGCATTCGCTCGTTTCGTTGAAAAGTTTGCTTGATTTGAGGAGAGGCTTTCATGTTTAAGAAATTCCTTGCACTATTGATTCTGGTTTCTCTGGTCGTGATGGCGACTTCGGTCGCTGTGCTGGCGGATGATGAGCCGGTCGAGGCTGAACCCGGGCAGGCGCTGCGCGTGCTGCTGCTCCCTAAGTTCCTCGGCATCATCGTCTTTGATCAGGCATATCAAGGCGCGTTGGAGGCGGCCGCTGAGCTGGAAAACCCAGAGGAGCTGATTTTGGCCCGACGCCTGAGAACAGCGTCGCCGGGCAGATCGAGATCGTCACCAATGCCGTGACGCAGGGCATTGATGTGTTGTTGATCTCAAACAACGCCGGCGACCAGATCGCGCCGGCTGCACAGGCTGCGCTTGATGCAGGCTTGACCGTTGTGACGTGGGACTCGCCGATTCCATCCGGACAGGGCGAACAGGTCTTCGTGGCGCAGGTCGATTTTGACGAGACCGGCCAGGTCTTGGCCGAGATGTCGCTTAACATCCTCGGTGAGGAGGGCGGCCAGTTCGCCATCCTGTCTGCATCGCCCGATGCCGCCAATCAGAATGCGTGGATCGCCGCGATGATCGATGCCTTGGAGACAGATGAGCGTTTTGCCAACCTTGAGCTGGTTGAGATCGTCTATGGCAACGATCAGTCCGAGGAAAGCTATAATCAAGCCCTCGGTCTCGTCGATCGCTATCCTAACCTGCGTTTGATCGTCGCGCCAACGAGCGTGGGCGCTCCCGCGGCCGCCAAAGCGCTCCAGGATGAGGGCCTGTGCGGCGAAGGCACCGACAATCAAGTTGTCGTGACGGGTCTGGCTGTGCCATCGGAGATGTTGGCCTATACCGAAAATGGCTGCGCCCCCGAGTTTGCTCTGTGGAGCTTCGTCGATCTGGGCTATCTGAGCTACTACGTCGGCTACCTGCTGGCGACGGGCGCGATCGAGGCTGAGGAAGGCGCAACCTTCGTGGCTGGCCGCATGGGCGAGTACACGATCACAGAAGACCCCACCCGCCCAGACACGGGTGCGCTGCGCGTGTTGATGGGGCCGTTCACGGTCTACAACATCGATAACGTGCGCGAAGCAGCCGGCGCCGATTAACGATTTGCGGGCATTTTTTATCAGGAATTTGCAGCACGAGGCCGGGTTTGCAGCCCGGCCTCGCCGTTTATTGGATTTCGAACAGGCCGACCGGGAATGACGACAGCAGTTCAGCCAGCCCCAGCGACCGGCCTGGCGCATCGGCGGGGGGCGCGATAGTTTCGCCGGTCAGCAGGTTGTGCAAGGCACGGCCAGCGAGGTCATCCGGCAGGCTGAGTGCCGTATTGCGCCAGATGCCCTTGCCGATTGGCGGCTGGATGCGTGCGCCCGTCAGCCCATAGATGAGACGCGGCGCGACGACGAGGACGGCGCGTTCGTCATCGGCGCGCAGGTATGCGACGACATGGCCGGCCTTGGCGCCGAACGTTTCCACGGGCTGGTAACGGCCATCTCGGAAGAGCGCCTCCGCCCTTCGCCGGTAATTGAGCGTCGTCATCGTCAGGTACAGCTTGATCGCACCGGTTTGCGCTTCGGCCGTCAGGCTGCGGGTCAGCTCGCGCGCCAGGCCCCGCCGATCTTTGACGGCACGGGCGCTCAAATCTGCCAGCAGCAGCTGGCGACGCTTAAAATCGACCGGCCGGCGGTTGTCGGGGTCGACGAGGCTCAAATCCCACAGCTCGCAGCCTTGATAGATATCGGGCACGCCTGGCGCCGTGAGTTTGAGCAGCGTCTGCGTCAGCGAATTGAGCCAGCCATAGTAGGCCACGCGGCGCTGAAACGGCGTGAAAGCCGCGTGAAAGGCGGGGTTGCGCCACAGCGATGCGATAAATTCCTCGATCGCGCGCGCGTAAGCCGCATTCGGGTTAACCCAGTTGCTGTAGGTCTTCGCTTCGTTGATGACCTTGTGCATATAGGCGGTGATGCGCGCAGGGAAATCGGCCAGCTCATCGGCATGAGCGGGATAGGCGCCCACCAGCGTTTGATAGAGCAGGTACTCGTCATTGCGGGAAGGTGCCAGCAGCCCACCGACATCGGTCTTGGCAGCTGCGTTGATGGCGGCCCATTCCTGAATCGCCGCATCCCATTCGGCGGGCATCTCCGACAGCACGTTGATGCGTGCGCGCACATCTTCGCTGCGCTTGGTGTCGTGGGTCGACGTTGAGAGCATCGTGTAGGGAAAGGCGCTCGTGCGGTTGTGAGCATGAAATTCTGCAGTGGAGAGGCCGAAATGGTCTGGGTGACCACCGACTTCATTGAGTGAGCTTAGCCGGTTGAAGATATAGAAGGCGGTGTCTTCGACGCTTTTAGCCATCACCGGCCCAGTGATCTGCTGGAACTTCATGACGAACTCGCGCAGTGCTGCCTGCTGCGCTTCGGTGAAATCGTTGAAGTTTTCGCCGAGCAGCACAGCGCTCAGAAAATCGAAGACGCTGCTGTATGTGAGCGGGTTGCGCTGTTTGGCCAGCCTTGCAGCCTCGTTGATGTAGTGGCGGTCGCGGTCGCTGACGGCGTCGGGATCGGTGATGTACGTGCGGTAGATCGACAGTGCGGCGATGAATTCGCTCATGGCGAAAGCGAGGCTTTTACGCGTAAAGCCGCGGTAGCGCCGGTTGCCCTCAACGATCGCGGCGAGCTGGGCGCTGCGCGCATCGATCTCGCTGACCAAAGACTCGGACATCACGAGATGCTTGGTGTAATCGACCAGATCGCTGAAAGGCCGCACTTCACCGATGAAATCGGCGTAGAGCGCGTCGAAAGCCGCCTCATTATCGCTGTTGACGAACAGGTTATTGACTAGATTGAGGAATTCATAGCCAGTCGTTCCGTAGACTGCCCACGTATAAGGCAGCGGTTCGGTGATCGACAGGATCTTCTCGACCAGCACGTAGACTGGCCACAGCGAGGGTTCGTCAACCGGTTCGAGGATCTCGCGCAGGCGCGCGCGCACCTGCTCGACGGTGATGTCAGCAGCTCCTTCCAAAGCCAGCCGCTGAAGCACATAGCCCTCCTGAATTTGCATGAAGTAGGCTTCCGGGTTCCACAGCCCATCCGGGTGGTCGATGCGCAGGCCGCTTACCTTGCCCTCGGCCAGCAAGCGGAGCGTCAGCCCATGTGTGTCGGCGAAGACCTGCGGGTCTTCGATGCGAATGGCAGCCATATCGTTGATGTCGAAAAAACGGCGGTAGTTGATCTCATCGGCGGCCACGCGCCAATAGGACAGCCGGTAGGGCTGCCGGCTGAGGATATCATCGAGCAGGTCGAAGCTGGCAGGGTCTCCAGGTGTGCCGTTGACTTCCTCCAGTGCCTGCTCGATGGCGATGCGAAACCGCTCGCTCTTATCGAACAGGCCGAGCAGCCGCCAGCGAATCACGGTTTGCTCGCGCCGGCGCTCGGCCAGCCGTTCCGGGGCGCGCGTGGTGTAGCGCGGCAGGTGATCGATGGCGGTGATCACGCTCAACAGTTCGAGCTCTTCCCATTCTTCGGGCCCAAGTTCGCTCAGCTTGGCGTGCGCTCGGCGCAGAATGTCGGCGTAGGTATCCGGCACAACGGGAAAATGTTCCTCATAGTAGTGCACGTAGAAATCGCCGTGCCAGTAGACCAGTTTCAATTCGCCTGCTTCCAGCACGCGGCCGTCATGGTCGCCGAGCACAGGCAGCAGCACCTTATCATCCATCGCCCGGTTCAGCGGCCGCCAATCGATGTCGAAATAGCGCGCATAGACGGAAGCTGGGCCATGTTTGAGCACATCCATCCACCAGGCGTTTTCGGTATTCACGCCCATATGATTGGGGACGATATCGAGCAGCAGGCCCATACCTCGCTGGCGCAGCGCCTCGCTGAGCGCATTAAAATCATCCTCGCCCCCCAGCTTTGGGTTGAACGCGTTGTAGTCGACCACATCATAACCGTGCGTGCTGCTCGAACGCGGTTTGAACACGGGGGATGTGTAAATATCGCTGATGCCGAGCGCATCGAGATACTCGACCAGCCCCAGCGCTGCACGAAAGTTGAGCTGTGGTCCAAATTGCAGCCGGTAGGTCGCACGCGGGATGCGCGGCCGCTGCGTGATGCGCTCTAGCAAAGTTTTCTGTTTTTGCTGGTTCATGCCGAAGTCTCCTCAGGCACATCATCATAGATGGCGAAGCCGCGCGGCGGCAGCCTTACTTCTGCTTGACCCGGCGCGATGCGGTCAGGGGCGGTCGCGATCGTTGATGCATCGGTGCACCAAGCGCGTTCGTGCCCATCAAGAATTTTGCGCCACGTCGATCGCGTGTCGAGGCGCAGAACCGCGTATTCAGTCAGGTTGAAATTGAGGTAGATGCGCAGGGCATCGTCTTCGGCATGTCGTTCCATGCACAGGATGCGCGTGTTGAGGTCAGCATGGATGACGGTCGCCTGTGGATGCGGATTGGTCAGCGCCGGGCGTTCGCGGCGCAGCGCGAGCAGATGGCGGTACAGCTGATACAGGATCGCATGGTGATCGCGTTCGCGCAGCTCGTGGTCGAGCTTGCTGCGCAGGAATGTCTCTTCCGCCTGCGGGTCAGGCGGTTCGCCGCGCCAGTCGAAATCGGCGAATTCTTCGCGGCGGCCGGCGCGCACGGCTGCGATCAATTCAGCGTCGCCGTGCGAGGTGAAAAACAGGAACGGTGCAGTCTCGCCATATTCCTCGCCCATGAATAACAGCGGCACGTAGGGCGAACAGGCGATCAGAGCGGCGCTCAGCTTCAGGCCATCGAAGTCGGTCAGCGCGCTCAGCCTTTCGCCCAGCATGCGATTGCCGACCTGATCATGATTTTGGGCTGCGACGACGTAGCGGTCGGCGGGAATATCGCCGGCGGGCGTGCCGTGGCGGCGCTGGCGATAGGGGGAGTACTGCCCAGAATAGGCAAAACGCTCGCGCAGCACTTTGGGCAGCAGGGCGAAATCGCCGTAATCGGCGTAATAGCCGTCGGTTTCGCCAGTTAGCGCGTTATGCAGGGCGTGGTGCAGATCGTCAAGCCATTGACCATCCATACCTGCGCCGCCGAGGGCGGTCGGCAGCACCAACCGCCGGCTGCTGCGGTCATTTTCGGCGATCAGGAAAACGCGCCGGTCATGGCGCGCCGCCCAGTCATGAACGGCCGCTCCCAGCGCCTCCAGGAAAGGGACCGCCGAGAAATCGAACAGCGCGTGAGTCGCGTCGATCCGAAAACCGTCAACGTGGAACTGGTCAAGCCAGTAAATGGCGTTGTCGATGAAAAAGCGCCGCACCTCATCGCTGCCGCGCCCATCAAAATTGAGGGCTGGCCCCCACGGCGTTTGGTAGCGCGTTGTGAAGTACGGGCCATAATCCCACAGATAATTGCCCTCTGGCCCCAGGTGGTTATAGACGACATCGAGATAGACGGCCAGCCCGGCGCCGTGGGCGGCATCCACCAGCCGTTTGAAGCCGAGCGTTCCGCCGTAATCGACATGCGGCGCGTACAGATAGACGCCGTCATAGCCCCAGTTGCGCGGCCCGGGAAACTGCCCGATCGGCATAATGTTGAGCGCAGTCACCCCCAGGTCGTGCAGGCGCTCGAGATGGGGTATGACGGCCTCGAACGTCCCTTCAGGGGTGAAGGTGCCGATATGCATCTCGTAGAATATCGTATTGCGCAGCGATGGCGGCGACCACCCCGCATCGCTCCACGAAAACGTTGGATCGACGATCTGCGAGGGGCCATGAACGCCATCCGGCTGGCAGCGCGAAGCAGGATCTGGCCGCTCGCGTTCGCCATCGAGACGATAAAGATAGCGCTCGCCATAGCTGGCATCGACATAACCGGCGTGATAGCCCTGTGCGATAGGCTTCAAAGGGGAAACCTGATCGCGCTCGATCAGGCGCACCTCAACTTGGCGCGCATTCGGCGCCCACACCAGAAAATGGAACCGCCCGTCATCGGTGCGCTGCGGGCCGAGAGGTCTGTGAATCATAGCAGCTCTTTCGCGTAAAATCGTCCATCATCGCCAAGATACCGCATGGCTCTCAAATGATCACCCTCTTGTCTGAAAACCTGATGAGACTGCGCGGCGGCTCGCCCCAGATCGGATAAACTCGAGACGAGATAGCAGAGGTTTGGGCAAAATGACGACAGCGGCGACGATCTCGCTCGATGCTGATTGGCTCTGCGAGTATTTTGAGACCGAGCCTGACTTGTTCGAATTCGCTGCCAGCGGCCAGCCCGTCAGTTCGCTGCGCGAGTGGGCATGCAGCGGTCGCTATGACACAAATTGGGCGGCGTGGCTTCAGCGCCGCTTCCATCTGCCGCCGACTGATTTTTGTGTGCGCTACATCCTGCACGTCGATGCAGCCCCAGGCGGGACGGTGCTCTATCTGAACGGCCGCCGCATGGGGACGATCGATGGAAGGCAGCCATTTTCGTTCGATGTGACCGATTACGTAACGCTCGACGATAACCAAATCGCGTTTCGTGCTGGCTGCGAAGGCGGTCGCTTTGGCTCGGTCTTTCTGCGCCAGCACCCCTGCGAATAGCTGAGCCGCCGATTGACGCGCGGCGCGCCCTCCATTACAATACTTCTTATCCTATAAGATTTGAGCGATTGATGACGATGCAATACCATATCTGGACGTTCGGCTGCCAGATGAACACGGCAGATTCGCAGCATCTCGCCTCCGAGTTGGAGCGCATTGGGTATCGCGCGGCGACCAACCCCGACGATGCAGATATCTATGTCGTCAACACCTGTGTCGTCCGCCAGAGCGCCGAAGATAAAGCTTACGGCCGGCTGGCAATGCTGGCCGATATCAAGAAGCAGCACCCGAATAAGGTGATCGGCGTTATGGGCTGCATGGTTGGCGTGCGCGATTCGCTGGCGCTGCGGCGCCGGCTGCCCTATGTTGATGTGTTTTTGCCCCCCTCTGAACCCGGGCCGATGATCGACTTTCTGATGAGCCGGATGGATGAAGCCGAAGTGCTGGCGTTGGAAGCGCGGGCACGGGACCGGCGCGATCGGCTGCAGGACGGTGATTTGATCTTGCCGGCGCACGAACAAGGCCACTTGATCAGCGCGCACGTGCCGGTCGTTTACGGGTGCTCACATGCGTGCTCGTTCTGCATCATTCCGTTCCGCCGCGGCGTCGAACGCAGCCGCAGCGTCGGCGAGATCGTCGCCCATGTGCGCAGCCTAGCGCTGCAAGGCGTTAAAGAAGTGACGCTGCTCGGTCAAATTGTCGACCGCTATGGCAAAGATATCGTCGATGGCCCCGATTTGGCCGACCTGCTGCGCATCGTTCATCAGGTGGCAGAGGAAACGGGGCTGGAACGGATTCGCTTTTTGACGAGCCATCCTAACTGGATGACCGACAAGCTCCTCGACACTGTCGCTGAGCTGCCGCGCGTGATGCCGCACATTGAAGTGCCGGTGCAGGCCGGCAGCGATGCCGTGCTCGAAGCGATGAAGCGCGGCTATACCGTCGAACAATACCGCCGGTTGATCGAGCGCATCCGGGCTCGCATCCCTGAAGTCGCCATTCACACGGATATCATCGTCGGCTTCTGTGGAGAGACCGAAGCGCAGTTCATGGAAACCTATCATCTGTTGGCCGATCTCAAGCTGGATAAGGCCCATTTGGCCCGTTACAGCCCGCGGCCGAACACCGTCAGCGCGCGGCGCATGGTCGATGATGTGCCGGAAGAGGAGAAAAAGCGCCGCCATGAACTGCTTGAGGATCTGCAAGCGCGGGTGGTGGCCGAGATCAACAGCCGTTACCTTGGTCGAACCGTGCCCGTCCTGGTCGAAACGCTGCACAAAGGCAAGTGGCGCGGCCGCACCCCGCAGAACAAGCTGGTCTTCTTTGAGGATGCCCGCGACTGGCGCGGCCAGGTGGTCGATGTTGAGATCACATGGACGGGGCCATGGAGCATGCAGGGACGCCTGCCGGCAGCCCAAACGGTGCATGAGCCGCTGATCGTGCTTGCCGGGTGAGAACCCGGCTTCCTCTGGCTCAGCTTCATCATCGCGATCTCAGCAGGCATGCGCCTGCCGTTACGGAGGAATTCTTAAGGATTTCTCCCTCTGGCTGCGTTTGGACTTTGCTCGAATTGCCGTATACTTGGGAAAGGCAGGGGGAAGGGTCGTGGAGCGCAACTGATGGCCGCGGCTGCTGCGACGACGCACCAATTGGAGGACATCAACAGAATGCCACCGGAAAAGAGTGGTTACTATTATCCGAACAAATTTGCCCGGCTGGCCATCCTCGCGATGGAAGAGATCATGGGGCGCAATGGGCTTAATGCTATCCTTAATCTGGCCGGCCTGCCTCAATACGTCGATAACTATCCGCCCGATAACCTCGAAAAAGGTTTCGACTTTGCCGATTTCACCGCGCTCAACATTGCGTTAGAGGATATGTACGGGCCGCGCGGCGGTCGCGGATTGGCGCTGCGCGCCGGCCGCGCTGTGTTTGCCGGTGGTCTGCGTTCGTTCGGGGCGCTTGCCGGTGTGGGCGATCTGGCTTTCAAAGTGCTGCCGCTCAATGCGAAGCTGCGCGTGGGCGTGCCCGCCATGGCCAACATCTTCTCCCAGTTTTCCGACCAGATTTCCAATGTCTATGAAGAAGGCAGCGATCGCATCATCTACACGCTCGAACGCTGCCCGATGTGCTGGCAGCGCAAGGTCGATAAACCCGTCTGCTATATGGGGCAGGGGCTGCTGCAGGAAGGTCTGCGATGGGTTTCGGGCGGGCGCGAGTTCAAAGTCGATATGACGACCTGTATCGCCTGCGGCGACGATATGGGGCGCTATACCATCTTTAAAGAACCCATCTCATAGGCAATTCCCAAGCGGCAGGGCGCGGCGCATTTCAATTGTGCTAAATGTGCTAAAATGAAAGACGACTGGTCGCCTGCAAAGGGAAGTCGTCATGCGTTTTCGTTTGTTATTTGGGTTTACCCTGCTGCTCGGCTTGGTGAGCGGCTGTAATTTGGCGCCGGTCGGCAGTGTCCAGCAAACGCTTGCCACCACCCCAACCGGCGTTGCGACCGGCCGTCCGACCGTTACGATCATCTCGCCGCAAGATGGCGCTGAATTCGTCACCAACTCACAAATTCTCGTCAGCGTGAATGCGACTGACTCAGTCGGCGTGACGCGCGTTCAGTTGATCGCGAACAATCAGATCGTCAAGACAGTTTCGTCGGAAGCACCAACTGGTGAGCAAAATTTCAGCGCGCTGCTGGACTATGTGCCGCGAACGCCGGGCACTTTGGACATGCAGGTCATCGCGTTCCGCGCCGCCGTCGCCAGCGACCCGGCCCGGCTGACTGTCAACGTTCGCGAGTCGCAGGCGCAGGTCACGTCGACGCCGCTGCCCAATATCAACGTGCCTAACATCAATCCCAATGACCCAACCTGCCGCGCGCTGGTCAACACGGGCCTGAACTTGCGCAGTGGGCCGGGCACGAATTTCGAGCGCATCAGCGTGCTGAGCGCTGGCACGGTGGTGCCGATCATCGGGCGCACTGGCGCCAACGATTGGTGGCAGGTGCGCGTGAACACTGTCGTCGGCTGGATCTCAGCCAGCTTCACCACCGTTTTTGGAATTTGTACCGGCGTGCCGGTGGTCGCCACGCCGCCGCCGCCGACCAGTGTTCAGCCGACCGCGACAAACACGCCGCCGCCGCCCACGAATACGCTCACGCTGACGCCCGTACCGCCCACGCTGACCCCGACGCCGGGGCCTGCCGATCTGGTCGTGACTGGTATCACTGGCCCAACGAGTGTCGCGCTGGGGCCAGGGGGCATGCCAACCACCGTCACCTATTCCGTGACGATCACCAACAGCGGCGCGTCGCCGACTGGGCCGTTCAATAACATCATCCGCGTCATGCCGGGCGGGTCCGAGGTTCCTCTTGGGGTTGTCAGCAACTTGAACCCGGGCGAGAGCATCCTGCTCAATACCAGCCTCACGTTCAGCGTTGCGGGCACCTATACCGTCGAAGCGCGAGCCGACAGCGACAACCAAGTGCCAGAGCTGAGCGATGTCAATAACTCTGGGTTCATCAGTGTGACGGTCACGGCGGCAGGCCCCGGCGGGGCGATGCCGCCGCTGATCACGCTCGATCCGGGCCTGGCGCTGACGCCCTTCGTGCCTGTGCTGCCGCCGGGTTTACCCGGGTCGTAGCGAACGTTGACGGCTGTTAGCCGGAAAGTAAGAAAATTGACGCATAACACCAGTCAGTATAGAATCAATTTATGTTGACTCATATATTGTTTGTGAACCGCCAGCTCGCCTTTGCCGTCTCGATCAAGCAGGCGTTGGAGCGTACCGGCAATTTTGAGGTGCATCCGTTCACTTCGCTTGAGAGCGCATTGGAATATTTGTCCAGCCGCCCTCAAGATGTCGCGGTGGTCGATTTCACGCTGCCCAATGCTGACCCGGCGGCTGTGGTGCAGGCCTTGCGCGATATTCAACCGGGCCTTGCCATCATCGCGATGCCGCGTCAGCCCGAAGCGGTGATCACAGCCTTAAGCCTGCAAGGATCGGTCAACAGCACAGTTACGGCGCGCGAGCTGATCCCGGTCGTCAACCGCGCGATCGAAGGACGGCGCACCGGCCGCCTCGAAGGTGCTGCGCCCAGCGAGCGAAGCGGTTTGCTCACTCGTGTGTTAGAGGATGCGCCGTCGTCTGCACCCCCACAAACGCGGCGGGCCAAGTCGCGTCCTCCCGATGATCTTCCCGAGTATACCAGCCTTGAAAATGTCTTGAGCAGCCGCGGCGCTTCGGAGGACGATACGCCGTCGCGCCCTGTAGCAGAGGCGCCGGTCGAACATCCAGAGGGCGAAGAGTCGTTCGAGGCGATCCTCAGCAAGCTCGATCCAGAACTCGACGAAGAAAGTGCGGCCAGCATCTTCGATGATCTGGTGAACTCGATGCGCAGTTCCGATCCGCACCGGCCCCTGCCAGCGCGGCACCAACAGTTTGTCGAGTTCATCCTCACCGGGGGTATGGACTCGCTGCTGGATGAGATCAACCGCAGCAAAACCGATGAACTGCCGTCCGTCGAGGGGATCTCTTCCAGCGCAGACGATGAGGTAGAAGCGGAGAGGCTTTCGAGCGCGCCGTCCGTCATCCCGTCGATCGATGAGGAACCACCGCCGCCGTCGTTCGAAGACAGCGGCACGGTTGGCGATCTATACACCGGCGTTAACGATGCGAGCTTCCGCAGTGTGCTTTCCATTTTGCGAGGCGAAGAACCGGTTGAAGAGCCGGCCGAACCGGCAGCCGCCTCCAATGCTGAGCTGCGCGAGGCCTTCGCTTCGTTCTACGAGTCGCAGGCCGAGCAGGCCGGTGAGGCCATCCATTTTCCAACCGAAGACGAGATTGAAGCTGTGCTGGCTTCAGTCGAGGCGGAAAGCATCCAACGAGCGCCCCCGCGCCTCGATTTTGACGAGGAGCCCAGCGATAGTGCAGCCCGCATCATTCTCGAGACAGCGCTTGATGAATCGACGCCGCCCGAGTCCTTCTCGATCTCCGAGCTGATCGCCAGTATCGAGCGGCAGCTTCCCGCGCACCGTCCCAAAGTTCAACCGCTGCCCTCATGGCTGCGCGAGAGTCAGGCGAAGAAGGACGAGCTTGACCGCTTCGTGCGTGAACCTGATTTTCTGCCGGAGGCGCTGTCTGAGCTTGGCGCAGCCCCCACGGTGGCCTCGGCACGGGTCGAAGACGATGTCGAAGCTTTGCTGCGCGCGACTGAGGCTCAGGCTCAGCGCGCCGAGCCGCTGCCGGCATTTGATTTCGGCGACGAGGCTTTTGACCAGACGACTCGCCCCTCTGGCAGCGCGGACATCCTCGCCGAACCGGAAGCGCTCGAAACGGAGTGGCTGCCCTATGCAGAAGCGGCCGATTTGGATGCCGTCTTTGAGCCCTACGATGCGCCTCCTGAAGCGCTGCCCGAAGGGTGGGGTGAAGTCACTGGGCGTCCTGGAGTGCCCGGCACCGCCGAGCTGACTGAGACTGCCGCCGTGCGCGAACCGGCGCTCGACCCGATGGCGACCGAGGTTGGGCCGGCCTTGCCCGTAGAAGCTGGACCGGAAGAGTCACCGGTGCTGGAAGGCGACTCTATAAGTTATACCAAACCTTATGCCATCGGCGAGCTGCAAGCGTCGATCCTGTCGGCTGTTGACCCCGAGGCGCTCGTCTATGTGGACGACGATGCTCATCCCCCGGCCCGCGATGCGCAGGCCCCTTATCTCGAGCCAGTGATGATGCCGGATGGCGCGCCGGCATTCGAGGATGCGGATATATTCTCGCTGCGCCACATTGAAGACCCGTACATCGCTCAGCTCGCCCTCAGCTTGACCGAGCTTTCGCTTGAGACGACCGCTGAAGCGGCGCTCCTTTCGCGCGACAATGCTATCGTTGCCTTTGCTGGGCGTATGCTGCGCGAGGACGTGGAAGCCCTGCAAATCGCGATCGATGGGAAATGGGATGCCAACGTTGATGAGGCGCGCATCCGCTTCCTCACGCTGGAAGGCAGCGGCAAAGACTACATGCTCTATTCGCGGCGCACGGTTGACGACCTCTCTCTGTCGCTGATCTTCTCTGGACAAACACCGCTGCGCGATATTCGCCGGCAGGGCAAGCGGTTGATCGAGGCGCTGCGCGCCGTGCCGGAGGTCGCGGTTCCCGAACCAGAACCTGAACGCGCCATCCCAGCGCTGGAGCCGGTGCCGATCGACGAGACGCTGACGCGGACGTCCTTTGCCTATTTGTGGCTCACGCGCGATCCATCGACGCCGCTGTCTTCGTCGCTCGCGCAAGCGATCGCGAATGTCCTGCACAATCAGCTCGCTAGAGAAGCGTGGCGCGTGCACGAAATTCAGGCCCACGACGAATATGTTTACTTGTTATCTGATGTGCCCGGCGATGCGCCGCCCTATAAAGTGGTGCGCGAGCTGAAGCGCCGCGCTGCCGAAATCGCCTGCCAGTATAACCCAACCCTGAACCCCGACACGCTGTGGGCAGATAGCTATCTGGTCGTCATGCCCGGGCGCAGCCTCGACCCCGACGAGATTCAGCAGTTCATCAACTTCGAGCGCATGCTGTAACTGCGCTTTTCCTGCTGTCGTAGGAACTGTTATAATTCGCTCAAACGTTCGCTACCCACGGAAGCGCTTATCATGGCCGCATCTGCTGCGTCTCGCCCGTTATTCTATATCCTCGATGGCCACGCGCTGGCTTATCGATATTTTTTCGCCCAATCAACGCGCCCGCTGACGACCTCGCGCGGCGAAGTCGTCTCGGCCATTTATGGGTTTGCCCGTGGGCTGCTTGATATTTTATTGAAGGAGCGTCCGCGCTATATCGCCGTCAGCTTCGATGATGGCTTCAGCGGCCGCGAGCAGATCTACACGGCCTATAAGGCTCATCGTGCTGAGATGCCGGATGATCTGCAAAAACAGATCGATCGCATTCAAACGCTGGTGCAGGCATTCAACATCCCCATCCTGATGTATCCCGGCTATGAGGCTGATGACCTGATCGGCACGGTTGCCCGGCAGGCCGAGGCGCAGGGTGTCGATGTGACGATCTTTTCTGGAGACCGCGACCTGCTGCAGCTGCTGACGGATCATACCCGTGTGCGTCTGTACATCCCGCAGCGCTCGGTCCCAGATGAGTATTTCGATGTGCCCAAATTTCGCGAAAAGTATGGATTAGAACCAGCGCAATTGATCGATTTGAAGGCCCTGCAAGGCGACTCGTCCGATAACATCCCCGGTGTCGCGGGCATTGGGGAAAAAGGGGCAACCTCTCTGCTCAAGCAGTTCGGCACCATCGAAGAACTATATGCCCGTCTCGATGAGGTCAAAGAAAGCATTCGCAAAAAGCTTGAAGCCGGGCGCGATTCAGCCTTTCTTAGCAAAGACCTCGCTACGATCCGCCGCGATGTCCCCTTTGAGTTCGATTTGAACGCCTGCGCGGCTCATGATTTCGATGCAGCACGGGTCGAAGCGCTGCTGCGCGAGCTGGAGTTCACCAGCCTGCTGGAGCCGCTCGGGCGGCTGGTGGCGCGGCGCTCTGACCAGATGGCGCTGTTCGATCTCGACGCTCTCGCGCCGGCCGAAACCAGCCATGAGCCGGTGGCCGAACTAAGCGCTGAAGAGTGGGCGGCGCGTTTTCCGACGGTGATCGTGCGCGACGCGGACGGACTGGCCGCGTTGGCGCAGGCATTAGCCGCTGCGCCGCGCATCGCCTTCGATGTCGAGACGACCGGCCTTGATCAGATGAGCGCCAGCCTGGTTGGCATTGCGCTGGCCGTCGATGCAGAAACCGGCTATTACATCCCGGTCGGCCATGACCATGGCGTGCAGCTTCCCCTCGACGCGGTGATGGATGCCATCCGCCCCGCGCTGACCGATCCGGCGATCCCTAAAGTTGCGCATAACGCCAGCTTTGATCTGGTGGTGATGCGCCGTCACGGGGTTGATGTGACGCCGGTGACGTTCGACACCATGATCGCTGAGTGGGTGCGCGACCCAGCCAGCGAAAGTCTCGGCCTTAAGCGGTTGGCACGCCGCGAGCTGCACATCGATATGACCCCGATTGATGCGCTGATCGGCAAGGGCAAGAAACAGATCAGCATGGAGCAGGTCGATCTGGAGCTGGCGGCGCCCTACGCTGCCGCTGATGCCGTCTGCACTTACCGGCTGGTCGATGCGCTTGATGAGAAGCTGCGCGCGATCGAGCGGCCGCCTGTGGATGCCCTGTGGGGCACGCCTAACCCGCCCGTCCCGCTCGATGTCTTTGAAACGATCGAGATGCCGCTGGTGCCGGTCATCGCGGCGATGGAAGAGGCTGGCGTCCTGCTCGATACCGAATTCCTCGCCGCGATGAGCGCCCGGCTGGCGGATGATCTGGCCGCGCTTGAAGCCGAAATCTATGCGCTAAGCGGAGGTTATGGCCCCTTCAACATCAACAGCCCAAAGCAGCTCAATGATGTGCTGTTCGGCAAACTGGGCTTGAAGGCGGCGGGCGTCCGCAAGACGACCCACGGATTTTCAACCGCTGCCGATGTGCTGGACAACTTGCGCGGCGAACACCCGATCATCGAGAAAATTTTGCAGTACCGCGAGTTGGGTAAGCTCAAAGGCACCTATGTCGATGCGCTGCCGGCACTAATCAACCCGCGCACAGGCCGTGTGCACACCAGTTATAACCAAACTGGCGCCGCGACCGGTCGTTTGAGCAGCAGCAACCCTAATCTACAGAATATCCCCATCCGCACCGATCTTGGTCGCGAGGTGCGCCGGGCCTTCATCACCGCGCCGGGAACCGAGCTGCTGGCCGTCGACTACAGCCAGGTTGAGCTGCGCATCATGGCCCATATTTCGCGCGAGCCGACGCTGCTGGAGGCTTTCAAGCAGGGGCAGGATATTCACGCCGCCACCGCGGCGCTCATCTACAACATTCCGCTTGAGGCTGTGACGAAAGCCCAGCGCATCTTCGCCAAACGCATCAACTTTGGCATCCTCTACGGCATGGGAGCTTATCGACTGGCGCGCGACAGCGAACTCACGCTGCCGCAGGCCGAGGCATTCATCAAAACTTACTTCGAGCGTTTGCCCGGCGTTGAGGCATACATCAAGAACGCCAAACGCCTCGCTCGCGAACAGGGGTATCTGACGACACTGTTCGGCCGCCGGCGCATGTTCCCAGGCCTGCGCGCTGGCAATCGCAACATTCAGCAGGCGGCCGAACGTGAAGCTATCAACATGCCAATTCAGGGCACCGCGGCCGATATCATTAAACGAGCCATGATCGACCTGCACCGCGAGATCGAACGGCGCGGCCTCGGCGCCCGCCTGATCTTACAGGTTCATGACGAGCTGGTGCTTGAAGTCCCTGAGCCGGAGATAGAGACGACCGCCGCATTGGTCGTGCAGACGATGGAGGGCGCCTGCGAGCTGGCAGCGCCGCTGCGGGCCAACGCCCAGCGCGGCAAAAATTGGCTGGAAATGGTCGATATCGTTCCCAAATAAGCGCCAATCACAGCGCCGCGCACCGCGAAAATCCTTGCATTTCTCGCGCCTAAAGTCCATGTTATACTCAAGAAATGAACTCATTCTACCCACCACAGAAAAGCTATCATGCGGCATCTCATCGATCTGTCCGACTGGCCAAGTGAGGATATTCGCCATCTGCTCAAGCTTGGCAGTGAACTCAAGCATCAACAACAAAACGGCGGCAACCTTCCCATTTTGCGAGGGAAAACGCTGGCACTGGTCTTTCAGAAACCATCGCTGCGCACGCGCGTGTCGTTCGAGGTGGGCATGGCGCAGCTCGGCGGCTGTGCGGTCATGCTCGGGCCAGATGAGGTCAGGCTGGGGAAACGCGAATCGGTTGCCGATGTCGCGCGCTCGCTCTCGCGTTTGGTCGATGGCATTATGGCGCGCGTCTTTGCTCACAGCGATGTGATCGAGCTGGCGCAGTATGCAACGGTGCCGGTCATCAATGGGTTGAGCGACACGCAGCACCCATGTCAGGCGCTGGCTGATGCGCTGACGATCCATGAACATCTTGGCGGCGTGCAGGGCAGGCGCATCGCCTACGTGGGAGATGGGAATAACGTCGCCGTTTCGCTTGGTCAGGTCGTCGCCCATTTAGGCGGCCATTTCGCGATCGGCACGCCGCCGGGCTATGAAATTTCTGAGGAGGATCTGGCGGTCATCGGGGAGATCGCGGCGCGCCACGGCAGCCAGATCGAGCTGTATCATAATCCGGTCGATGCAGTGCGCGGCGCTGATGTCGTCTACACAGATACCTGGGTGAGCATGGGGCAGGAAGCCGAGACGGCGCGGCGGTTAGAAGTGATGGCTCCCTTTCAGGTCAATCGCGAGCTGATGGAACACGCCAGCCCCAACGCGATCGTCATGCACTGTCTGCCCGCACACCGCGGGCAGGAGATCACCGATGAGGTCGCCGAAGGCCCGCGTTCGGTCATCTTCGATCAGGTGGAAAATCGGCTGCATATGCAGAAAGCTGTGCTGGTCAAATTGATGAGCTGATCCTGCAGAGGATACCATGGCCGGAGACCAACAGGCATACGAGCAAGCCATGAACGCAGGGCATAGTGCTGCCTGGGATCAAGATTGGCATGTGGCGATTGCAGCTTACGGGCGCGCGATCCGCGAGTTCCCGCAAGATGCGGAGGCCCACATCCATCTCGGCCTCAGCCTGCTGGAGGTGGGGCGGCTGGAGGATGCGTACAAGGTTTATACGCGCGCTCACCAGCTTGCGCCCGACGACCCAATCCCGCTCGAGAAGAATGCAGACGTGCTGGAACGCATGGGGCGGCTGCGCGAGGCCGCGCAGCAGTACATCAGCGTTTCGGAAGTGTACCTAAGCCAGCGCGATCTGAATAAGGCGATCGATAATTGGGAGCGCGCAACCCGCCTTACGCCCGGCCTGATCCCCGTGCACGCCAAGCTCGCGCAGGCCTACGAGCGCATCGGCGATAAAAAGAAAGCCGTTCGCGAGTACCTGACGCTCGCTTACAATTTTCAGCGCACTGGTGACCACGACAAGGCGATCAAAGCCACCCAGCGCGCGCTGCGCCTTGATCGCAATAACCCGCAGATCCTAAACACCCTGCGCGCCCTTGAGGCGGGCGGTAAGATCTTGCCGCCTATCGATGACGTTTCCGCCAACAGCGGGCGGGGCGGCGTGGTCGAGGTTGAGGCGAAGCCGATCGCGCGCGAGCAAGAGGCGCTGAACAAAGATACCCTAGGGCCGATCGGTGAAGCGATTACCGACTCGCTTGGATTGCTGGCAACCTATGTCATGGAGGCTGGCGCGTTCGACTCGGCGGCGGACTTGCTGCAAGCGCTGGAAGCGCACCGGCAGGGCCAAACGAAAGCGGCGATCGAGGCGTACCAGCGTGCCGAAGGTGTCTTAAGCCATCCCGCCTTGCAGTTAAACCTCGGAGCGCTGCTGCTGCTGGATAACCGGCCAAGAGACGCGCTGCGTCATCTGGAGCGCGCGCTCTCTGCGCAGGAGCTGTATCTCGGTACGCTGCATGGCCTGGGACAGGCCTATTTTAAACTGGGCGAGCACAAAGCAGCCGCCCGCCGCCTGCTTGAATGTCTCGACGCGGTCACTCAAAATGAAGCGGTCGTCCTTGACTCGTTTGACTTTGAACCGCCGGCCAGCATCTACCGCCGCTTGCGCGATGTGATCGATCGCGTCAACGAAGAACAGCTCAGCGCGATGAATCAGCGCTTCATCGCGCTGCTTGAGGGCAAAGAATGGCGCTTACACGTTGAGGATACGGCTCGTCAGCTGGAAGATACCCTGCGCGAACAAGGCGAGACCGGCGTCATCGATATTCTGACGGCGGCCCGCGGCGATAAGCTGACCGAGTCGATCGCTTTGATCGATCGGTATATGCGGCAAGGACAGTTGATCCTAGCGCTGGACGAAGCGCATCACGCGGTCGAGTTCTCGCCCAATTATCTGCCGGTGCACATGCGCATGGCCGAGATCATGATGAAAGAAGGCCGCGTGCGCAGCGCAATTACCAAATACAACATGATCGCCAAGACCTATCTGGCGCGCGGCGAGAATGAGCGCGCCTCTGAAGTGCTCACCTACGTGTTGGAAATTGCGCCCCTCGATGTCACTGTGCGTGAAAGCTTAATTGAGCTGTTAGAGAGTGAAGAACGCTGGAGCGAAGCGCTTGAGCAGTATATCGACTTGGCCGATGCCCATCATCAGCTTGGCGATATCGATCTCGCTCGCGATACATTTATGCGCGCTGAGCGTTTGGCCAACCGTCTCAATGCCCCGGTCGACAGGTTAGTGCACATCAAGCACCGCATCGCTGATATCGAACAGATGCGGCTGGATATGCGGCGCGCCCAGAAGACCTACGAGGAAATCATTCAGCTTGATCCAACTGATGAGCGCGCATATCGTATGCTCGTCGATTTGAACTACCGGCAGGGCAACCAAGTCGAAGCCATTCGCCGGCTCGATAAGCTGTTGGGGCTGTATGCCCGCAATAAACAGGCTAACCGCATCACTCAGCTTCTTGAGGAGCTGGTCACCGTTTACCCGACCAATACAGCGCTGCGCTCGCGATTGGCGCTCATTTACCGACAGCTTGGGCGCAGCCGCGATGCGATCGTCCAGCTCGATGCGTTGGGCGAGCTTCAGCTTGAGGCAGGCCAGCACAAAGACGCCATCGAAACGATCAAACAAATCATCAGCCTCAAACCTGACAACGTCGAGGACTATCATAAACTGCTGCGGCAGTTAGGCGGTTAAGTCGTGGAAATTTTGTGGACGCTTGACAGCCTCAACGCCTCGGCGCTGCTCGATATCCTGCTGGTGGCGCTGCTGTTTTACGGCGTCAGCTTCATCGTCCGCGGCACGCAGGCGATGGCGCTGGTTCGCGGCCTGCTGGTGCTGCTGGCCATCCTGTTCCTAGTCTCCAACGTCTTCAATTTTCTGGCGCTTCGGTTTTTGCTCAACGCCCTGCTCACCGTTATGATCATTGCTGTGCCAGTCGTCTTTCAGCCAGAGCTGCGGCGCATGCTCGAGCGGCTGGGGCGCGCCGGCATTTTGTTCAGCCGCAGCGCGCCGGCAGATGATTTGCGCGCGCGCATCATCGATGAAGTCGTTCGCGCTGCCGAGCGCCTGTCGGAGCGGCGGCATGGCGCCCTAATCGTGCTGGAGCGCAACAGCAGCCTGCAGGAATATATTCGGACAGGCGTCCCCCTCAACAGCGATGTCAGCGCCCAGCTTTTGCTGACCATTTTTTGGCCTAAGACGGAGCTGCACGACGGCGCAGCCCTCATCGATGAGCGGGGGAGAATCGCCGCGGCTTCGGCGGTGCTGCCGCTTTCTTCCAGCCGGTCAATGAGCGGCCCAAAGCTGGGCACCCGTCACCGCGCCGCCATTGGGCTAAGCGAAGTTAGCGATGCCATCTGCGTCGTCGTTTCTGAAGAAACTGGCCGTATTTCGATCGCCAACGGCGGCCGCTTGATCATGCGGCTCGATGCCAAGCGTTTGCAGACGATTCTCAACGCTTTTTATGGGCCAGAGGGGCGGCGCCAGCCATCGCTGATCCAGCGGCTTCGCGAGCAGGCGCAACTTTTAGTGCGTGATAACCAGCGAAAACAGGCGTGATGCAGCAGCAGCGTAAACCCACCGGCCAGCGTTTGTTGGTGGAAAATTTAATCTGGTTTCTCGGCTCGCTTGCGCTGGCTTTTCTCGTGTGGATGACCGCTGTCTCCCAGTCAGACCCGGTGGAGCAGTGGCGTCTTCCGGAACGGGTGCCCATTCGAATTCAGGCCCCCCCAGGGTTGATCATCACCAATCAGGCCAGCTTGACGGCGACCGCCGCTGTTCAACTGCGATCCTCGCAGTCTGTACGCCAGTTGATCACGGCCGAAGATGTCGTCGTTTGGGCCAATCTTGAAGGGCTGGAACCCGGGACTCATGTCGTGCCGCTGCAAGCGCAGGTGGCACAGGGGGCGCGCGTCGAGAGCATTTCGCCCAGCCAAATCACCGTTTCGCTGGAATTGGAAGCTGCCCAACTTGTGCCGGTGCGCGAGCGCATCATCAACCCGCCGCCGCCCGATGTTGAGATCGCAGCCATTCGCTTTGACGCCCTGCAAGCCGAGGTGAGCGGCCCGCAGAGCCGCGTCTCGGAGATTGTCGCTGTCGAGGTTCCGCTCAACCTGCAAGGACAGCGCGGCACGTTCGTCGATCTCGTGCGCGCGGTCGCCGTCAACGCCGATGGCGACATCGTCACTGATGTTGTCATCAATCCTTATATGATCAACGTCACCGTAGAGATGCAGTTAAGCGAGACCGTCCGCGAAGTCAATGTGCGTCCCATTCTCGAAGGAGAACTGCCCGAAGGCTACTTCATCACGTCATTTACCTATGATCCGCAGTCGGTATTTGTCGCTGCGCCGATCGGCCGCGTGGAGACCATTCCGGATGTCTTCTTCACGGTGCCGATCGACTTGACCAATCGCACGGCCGATTTCACCTTGGTCGTCCCGATCGATCTGCCAGATGCGCTGTTCTTGTTGGTCAATGACCCTTATGTGACCGTCTCGATTGGCGTCGCGGCGCAAACGGTCACCCGGCAGTTTGACTCGGTTGAGGTGAGCGTCGTCGGCGCGCGCGAGGGCTTCTCCTACCGACTCGATCCGTCGAGGGTGGCGCTGATCATCACCGGGCCGCAGCCGCTGCTCGATGCAATGACATCAGATATGCTGCGCGTCGCCGTCGATGTGACGGGTTTAGGGGCGGGCACAAGCTACCGGCTGACGGCCGTCGCGCAGGGCGCGCCGGGCACTAACGTCACGGTGCTGCCCTCCGTCATCGACGTTGACATTTTCCCGCCGCCGGCAACTGAAACGCCAGCGATCACAGAGACCGCCGCGCCGGCCGAAACTACGCCTGCCGCCGCCACTGCGACACCATCGACGCCCTAACGACGCCGTAACAGTGAAGGCACGGCAAAATCTGGCCTACGAAGTTACCAGCACATTTGCTATAATATGATATGTAACGCAGAACAACAGGCGTCTCCGTCGGCGGCGCCTGTTCATTTAGGTAGGAACAGCCTTATGGCGCGCAAACCTCTGGTCGCACTGGTTGGGCGGCCGAATGTCGGCAAAAGCACGCTGTTCAATCGCCTGGTTGGCGAGCGTATGGCGGTGACGGATGAGATCCCGGGCACCACGCGCGATCGTTTGCAGGCCGAGTTTGACTGGCGCGGCGTTGAATTTCGCGTGGTTGATACCGGAGGCATTGAGGTCTACCAACCGCGCGGCGCGCGCGACACTGCGCCGCTGGCTGAGGGCAGTGCAGACTTTGTGCCGCAGATCAAAGCACAAGCGCTCATGGCGATCAGCGATGCCGATGCCGTTATTATGGTCGTCGATGCGGTGGCGGGTATCACCGCTGCTGATGAAGAAGTCGCCGAGATCCTGCGTCGTTCGCAGAAACCGGTGATCATCGCGGCCAACAAGGCCGATCATTTGGGCCGCTTCGATGATGCGGTCGAGTTCTTTGGGCTTGGGTTAGGGGCCGTCTTTCCCATCAGCGCGATCCATGGCCTCGGCGTTGGCGATCTGCTCGACGGCCTTTACGAGGCGCTGGGCCTTGATCAGGCCGCGATCCCGCCAGAGGACGACTCCGACGACGATGCGCATCTAAAGATCGCCATCGTCGGGCGTCCTAATGTGGGCAAGAGCAGTCTGGTCAACCGGCTGTTGGGCGAAGACCGCGTGATCGTCAGCGAGGTGGCCGGGACGACGCGCGATGCGATCGACAGCACGATTCAGTGGCACGGCCAGCCCGTCACCTTGATCGACACCGCCGGCATTCGACGGCGTGGGCGCATTGAACCGGGCGTCGAAAAGTACAGCGTGCTGCGGGCGATGAAGGCCGTTGAGCGTTCCGATGTCGCGCTGCTGTTGATCGATGCGACGATGGGCGTCGCCGAGCAGGATCAGCACATCGCCGGGTATGT